>JAZTYX010000023.1:0-21418 GCA_045637095.1 Clostridia bacterium | reverse complement strand
TATGGTAAGAAGTTTAATGAGTATGATAGATTGGATACAATACAAAACACAGTATCTACCAATAATAAAATGTCTAAGATGTTTCAATTAATAATAGCAATAGGTATTGCGGTAGCTATGCTTACAGCAAATACATATATTAAGTTTAACGAAAATAATATAATTGTAAACACAGACATGCTACAAATAAATGGAAATGAAATTTCGTATTCAATGATAGATAGTGTATACAAAACAGAAAAACTAAAAGGATTTAAGGAATATATAGATGTAGAAAACTATGTAATAGTATTAAAAGATAATACGAAGATAGAACTATATATGTATATGACTAACGAAGAGTTTGAGACACACATTCTTCCAATATTAAATAAAAAAGAAATACAAATTAAAAATATTGATCTTCTAGAAAATATACCTAAGGTAGAAGAAAACAATATTACAGATGTAGAAAAATAAATAATTAAACACAAAACAGGATGGGAAACTACCCTGTTTTGTTATATTTGAATATATATAAATATACATCAAATCTCTTGAATAAAAACAAAATATGGTATAAAATAAAAACATAATGAGGGGTAAACAAATGATAAAAAACGCTGAAAGCCTTGCGGCTGTACACACACACACACACACACAAGTACATTTACTAATGAAAAAACATTAGTAGCGTTTTTGCACCCAAATTTAACAATAAAAACTAGCAAAGTAACACATACTAGATAGGTATGTGCTGCTTTGCTTTTTTGCATGCAAAAAGGAGGAATGAGAAAATGCAAAAGAAACAAGGTATATCCTTAATAGTTTTAGTCATTACAATAATAGTGATGATAATATTAGCAGCAAGTGTAGTAATAACATTATCTAACACTGGCGTAATAAACAGAGCAAGTCAAGCTGTAGATTTAACAAATGAAGCCGCAGTACAAGACTTAGCAGCATTAACATGGGCAGATGCTTATATGGATAATAAAAGAGGAACAGAACTAGTAAGTGAAGTAACAACAAAATTGGGAGAACAAGGAGTAACTGCAGACAAATGGAATATAACAGTAACAGATACAGGAGTAACAGTTACAAATAAAAATAGTTCATCAACAACATTAGGTTCGTTGATAAAAGGACCAGAAGATTACGGTAAAACAGTAGACTATACTGTAACAACAGAAGTAACATTATATGATTGGGATGAAGATGAGGAAAATACAATAGAAACAAAGAAAACAGTAACAGTTGATGAATGGCAAATATATTATCATAATAATGATTATGTGTATTTAATAGCTAAAGACTCAATAGGAAACAGCAAACTAGATAAAGGAACAACAGTATCAAGTTTAACAAATGCAGAAAAAGAATTATATGAAAAATTTAGAGTAGGGAATGGACCTAAATATACATTGGTAGATACAGTAGAGGGTGAAACAGTATATAATTCACAAGCGGTAGCACAATTAATAAAAGACTATGCGGGATTTACAAATTTTGCAACATATGGTTCAAATGTAGTGGGAGCAATAGGTGGACCAACGTTAGAGTTATTAGCAGCAGGATGGAATGCAAAAGTAGGAACACCAACAATAACACTAACAACAGATACAAATGGATATAAAATAAATAATGATAACCTTGTAGATGTAACAAGTGATGGACTATATGTGCCATCAGACTATTGGTGCAGGTTGGCGTCTCCGTCTGCTGCCGACTCTTTCTATGTTATGCTTGCGGGCTATGACCTTGTGGGTGTTGGCTCCTACAACGTTGCTTACGGCGTTCGTCCCGTAGTTTGTCTAAAATCTAGTATCCCTGCTACAGTAGGAACGGGAGACTATGATTTTAGTTTAACAAAATAACGAAGGTACAAAATTACAGCGTACTTTCACAGTAGCACCGTTTGTCAGGCCGCGTGTCTGACAGGTGCCCAAAAAAATGAATAAAGATTAACTAGCAAGCGATTAATTTTAACTCAATATCAAAAGTAGAATCAGGAATGTTTATTTAACATTCCTGATTCTACTTTTTTGTGAATAAATAAGCATAAAATGGCATCTTAGGTATGTCGAATTTTGTCAATGAAAAGGCAAAATATTAACGCTCAAATCGTTGACATATACACAACAGGTAATTAAAATATTTGTATGGGGGAAAAAAGAAAGGAGTGAGGATAAAAAAAGGTAAAAGTTTTTCGGGTATATATGAAATAAATATATAGAGGTAAATATGAATAAAGGTAGAATATAAGAGGAGGAAAAACAAATGAGTGAAAATGAAATAGAGAAAATTGGAGAAAGTATATTTGAAAGTATAAAACATGTAGATGAATATGGAAATGAATATTGGTATGCAAGAGAATTAATGAAAATATTAGAATATAACAAGTGGCAAAACTTTGAAAAGGTAATAAATAAAGCAATGGAATCTTGTGAAAACAGCAGAATATCAACATTTGATTGCTTTACTGACGTCAGTAAGTCAATAATTACAGGTAAAGGAAAAGAGACTATAATAAAAGACTACAAACTAACTCGTTATGCTTGTTATCTAATAGCACAAAATGGTGATCCAAGAAAAGAAGTAATAGCATTAGCGCAAACATATTTTGCGGTTCAAACTAGAAAACAAGAATTAAGTGAAAAAGAATATAGCTTACTTACAGAAGATGAAAAGAGATTTTACCAAAGGGATTTAACTAGAAAAGGTAATTATTCACTTAATCAAACTGCTAAGAAAGCTGGAGTTAAAAATTTTGCTAAATTCCATAATGCTGGATATAAAGGGTTATATAACGGTGAAACTGCAGATGACATAGCTAAAAGAAAGGGTTTAAGATATAGGGAAGATATATTAGACAACATGGGAAGTGATGAACTAATAGCAAATCTATTTAGAATATCTCAAACTGAGCTTAAATTAAAAAGAGATAATGTACAAACGGAAGATGTAGCAAATGATACTCATTATATTGTTGGAAAGAATATACGTGAGGTAATAGAAAAGAATGGAGGACCTATGCCAGAGGAACTTCCAACACCAAAGAAGAGCTTAAAAGAATTAGAAAATGAAAATAAAAAGACTTTAACAAACCAATAATTATAAATAATAGATATAAAACTGTGTGGTGAAAACCGCACAGTTTTAAGCTTTTTAGGTATATATATAAGAAAATTAAAAAACTTTTTAATTTTTTGTTAAAAACACTTGACAAACAATTCTCTTTTTAATATAATGTTAATATCAAACAAGATAAGTGATTGCTTTTCAATAAAAGCACATAATTGGGAAGCAATTATTTTTATGTCCTATGTTATTAACAAAGTGTTAAAAAGAATAAAATAAATAATATATAAAGGAGAATTGTTATGAAAATTTTGAACGTGAAGGCAAAGAAACTACTCATCGTCGTAGACATGGTAAACGGGTTTGCAAAGAAAGGAAAGATGGCTGATCCTAACATTCAGCATATTACTCCTGAATGCGAAAGGCTTGTAAAAGAATTTCTTGAAAAAGGCTATCAGGTAGTATATATTACCGATTGCCACAAGGAAAACTGTAACGAGTTCCTTAAATTCCCTGTACACTGTGTAGAAGGCACAGATGAAGCAGAAATGCTAGATGCTCTTAAGAAGTATCAAGACAGAGTCATTGTTATCAAGAAGAATTCTACCAGCGCAATGTTTGCTCCTGGATTTATGGATATCATAAACCAGATGACAGACCTTGAAGAAGTTGTAATTGTCGGCTGCTGCACAGATATTTGTGTACAAAACCTTGCTATCCCGCTTGCAAATTATTTTGATGAGATGGATAGACCTGTAAAAATCACAGTACCTATGAACGCAGTTGAAACTTACAACGCACCGTATCATCCAAAGGATGAATACAACGAGATGGCATTCAAATTCATGAAACAAACTGGAATCAATATTGTAGAAAGATATTAAGGAGGATATTACTATGAAAAACAAAACTATGATGATTGACTACTACGAATTCACGATGGCAAAAACCTATTTCGATAACGGCGAGAAAGACCGCAAGGCATGCTTTGATCTTTTCTTCAGAACCAATCCTTTCGGCGGCGGTTACGCAATCGCAGAAGGCCTGGACAACATTGTCGAGTATATCAAGAATTTCAAGATTTCTGATGAAGATATCGAATATCTTCGTGAAGTTGGAAGCTTCTCAGAAGAATTCCTGGATTACCTTAAGAACCTGAAGTTCACCGGCGACATCTACGCAATTCCTGAAGGTACACCTGTATTCCCGAACGAACCGGTTGTTACGGTTGTAGCAAATATCATCGAAGCACAGCTTATCGAGACATCTTTGCTTACAAGTTTCAACCACGGTACTCTTGTTGCAACGGCTGCTAAGAGAATTACCCATGCTGCAGGAAACATTCCTGTTATGGAATTTGGCGCAAGAAGAGCAAGAGGCGATGATTCTGCAATCGAAGCAAGTAAGTATGCATTTGTCGGCGGCTGCGCAGGAACAAGTAATACTCAATCTGCAAAAGAAAACGATATCCCTGTTATGGGAACGATGGCACACAGCCTTGTATCTGCAGCGGACTCTGAGTATGAAGCATTCTTAAGCTACGCAAAGAGCAATCCTAACAACTGCGTATTCCTTGTAGATACCTACGACACACTTCGCAGCGGCGTTCCTAACGCAATCAGAGTTGCAAAGGAATATCTTGTACCTAACGGATACAAGTTCAAGGGAATCAGAATCGACAGCGGCGACCTTGCATATCTTTCTAAGAAGGCAAGAGCAATGCTTGACGCTGAAGGCTTCACGGATACTGGCATCTGCCTGTCTAACGGCCTTAACGAGAACACCATCAAGTCTATTCTTGATCAAGGTGCTTGCATTGACAGCATCGGCGCCGGCGACAACATCGCAGCTTCTAAAGAAAGAGTAAACGGCGTATATAAGCTTGTTGCTATCGAAAAAGACGGCGAGCTTATCCCTCGTATCAAGGTAAGTGAAGATGCTGCAAAGACAATTACTCCTGCGTATAAGAAAGTCTACAGATTTTTCGATAACGCTACCGGATATGCTCTGGGTGATGTAATTGCACTGGCAGACGAGGCTATTCCTACAGATGGATATACTCTTGTATCTCCGACTGAGGAGTGGAAAACAACTGAGCTTACAAATTATACTGTAAAAGAATTGCAGGTACCTATTTTCTTAAACGGCGAATTGGTATATAATGTACCTAGTGTAAGAGAAAGAAAGGAATACTGCAAGACAGAATTTGCAAAAATCTATCCTGAGATTAAGCGTGCTGCTAACCCTCATGGTTACTATGTTGACCTGAGCGAAAAGCTTCTTAAGCTTAAGAAGGATATGATCTTTGAGGCACGAGGTAAGAAAACCTTCTAAATCTACACCAAGGAGAATGTTATGAGACAAGAAAAAATGGATGCGCTTAATGAAATCGTAAAAAGATTAAGCGTAAAAGAAATAAGAGAAGTAGAAGGCAGTGGTAAGAAATTTATCACAAGTGTTCCTAAGGAATATGTTTTGGGCGGTGGCATGACGGTTCGCCGTGAAGAAATCCTTAAGAACGGAAAAGCAGGAAGTGCAGTAATCGTTGTACCTGTTTGCGGGGATGAAATCCTTACATCTATTGAACCTAGAGTTTTTACAAAACTTACAGTAGGTGTAGGATTCCCTGCAGGGTATATCGAAGAAGGTGAGAATCCAGCGGATGCTGCTGTTCGTGAGCTTGAAGAAGAGTCTGGTCTTGAAGTTTCTGAACTTATAGAACTTGATTCTTTCTATCAAGATGAAGGATGCAGCGCAGCCCTTAACGTAATTTATCTTGCTCTTGGATGCAAAAAGACACATGAGCAACATCTGGATAAAGATGAATTCGTTGAGTGCATGACATTTACCTATGAAGAGCTTTTGGAGCTTGAAAAAATGGGTTATATCATGGGCGGAAACTCAAAACTTGCACTTCACAAAATTAAAGAGTATTTAAGGAAGTGATTATATGAGTTTTAATGCAAAACAAGAAACAGAAAGAGTTGTAGAGTTCATACGTGACTACTACAAAAAGAACAATCTTAAAGGAGCAATCCTTGGAATAAGCGGCGGTAAAGATTCGGGTGTCGTAGCTGGCCTTATGGTAAGAGCTTTAGGCAAGGAAAATGTTCTTGGAGTTTGGATGCCTTGTCATTCAAAGGAAGAGGATAAAGCCGATGCTAGGCTTGTAAGTGAACATTTCGGATTTGAACTTGTAGATTATGATTTAACAAATGTGTATGATACATTCAAATCTAATCTAAGTTCTGTAGGAGTGTTTGTTGCAAACCAAACGCTAAACAGCGACATTAACATCAAGCCAAGGCTTAGAATGGCAACACTGTATTACCTTGCAGCGCTATATAGCGAGCTAAAAGGTGGTGCATACCTTGTAATTGGTACAAGTAACAAATGTGAACTTCACGTAGGTTACTTTACTAAGGGTGGAGATTCAGTTCACGATATTGCTCCAATAGCAGACTTTACTGTAGATGAAGTTATTGCAATTGGCGAGTACATTGGAGTACCTGGTAAAGTTTTATACAAAACTCCTGATGATGGTTTATCTAACAAATCTGATGAAGATAAGCTAGGGGTAACGTATAAACAAATTGCAAAACGTATGAACGGTGAAGAACTTCCGGAAGATGTAGCAGCAAAGATTGATGCTATGCACAGAAGAAATTCGCATAAGTTCAATATTCCAACGTACAGAAAGAGTAACACTTAAACTTAAGCACCCTGAATGTTAAAACATTTGGGGTGCGCTTTTTATAGAAGGGAGAGAACTATGAAAATAGGTATATTTGGAGGATGTTTTAATCCACCTCACATAATGCATTATACAGTAGCAAACACAATACTTGAGAAAGGGTATCTAGATAAGGTTATATTTGTACCAACGGGAGATAACTACGATAAAAAAGATTTGGCAACACATGAGGATAGAGTAGAAATGCTTAAACTTATGGTGGATAAAGTGGATATGTTAGTAGGGAATATATGCAAAAACGGCGAATATCCGTATACTTACCAAGTATTAGATTATTACAAAGAACAGTATCCAGAAGCAGACATATATTTTATATGTGGTACAGATAATCTAGATTGGTTTAAAGAATGGAGAAGCTACGAATATATGCTAAAGAATTATAAGCTACTTGTAGTATCTAGAAATGATGATGATATTCCTAAAATAATGGAAAACTACAAAGAGTATGAAAATCGCATAGAGTTTGCAAATATTAATCCTAGAGTGCTTTCTTCTACGATAGTAAGACAATATATTAAAGAAAATGAAGAAGAAAAATTAGAAGGGTTAATAGATAAAAAGGTACTAGAATATATAAAAATAAAAGGATTGTATAAATCTTAAAAATGATATATAATATGTGTATTGGAGGGGCAATATGGAAAATATAACATATAACTCAGAGGAAGAATTCCTAAAAGCATATAATCCAGAAGATTATGATAGATTATCTGTAACAGCAGATATACTTTTGTTTAGTGTATCTAGTGAAAATACAGAAAATTATCGTAAAACTGATGAAAAGAAAATGAGCATTCTTTTAGTTAAAAGAACAGATTATCCTTACAAAGATAAATGGTGTTTACCAGGTGGCTTCGTAGGAGTAGGCGAAGAACTAGATTATGCTCCAAATAGAATATTAAAGAAAGAAACAAACTTAGATGATATATATCTAGAACAATTATATACATTTGGTGGAGTAAAACGTGATCCTAGAATGAGAATAATCTCAGTTTCATACATGGCGTTAGTAGATAAAACAAAGATAGAAAATATACTAACCCCAACAGCTTCTTGGTTTGATATAGTATCTTATGAAGAAAAAGATGGCGTGGTAAATGTAATATTAGATAATGGAACAGATGTAATTAAATTTGCTATAGCTAAACATGTAAAGCCACAAGCTACAGATAAATATGATATGGAAATACTAGATAATAATTCCTTAGCTTTTGACCATGAACAAGTAATACTTACAGGACTTGAAAGACTAAGAAACAAAATAGAGTATACAGATATTGTGTTTAACATGATGCCAGAATTATTCACATTGGGTGAACTTCAAAAGGTATATGAAGTTATACTTGGAAAGAAACTATTAGATCCAGCTTTCAGAAGAATAATTGCAAACAAGGTAGAAAAGACAGATATAATGAAAACTGGTGGCGGTCATAGACCAAGTGTGATGTTTAGATACAAAAAGGAAAATACATAATGGAATTTACCGTAACATATGTATATTCTCAAATAGCAGTAATACTTACATATATTTTCTTTATAGTAACTTATCAAGTAAAAACAAGAAAGACAGTATTAATATTAAGTATGGTAGCTAATATATGGCTTGGAATATCTTATTTTTTACTTTCGGCTTGGGCTGGAGTTGCTACATCAATAATAGCAATTGCAAGAAGTTTAGTATTTGTTAAGTTCATAAAAGAAGATAAAATAAATAAAAGTGATGTAATAATTCTAATAATATTTGGAATTATAATATTAGCGTCAGGTATAATTACATATGATGGATTATTAAGCTTATTACCTATATTTGCTACATTAGTGTATACATACGCGGTATGGCAAAAAGACACACATATATATAAACAGATAGGAGCATTAGTAAGTATAATATGGATTGCATATAACATATATGTACAATCTGTATTTGGAGTAATATTTGAAACTATGATGGTTGTATCTGCCATAATAGGATTAATAAAAGATAAAAGAAATAAATTAAACAAAAGTGTTGACATTACATAAAACAAATGTTATAATAATACACGTAAATAAAATTTACCCAAGACAGTAGGTACAAAGTAAATCCTACCGAGGTGATAAGTAGTCAAGATTATTTCTTAATATATATTTTAAGATTGATATAGATGATACTGTTACCTTTGCGGGTAACAGTATTTTTAATTTAAACAAAAAGGAAGGAGAAATTAACATGCCAAGCGCAAAAGTATTAGAAGCTAAAAAAGCACAAGTTAAAGAATTAGCTGAAAAAATACAATCAGCAAAAATGGTTTTCTTTGTAGACTATAAGGGAATTACAGTTGACGAAGACAAAGAAATCAGAAAAGCATACAGAGAATCTGGAAATGAATGCATGGTTGTAAAGAATTCTTTAATTAAACTAGCATGCAAAGAAGCTAATATCGAAGGACTAGATAGCGTATTAGAAGGACCTACAGCAGTAGTTATAGGAACAGAAGAATACACAACTGGACCAAAGATTGCACACGACTTTGCTAAAACTCATGAATTCTATCAATTTAAAGCTGGAATCATGGATGGTAAAGCAGTATCTGTAGATCAAGTTAAGAAACTTGCAAGTTTACCATCAAAAGAAGTTCTACTTACTCAACTTGCATCTGCTCTTATTGGAAATATCAGAAACTTAGCAGTTGTGCTTGATCAAGTAGCAAAGAAAAATGAGGAGTCAGTTAGTGCCTAAGACTAACTAGAAAGATTTTAAGGAGGAAAATAAAATGGAAAAAATCGAAAAAATATTAGCTGATATCGAAACTTTAACAGTTATCGAATTAGCAGACTTAGTAAAAGCAATTGAAGAAAAATTTGGAGTATCTGCAGCTGCAGCAGTTGTAGCAGTAGCAGGTGGAGCAGCAGCTGGAGCAGCAGCAGCTGAAGAAAAAACTGAATTCAACGTAGTTCTTAAAGAAGCAGGAGCTAATAAAATTCAAGTAATCAAAGCAGTTAGAGAAGCAACTGGTTTAGGATTAAAAGAAGCTAAAGACTTAGTTGATGGAGCACCAGCAACTATAAAAGAAAACGTAGCTAAAGAAGAAGCTGAAAAAATGAAAGCAGCTTTAACAGAAGCTGGAGCAGTTGTAGAACTTGCTTAATGTTTAATTATTAAAAATACAAAGAAAAACACTTCAGAGATTACTCTGAAGTGTTTTGTTGTGTTTGCGGTAGTGTTTGACTAAACAATGTTTATACTTCTTAAGGGGTAGGCTGAGCTTGATTCTTTTTTCGCATCTTGAAATAAAGATCAAGATAATCCAAAACAAGATAAGCGCCGATTCCGATGAACAGAACCATGGAAACTGTTTTGAAAATTTGAAGTGCCCATGTGGTTTGAATGAAATATTCTCCGTTATATCTGGAATAAGTAATACCGGCTTCTTTAAGGAAAATATTTTCGTTCCACCCATCTTCTGTAGGTACTTTTTCGACAGTTACAATTTCATAGTCCTTTGCATCGAGTTTAGAGAGAAGTACAAGCTTTTCTGACGGAATGAGATAACCGGTGCTATTGTCTGTACGAATTACAAATTTGATGTTATCGTAATCGTTAAGGGTAAGGATGCTATTTTTAATTTCGTAAGGGATTTGGTTTTCCGTAAGATAAGCTTCTACATCATCGATGTTATCCATCTCGTTAAGAGCAAGATGGATTTTGTATTCATTTGTATAGTTCGTGCCGGGGTTGGCAAGAATACAGGAGAATACGATGAAAACGATGAGCATTGCTACGCCTGTGCTTAGCAGCACAATCCGCTTGATGTTTGCTTTTGACATTGGTCTATACCTCCAAATACTTTAATTAAATATATTTTTTAACGCCAAACACTATATATATTATACCATATTTTTGAACTTTTTTCAACCAACCACGTTAACATAAAAACACCCTAGATATTATTCTAGGGTGTAGTGTTGTTTGGCCTTGTTTTCTCTTTTAGTTATCTTTTATATATTTTAATACAGAAAGTTATGCTTCATGAGCTTTACTTTCTGTTTTAGTTTCTGCAATATCAGCAGTATTTTTCTTTGCATCTCTTTTTTTCTTTAACCAGTCAAAGAACACACCGATGTATTCTGTGATTGAAGAGGTCAGTAATATTATAAATGAGAAGAAAGAAACAATGATTAAAATGACATATATAATAGTGGGTTCTATATAATACTTATCTGCTATTTTAGTATAAGTTAAACCGTTATCTTCTAAATAAATTAATTCTGTTATTTCGTTGTTAATAGTTTCTTTTTTTACCGTTACAATATCTGTGTCGCGCTCGTCTAACCGACTAAGGTTGTGCATCAGTTTAGAATGTAGTAAATAACCAGATGCGTTATCTGTTTTTATTACGTATTCTATATTATCGTAATCTGGTAAAGTTAGTTTACTCTCATTTATATCATAAGAGATGTTTAGGTTATCTAGATAGGACTCAACATCTTCTAGGGAAGACATTTCTTTAATATCTAGATAAATTGCGTATTCTTTTGTATAGTCTACACCAGGACCGTCTACGGTAGTGGTAAAAGATATAAAAAGAAATAGTGAACAAAGGCCTAATATTAGCGAACATAATCGCTTAAAGTTAATTTTCTTCATGGTTTTATCCTCCAGTAAATTTATTAAAATTTATCTTAAAACCAAACAACGATGCTATTATAACATAATTATTTAATTAATGCAATATATAGCATCGCACTTTACATAATAATTTGACAAACCTGTTTTCGTGATATATAATTTGTTTTGCAAAAGAGAGGTTATTATGAACAAAGAAATTATATTAGAAATAGCAAAAACATTAAATGTAAAACAAACACAAGTAGAAAAAACATTAGAATTATTAGAAGAAGGAAATACAATTCCATTCATCGCTCGTTACCGTAAAGAAGCAACCGGAGCATTAGACGAAGAACAAATTAGAAGTATCAACGAAGTTTATGAATACCAAGTAAATTTACTTAAAAGAAAAGAAGATGTCATTCGTTTAATAGATGAAAAAGGTATGCTTACTGAAGAACTTAAAAACGATATATTAAAAGCAGAAAAATTAGTAGATGTAGAAGATTTATATAGACCATTTAAAGAAAAGAAAAAGACTAAAGCAACAGAAGCAATTGCTTTGGGATTGCAACCTTTAGCAGATTTAATATTAACATTCCCTAAAGAAGGTACATTAGAAAGTATAGCTAAAGAATATATAACAGATAAAGTGAAAACAACTGAAGATGCAATAAAAGGTGCAAGCTATATTATTGCAGAAAATGTAAGTGATAATAGTCGTTTTAGATCTTGGATTAGAAAATATACATATAACAACGGTAATATGACTTCTAAAATGAAGAAAAATGCAGAAGATGAAAACAAAGTTTACGATATGTATTATGAATATACTGAACCAGTAAAACAAGTTAAACATCATAGAGTATTAGCATTAAATAGAGGAGAAAAAGAAGGTGTATTAAGCGTTAGTATAGTAGTAGACGAAACACCTATACTAGAACATATGGAGAAGTTCACTATAAAGAACAAAAACTCTTTTGTAGCACCTGTTGTTAAAGAGGCTATAAAGGATGCATATGCTAGATTAATTAGTCCAAGTATTGAAAGAGAGATACGTGCAGATTTAACAGAAAAGAGTAGTGAAGCTGCAATATCTGTATTTGCTAAAAATCTTGAGAAGCTACTTCTTCAACCGCCGATGAAAGACAAGATGGTTTTAGGGCTAGATCCTGCATTTAGAACCGGTTGTAAACTAGCGGTTATAGATAGCACAGGCAAATACTTAAATATTTCTGTAATTTACCCACACGAACCTAAGAATGAAACACTTAAAGCAAAACTACATGTGTTAAATCTAATAGATAAATATAACATAGATATAATAGCAATTGGTAATGGAACAGCATCAAGAGAAAGTGAAGCATTTATAGTTGATGTAATTAAAGATGCAAAAAGAAAAGTAGAATATATTATAGTAAATGAAGCTGGAGCTTCTGTATATTCTGCGTCTAAACTTGCTATAGCAGAATTCCCAGATTTACATGTAGAAGAAAGAAGTGCAATAAGCATTGCAAGAAGATTACAAGATCCATTATCTGAACTTGTTAAGATAGATTCTAAGAGCATTGGTGTAGGTCAATACCAACACGATGTTCAGGAAAAGAGATTAGATGAATCTTTAGATTTTGTAGTAAGTAAAGCGGTTAATATGGTTGGTGTAAACCTAAATACAGCAAGCCAAGAGTTACTTAAATATGTTTCTGGAATGAACAAGAAAACAATAGATAAATTCTTAGCATACAGAGATGAAAAAGGAAAGATTTTATCTAGAGCAGACTTAAAGAAAGCTAAAGTATTTAGCGATAAAGTTTATGAACAAGCTATAGGATTTATGAGAATTGAAGGTGGAACAAATCCATTAGATAGAACAGGAATCCACCCTGAAAGCTATAAATTAGCAGAAGAAGTGTTAAAACTTACAAAAATGGACATAGCAGAATTAGGCTCTAATAAGCTAATTGAAGCTATGGATAAAATAGATGTAAAAGAAGCGGCAACTGAATTAAAAACAGATGAATATACGCTAGAGGACGTAATAAAGGCATTAAAAGCACCAGCAAGAGATCCTCGTGATGATTTTGAGAAACCACTTCTAAAAAGTGATATATTAAAGCTAGAAGATTTACAAGTAGGAATGAAATTACAAGGAACAGTAAGAAATGTTGTAGATTTTGGAGTATTCATAGATATTGGTCTTAAGAATGATGGTTTAGCACATATATCTAAATTAACAGACAAATATATAAAACACCCACTTGAAGTAGTAAGTGTAGGAGATATAGTAGATTGTTATGTTGTAGAAATCAAATTAGATAAGAAGAAAGTAGCTTTAAGTCTAATTGAACCGAAGTTTTAATAATACATAAATATAGTAAATAATAGCAGATAATAAATAATAGTAGATAATAAAAGAGCAAGCCCGTACTGTTGTACGGGCTTGCTTGCTGGAATAGAGTGTTGCGTTATACCTTATGAATAACCAGAGTTCCTTTCTTGGAGTAAACCAAGAGTTTGCTTTCGGGTGTAATTTCAAGATATTCGCGTATCTCCTTGGGAATGAAGAACCTGTGTTTAGCATCAAAGCCTACAACCCCAAAGCAGGGAAGGTCAAGTTCTTTATCATTCGAAAGAAGAATGGTGTTGCCATCTGCAATATTTAAGTATATCCGAATTTCTTGAGTGAAATCCAAATTTACGATATCGCGAATGTTCTCAGTGATCGTGAGTCTGTTTTGTTTATCCATAGATGTCATATTAGTTTTTCTCCGTGATTTTTAATACCTGTCTATGAGATGCGTTCTCAAGGTAGGTAATGCTTACAGTGTCTCCGGCTTTAAGAATAGGAAGTACATACTGTCCAGCCGAAATGGGTGATACATACAAAACTTCGTCAGCAATGATGTAGTAGTACGAGTTGCCTTCGATGATTGCAGTGTAAATTTCAGTTACAACAACATCAGTGGTTTGTGCTTCAGCTTCTGTGTCAGGGGTTGTGTTAAGACCATTGTTTACAAGCTTCATATAGTTGCTAAGAGCAACTTCTACGCCTTGAGAAGCGTCAGTTACGCTAACCTGCTGAATGTTTTGTACTGATACAAATGCATACATCTTTACGAGACCAGCAGCATCCTTAAGACTCAAGAAGTAAGTGGGTTTGCCATCTACACTGATGAGAATGGGGAATGTTGCGGTGTAGTTCAAGTGCTGTACTGCACCTTTTGCAGAATCCATAGCAGAATATTCTTCTGCAGAATCAAGCTCAAAGTACTTTGCTGTACCTGTTCTCATGTTTACCAAAATGAAACCGATGTTAGACTCGTCAGCTACGACAGAGGTAATACCAGTGTAAAGGTAAACATCATTGCCAATAGTTACATAGTTGTAACCCTCGGTGGACTTCTTTACGCCCTTTTGACCAAACCATGTGTTGAAGAAACCGTCTGCATACTTGCCCCAAGAATCAATCATGCTGACTGTCATCTGAGGATCAAGCGCTGCGTCAATCCATTCAGGAACTTCATCCAAAGAATAGGAGTGAAGTTTACCGGAAACAGGATCTACGGTAATACAACCGGTAGGAGTCTTAGCGCCGCCAATGCCTGCACCATACTTGTAGGTAGGAACGATCCAATAAGGCTTACCTTCGTCATCTACTTCAAAAGAAAATTCACCAAACATGGTGCTTCTAAAGTTTCTACGAAGATATCTCTTAAGGTCCTTACCCCAGTAGGAGCTAGGGGAGTACTGCATACCCTCTTCAAGTTCAATGTACTGAGCTTCCTTAGTTACGCCGTTAACAAGTACGTATCCGGGGATACCATTTACTTTGTTATTGTTGTATTTAAAGAAGCCTGCATAGCCAAGAGGCGATACGCGTACAGGAGAACCGTTGTAGTTGATAATAGTATACTCGTCCATAACATTGAACTGAGAAACCATATCTGTAAGGGTACCCATTTTTCTCTTACCAAGAATCATAGAGCTGTCTTTGTCGATTTGAGGAACAGTGTTCCAGTCTACTTCGCTGAACTCTTGTTCAAACGTAGTATTTTCGACTTCAAGACGATTGTAGTACTTGGAAGAAGAGAACATTGCAGAACCTGCAATTGCGCCGATGATAAGAATTACGAGCATCAGAACTGTAAGTCCGCCAGATACGAAGGCAGGAATGAATATCTCATCCCAAAGACCTGCGACAGCGAGACATACGGTAAGGATTGCTCCAACTCCGATCATGTACCACCAGAAACCAGGGTTTCCGAGATTTGCTGCGGGCATAGCAAGATAATAAATCAGCCATGCGAAGAATGCGGTCACGAGACCAGCTACTGAGAATTTGATTGTGTTTGCCATAATTAGTTTTTAATACTCCTTTTAAATTATTATTTGGACTATGTCTTAACACATTTATAATTATAGCATAAGTTAACATAAAAGTCAATAGACATATTAACAAAATGTTAAAAACAAAAAGAGAATGGTAAATAACCATTCTCTAAATTAGTATTTTGTTTTATATTAACCTTCTTTGTTTGTTAATTCTTCCATAGAAAGTAGGTATTCCCATTTTTTATCTACTTCTTTTTGTATTTCTTCAATCATCCATTCATTACCTTCTTTAAATAGGTGTTTGAATCTTTTTTGTGGTTTTAAGAATTCTTCAATTGGAAGTTTTTTTGCTGGTTTGTAGTTTACTTTATACACACCATTAACAACTTCGTAAAGTGGCCAGAAACAAGTTTCGACTGCAAGTTTCTCAATAAGTATTAAATCTTTAGGATCATAACCCCAGCCTCTAGGACAAGGTGCTAATGTATTTAAGAATGCAGGCCCTTCTGTATATATTGCTTTTTCTGATTTCTCATAAATATCCTTAAAGTTACCATACATAGCAGTTTGTGCAACATAAGGAATATTGTGTTTAACCATTATTTCAGTTAAATCTTTTCTTTGTTGTCCTTTACCACCAGACACCTTTCCAGCAGGAGCTGTTGTTGTATCTGCATAGTGTGGAGTAGCAGAAGAACGTTGAGTACCTGTGTTCATATATGCTCCGTTATCGTAGCAAACATAAACCATATCATGGCCTCTTTCCATAGCACCAGATAAGCTTTGTAACCCTATATCATAAGTACCACCATCACCACCAAATGCTATAAATTTAGTAGTTTTATTTACTTTACCTTTTCTTTTAAGTGCGTTATATGCAGCTTCAACACCAGAGCAAGTAGCTCCTGCGTTTTCGAATGCACTGTGTATAAATGAAGCATCTTTCCATGAAGTGTATGGATATATACAACTAGATACTTCTAAACATCCAGTAGCACTAGTAACTACAACTTCATCTTCAGGCTTAACTGCAAGTAATATTGTTTTTACTGCAGGAGGAGCACCACAACCAGCACACATTCTATGACCGCTAGTAAATCTTATTTTTTTATTTACGACTTCTTTTAAATTATATGCCATGATTTCCTCCTATTCTCTTACACCAAGGTAGTAAGTACCATTTATTTTTTCTTTGTCATCTTTAGCTGTAAGTATATCTCTAAATACTTTTTCAATATCTGTAGCTTTTACATCTCTGCCGCCTAAACCATATATGTAGTTTGAAACTGGTAGTTGCACATTGTTTTTATGAAGTGCAGTAACAAGTTCTGTATACATAGGACCAGACATCCCGTTTACGCTGTCTGCTTTATCCATAACAGCTAAAGCTTTTAGATGTTTAAGATTATCTGCAAATTCTTTATGTGGCATAGGTCTAAACATTCTAGGTTTAAGAAGTCCTACTTTTACACCTTCGTTTCTTAACTTGTCTACTACAGTTTTTGCAGTACCGGCTGTTGAGTTTAGAACAACAAGACCATATTCTGCATCATCTAATTTGTATGATTCAAATTCTGTATAGTATCTACCAGAAATATCTCCAAATTCTTTAGAAACTTTAGCAATTACATCTTTAGCATCTACCATAGCATCAGCTAATTGTTTTCTGTGCTCAAAGAAATAGTTTTGTAAATCTAAAGGTCCCATTGAAACATGTTCGTATGGATTTAATAGATAATGTTCTGGAGTATATTCTCCAACAAATTTTTTAACTTTTTCATCTTCTAAAAGCTCAATATTTTCTACTGAGTGAGAAGTAATGAAACCATCATAGCAAACCATAACTGGTAGTTTTGCTTGTTCTGCAATTTTTACTGCCATTATGATGTTATCATAAGCTTCTTGGTTTGTTTCACAGTATAGTTGTATGAAACCACAGTCTCTAGCACCCATGGAATCTGAGTGATCGTTGTGTATGTTAATTGGAGCAGATATTGCTCTGTTTACACAAGTTAAAACTATTGGAAGTCTCATCCCGCTTGCTATATATAACATTTCATACATAAGTGCTAATCCTTGAGAAGAAGTGGCAGACATTACTCTTGCACCAGCTGCTGAAGCACCAATAGCTGCAGACATTGCACTATGTTCGCTTTCAACTGGAACAAATTCTGTATCTACTGTTCCATTAGCAACAAATGATGAGAAATATTGTGGTATTTCTGTTGAAGGTGTAATTGGATATACCGGAACAACATCTGGGTTTATTTGCTTCATGGCATAAGCTACAGCTTCATTACCGCTAAGTCTTTCTTTTATAGCCATTAGTTATTACCTCCTTCATCTTCCATATGTATAGCTTTAAACGGACATACGCTTGCACATATTCCACAGCCTTTACATTTAGTATAATCTATACCTGTCATAACTCCATCTTTGTGGCAAGTAGCGTTATCTGGACAAGGTAATATACACATCATGCAGTGTTTGCATTTTTCTTTATCGTGAACAGGTCTTTTGTTTCTCCATTCGCCAGTATTAAATTTTTCTGAGTTGCCAGATTCAGTAATAATACCAGCTAAAGGAAGTTCACGAGCCCCCATTTTATCTGTTACCATTGTTATACCTCCTTAACTTCATCATATGCGCGTCGTACAGCTTGCATATTAGGTTCAATTACTTCAGGTTTTTTAGCAAATTTGTGTTTAAATGAATCTAACATATTTTTTTCTAAATCTTCTTTAGACATTAATCCTGTAACTTTAATAATAGCAGCAAGAAGTGCAGTGTTAGGGAAGTTAGAACCAATTGTTTCAATCGCTATTTTAGAAGCGTCTATTGTATATATTTTTACATTTACATCTTTAAGTTTTTCCTTTATTACAGAAGGCTCTAAAGAACTGTTTATAAGAATTGCACCACCCTTATCTATTCCTTTTGCAACATCTACAGGACCAACTAATGTGTCGTCTACAACAACTACATAGTTTGGTTCATATATGTTAGAGTGTATTCTTATAGGTTCATCATCTATTCTGTTATATGCAGTAAGTGGTGCACCCATTCTTTCAGGACCGTATTCAGGAAATCCTTGAATATATTTTCCAGTATTAAAAGCAACGTCGGCAAGTAACAATGATGCAGTTTTTGCACCTTGACCGCCACGGCCGTGCCATCTAATTTCAATCATAAAAATCCTCCTAGTATATATTATATAAACCACCTTAAGTATATATCACGAAGGGGAGAATAGTCAAGAAAATGCGTATAACTTACACGTTTCGACACAAAATATTTTTTGCATAATATTAAAACGAGAAGTATAATTTTAACATGAAAAATATAAATAAAGGTTCAATTTTAATTTCAATAATTTTAATCGTATTAGTTATTTCTAAGGTAATTCTTTTTATAAACAAGTATCCAGAAGATAAATATATTTCTAATGAGAAGGTATATGTGGAAACGTTAAGAAAGATAACAGAAAATTCAGTTGCATACAATGTAAGGATAGGAGAAAAGTTTAATCATAAGTTCATATTAAAGTTATATATATCAGATGAAATAGATGTAACTAAGTGGGATGAATATACAAAGCTAAAATATGGGGATGTTATTAAAATAAATGGTAAGATACAAATACCAGAGATTATGAATAATCCAGGAGAGTTTAATTATAGATATTATTTGTATTCTAATAATATTTGTGGCGAAATAGTAGCAAACAAAATAATAGGTAAAGTAGAACATAAATTAAATCTTAAAGAGAAAGTAATAAAATGTATACATATGTATAAAGAATATTTAGGCAAAACTTTAGATAAATATATGGATGATAAATATTCTTCTATAGCTAAAAGCATAATTTATGGAGATACACTAGATATAGATGAAGGAATAAAAATGGACTTTGAAAAAGCAGGCGTAAGTCATATGATGGCTATTTCAGGTTCTAATATAGTAGGGTTAGTAACAGTAATAACAATAGTATTTAATCTATGTAAGTTAAAGAAAAATATGAGTAAACTTTTAAGTATAATGTTAATAACTGTATATATAATACTTACAGGAGCAAGTCTATCTACTTTAAGAGCGGGGATAATGTGTATAATATGTACGTTACAAAGCCTAGAAAAAAGAAAGAGTGGAAAAGAAAGAAGCGCCATTAGAAATCTTTTAATAACTATACTATTAATTCTAATTTATACACCTTTTAGCATATTAAACACAGGATTTATTCTATCTGTTTTAGCAACTTTAGGAATTGTTTTGTTTAATCCGTATTTTACAGATGCAAAACAAAAAGTACTATTAAAAGTGAAAAGTAAAAGTATTAAGTCTATATTAGATATACTTTTAACAAATTTATCTTTAACATTATCTGTTCAGATTTTAATCTTTCCGGTTCAAATAAATTCTTTTAATTTAATATCTTTAACAAGCATATTATCTAATGTGTTTTGTGGGTTGATTTCAAGTGTAATAACAACTATTGGTTCGGTATACGTTGTTGCTTCTTGGGTACCAGTTGGTTCATACATATTAGTTAAGCTATTAAGCTTTTGTATAATGATACTTTTGTTTTTAATTAATTTCTTTAGGCATATTTCTTTGGAAATTAATGTAATGGACTTAAATATTGTTGCAATTCTAACATATTATATATCTGTGTTTTTAATATATCTGAGATTGTATTTAACAAAAGTATATACTACAAAGAAACTAAAACTAAAAAAATATACCACACTACAATATGTCTGTATATTTTTGTTTATATTGTATATTTTGGTTTCAAATATATATTTCAAATATTTAGATAATTACATATCTTTCTTTAATGTTGGCCAAGGGGAGATTTCCTTAATAAAAAGCGGAGAAAATATGGTTGTTG
This sequence comes from Clostridia bacterium, assembly GCA_045637095.1. Lineage (GTDB taxonomy): Bacteria > Bacillota > Clostridia > TANB77 > CAG-465 > UMGS1649. The sequence goes on along the minus strand of JAZTYX010000023.1, from coordinate 793 downwards.
TAGATATTGGTTCGATGAAAACAACACTTGCATATAACAGTATAAATGGATATTTCAAAATGATGAATATAAAGAAAATAGATGCAGTTATACTGTCTCATATGCATAGTGATCATATTAATGGGTTAGAGAATTTTGTTAAGCAATATGGAGTAGAAAAAATAATTTATGCTAAACCATTTAATGAAACAAACGAATATATTAATTTTTTAAGGATAGTAAAAGAATATAATTTGGAAACCATATGTGTGGAAGCTGGGGACAAATTTAGTTTCGGAGATATACAAGTACAAATTTTGTTACCTAATACTAAGGGAATATTATCTAAGGAAGATAAAGAGGGACTAAATACAAATTCGTTAGTTTGTAAGATTAGCGTAAAAGATAAAGATGTTATATATATGGGAGATGCGACACATGAAACAGAAAAAATACTTTTAGAAAAATATAGCAATACTAATTTACTTAATAGTATAGAAATATTAAAGGTTGGACATCATGGTTCTAAAACTTCTACTAGTGAAGAATATGTAGAAAAGGTATTACCTAAGTATGCAGTGATTTCTGCGAAAGAAAAATACTATGGTCATCCACATAAAGAGGTTATAGAAGTTTTGAAAGAAAATAACGTGCAAATATATATAACAGAAAAAATCGGATATATTAAATTTAATCTGAATAAATTATAAAAAACTGTTCAAAATATTCTTAAAGATAGGTGAGAATATGAGAACAGAAACATTATATAAAATATTATTTGGAGGATCGTTAATATTATTTTTTGTTGTGGGAA
>JAZTYX010000022.1:0-6177 GCA_045637095.1 Clostridia bacterium | reverse complement strand
TGCTCCTATTGTGAATGCTGGTAAATATATCTTGATTATTTCAACACCTTTTTGTACGTATATTATAGATAAGTCTTTCTTTGCATCTTCTTCGTTGTATTTGTCTGCGTATGCTGGGTCATTCTTAACAGCGTTAACTTTATCTATTTGTTCTTTCGCATCTTCAAGAATATCATTAACTTTCATTGTTGCTTTACAAGCAAGTATTGTAGATGCTACCACACCTGCAACTCCAACCCCAAGTAATATCTCAGGGCTATGTTTTCTTATAACCATTTCAGATTTATAATATTGTTTCACTAAAGATTCTTTTAAACATTCTATTTTTTTCATATTAATTTTCCTCCTTTATTAAAATACCTTTATTTCTTTGACAATATAGTAAATATAAACCAGCAACTAAAGCGTTTGCTGCCACTCCGAATAATAACGTTATAGTTATATCAACCGTAGTTACTTCTTTTTTAGCATCTTCATATACTATCACGGGCATATTTCGTTCCTCGTTCATTAACGTCCACCCGCTTTCTTAGCTATGACCACTGCTATACCTATCCCGATCAAAGCACCCACAGTGTATGCGGCTACTAATTTTTTCATATTATTTAGCACCTCTTTCCATCATGAGCATACCGACACCCATACCTATTAATCCGACAGCTAAACCGATTCTTGCCATCTTAATCAATTTACTTTCCAACATTATTTTCCTCCTCATTTTCTTCGTAATCTACTAAAACTATACTATGTTCTATTATATCTAATAAACGATTTAACTTAGGGGCCAATCTCAAGAATGTAACTACCGCCATAACACATAATGCTAATACCGCGTTGTCGGATAAATATCTTAAAACTAAACATGCAAATATTGCATCTAATATTAACATAATAAATACCCCCTTAATCAAATGGTAATGCTTTTGGTAATTTCAACATATATCCATCTCTAACTCTTTGTACTCCTGCCATTCTTAAATTTGTCCATCCGTATTTATTGTCTGTATAATTTCCTTGTATTCCAACTAGATCGTATAAGTCCGCAACACTGACCATTCCGTAATTATCGATCAGGTCATCCATACGTCCTAATACTTCTTCTGCTTCTCCTCTAGTCTCTAGTATAATATCATCGTAGTCATATACACTTCGTCTAGGTCTACTATATCTATCATCTCTGTCCCTTTCGTAATATTTAGTGTATGATACTCTTCCGTTTCCTCTGTCTCTATTTTTACCTTTAACTTCTCCGTAAAGTAACATTTCTATCCCATTTGTTATAATATCTGATATTGCTTTTTTAGCTGCTGGTATAAGTACATCGTTGACTATATAATCTTTTACGCTCGTTACGTCTTCTGCTACAAATACGTCTGTGAATTTTCTAATCTCGCTTTTCTTTTTAGTCTTCGCTTTAGCGATAGGTTGTAGTTTTTCTCTTTCTTTACCTTCAGATTGTTCTGCTCTCGCCTTGTGAGAATTAGCTTTATAATCAGTCATAATATAACCTCCTCAAAATATAATAAAAAGAAAAGAGAAAGTGCTTGTAAATCGCACTGTCCCTTTTAGAATTTCACACATCACTAATTTGATTCTTTATTTAAATATAATAATTAATCTTCATCATGTTCATTTAGTAAAGACATTTCTTTTTCGAATTTAGCTTGCTCTCTTTTTGCTTTTAATTCTCTGACTTTTTTCATTGCAAATGGAACTGCGTATTTCATAGTTAAATGAGTAACTGCTAAACCTGCTGCTATTAATCCGGCTGCTAGTAAAGCTTGTTTACCTACATTTTCTATTATTTCTTCAGGTTCCATATTAGCATTGAAATCCATTTCGTCTATAGAATTTTTAACAAATTCATCAAGGCTATCTAAATCGATACCTTCCATATCCATATCATTCATTAACATTTCTTTATATTCATTATACATATTTTCCATACTAACCTCTCCTTATATAATATATTTATTTCTCATAATAGTACTTGTATTTTTCGCGTACCTATTCCCATTTATCAAAGTCTAGTCTTGGTGATCTCGCGAATGATACGACAAGACATAATCTGTTATCATCAGTGATGTTTGAAGTGAAACGTACTTCGATTAATCCTTCATCAACATTCCATCCTTGTTTGAATCCCATCTCAGTACAGTCTAATCCTAGCTCATGGTAGAATTCATTTAAAGATACCATGTTCTCTTTCATCAATCTGTAGTTTAATTCATTTTCAACTCTTCTTATCTTATCCATATCTGCATTGAAATATCTTCCTGATATCGGATCGTAGCATAGACAAACTCCTGTTCCGTAAATCACTTCACTCGCAGGATATGTTGTTTGTCTTGGTTTATTCATTTCTTCTCTATGAGCTCTGTCAGCTATTTCACGTTCCTTCTCTTCCCCTATAACCTCAACTACTTTATTCTTATACGTATTAAACGCTTGCTCTGTCATCTTATATGCACCCATCGCTACAGCATGTCGTTTAGCGTTTACAGAGTTTGCTCCTACAATACATCCTGCTGATACTAAATATCCAAGTGCTGCTGGTACGTATGGTTTCCATACAAGCTTAACTTTTTCGATTGGTTTTAAATCTCTATTTAAATAGTCTTTTTCCTCTTCGATTATCTTCATAGCTTTAGGCGTTGCTTTGACAGCCAATACGGTACTTGTTAACATGCCCGCTAACCCGAAACCAATTAAGATCTCGGGTGCATTGTCTGATATTTTACTTTTTACGTTATCATATACTTTACGAATATCCATATTAGTTACCTCCATGTATTTTAACTAGAGCGTCAAAATAATCATCAATATCTTTTTGTTCTTGTTCGTTTAATGTCATCCCCCACCAAGATTGGTTTCTTATTAAATATTCTAATTCTTGTCTAGCGTAAACCGGATTGTTATGTTTTTGTATTATTTCATAGTATCTAGCGTTTAATATATCATATAAGTTTGTAGTATTTTTCATAATTAATTACCCCCTATAAATATTAATTAAAAGCTTTTTCTCTATATATAACCATTTCAAAGAAATCATTTAAATCCTTAGTTACCATCACTGCCTCATTACGAGTCTCGTCTATAAGCTGGAACATGTCGTCATATAAATGCATTGCTCTGTATATATTCCCTTTTTTAGTTTCAACTACCATATCACCATTTTCTAATCCTTTAATAATCATTCCCATCGGAATCGCCCCTTTCAAAAATGAATAGCCCTTGTAAGGCTATTTCATATCTTTTAATTTCTGTTCCATGATTTCTGTTACTTTCTTTTCGATAGTTTCATTCATTTGCTGTTCTTTTGTGTAGTTTGTTAATAATGTTGCTGCTATTGTTAACAAAGGACCTGCAATCCCAGCTATTTTTACTAAAGTATCTTTTTCTAGTTTCATATAATCATCTCCCTTTCATAATATGCCTTGTATTTTTCGCGTACTAATCAGGCATAGTCCAATTCGAATAATCTTCCGCCGGACTTATATTAAATTTCATGTAGTAACATAAAGAGTCGTCAGGCATTTCCATCTCATGTAGCGATACGTCTATCCAAGCAACACCGAAACACTCAAAATCTTTCAATGCTGCCCATCCCATAAGATCGCCTCCTGGAATAGGTTCCAGATCAAAGAATTCATAGAAATCGTTCAGTGACATCTCACCTGTAAAGTTGTACATTCTATTGATATTGTATAATGCATTATTGAATACAGCTCGTTCTATCTCAAAATATCTTTGTCCGTATTCGTCGTAAATAGTTAGTATGTCATCCTGATTAACCGTACGAGTCACATAATGGTCTTTTGCTATAGCCTCTTTTACCTCTTGTTCTTTTTCGGAACCAAAGATTTCTTTCACTTTTTCTCTATACTCATTATAAGAACAATTTAAATATGAGTATGCGCTCAGTAACATTGCTTCGCGTTCTTTACTTATTTTATTCGCTCCTAATATACAAGCAGTTGTACCTAACCCCATAAGTATTGCGTGTAAGTATGCCGGAGTGACTGCAATGAAACGTTCTAAGCGTCCTAATCCTCTATTGTAATGTAAACGTACATACGCTTCTTTGTCTGCTAATACTTCATCGGCTTTAGGTTTAGCTTTAACCGCCAGATATGTCGTACCGACTAAACCTAGTACTGCCATACCACTTAAAATAGTTGTATTATGATCTCCGATATAATTGCATATATTCGTAATTTTTCTCATTGTAGTTTGATGCATATTAACCCTCCTCAAAAGATAAAAGACCATGTCAAACATAGTCTTTTAAATATGAATACCTATTTTTTAAATTTGAATAATGAATTTAATGATCTACCTGCCATTGTTGTAAAGTTATAATCTTTTTCAAATTCGCATATCATTTTAGCAAATGCATGTTTACATCCTGCTTCTATCATAGGTGTTACTATTACTGCTAATGCGATTTCTGCATACTTGATCATTCTTTCTTTAGCTGCTTGATCTGCTTCAAGTTTCATTTTTGTTTCTTCGAATTTGTTCATGATATTCATTTCTTTGAATCTGAATTTTTGTTTCATAGCTTCTAGAGTTATTTGTAAATCTCTATCTTCAGATTTGCGTTTATTCTCTGCGTTAGATTTTATTGCTTCTTTCTCTAATTCAAAGTTTTGACGTTTATCTTCTTTAGAAATTTCAAATTGTTGTCTATTAGCTTCTTTATCTAATTCGTATTTCTGTTTAGAATCCTCTTTTTCCAATTCGTGTTTAAATTTCATTTCGTCTCTTTGCATTTCAGCATTTCTTTTATCGATTTCAAGTTGTCTATCGATTGCTTTCATAGCTTCCTCAAAAGCTTTAGGATCTTCATTCATTGCTTTTTGTAGTTTTTGTTCTATTAAACTTTCTAATAATTGCATGTTTTCTTTTTTCATAATTTCAATCTCCTTTATATAGTATTTTCTCATAAAAGTCCATGTTATTTACGCGTAGGTTTATTTATCTTCAATAATAAATACTTGCGTCTTAATATACGTTCCATGTTGTCAATATATAAAGTATAGAAATCTTTTTCGTCCGTCTCAGTTATTTTTAGTTCGCCATTAAGGTTATGTTTTTTAAAGCCTAGCAAAGCTACACCCAGCCCTGCTAAGAAACTAATTCCAAATATAAGTACATACATAACACCCACTCCTCTTTTTCAAAAAATAAGAGCCCATGCGGCTCCTTTAACTTCTGTTTCTATATACTTGTTTTCCTTTGGATTTTTTTGCGTCTATAAGTTCCTCTATAAACTGAATATATTGTTCATCATTACTCAAACGAGCATGACTCTTGATTAAATATAAATTTGTTGTCTTTGGTTTTTTACGTTGTATGACGCTAGATATAATCGTCTTTGCCATATCAAAGCTGTCTAAATGTGTATGACCATCTTCCCACTCTTTTTTAGTATTATAAGCGATATATCCTATTTTTTTACCACTGTGTACTTTTAATATTATATACTCGCCTCTCTCATATACTTTGTGAGAATTTTCCATCCCAACCACCCTCAAATATAAATTATAATATTGTAACGTATTTGCTATTCAGGCTTATCCAGCCTACTCCTGATTTTAATCTTCCCCAATCGCCTTGACGTTCTACGATTGTGAATACTTGGTCTTTATATACTTGACCTTTTATCGCAGACTTAGTGTTCGGTTCTTGTCTAATATTTAATCCTTCAGAACCAGCATAAGTTATCTTAACTAGAAAATTGCTTGTAGGATTCACTACTGGTGTTTCTTTATAAGCTATTTTGAAATATTCGCATATTCCTTTAACTGTAGCTACTGCTAATTCTTGTCTATTATTTTTTAATATTGCCAAATCTGTTTTATTAGTATAGAAGGCGTATTCAACAAGAATCGAAGGCATTGCCGCTTTATAAATAACAGTAAAGTTGCTACTTTTAACTCCTCTGTTTACCGAATCCGGGTTTAACGTTTTTAATGCTGCGTGTATTTGACTATTAACCATTTTAGCTGCATTCTTAGAATTAACTGATGCGTTGTTTGCATGATAAGTTTCACAACCATTTGCAGTTGTCCATACACCGTACGCATTAGCGTGTAGCGATATGAATAATGCCTCTGGTTTTCCTTGTGCTTGCCAATAGGAGTTCGCTAGTGTTGCTCTTTTAGATAAACC
>JAZTYX010000021.1:0-4128 GCA_045637095.1 Clostridia bacterium | reverse complement strand
GTCAATTGTAAGTTTAACGATGCCGAGGATTGTAAATTAGAGTATGTGAAAGAATTATTAAAAATAGAAAATGAAGAGGAAGAGGAGGAGTAATTATGTTAAGTAGTCTAGGATATTTACTTTTAATAATGGGTGGATTTATGGCTTGTTCAGCATTAAAAGATACAGATAACGAAATAAAATACGATAATGATGAAACAATATACTATAATAACACTAAGGAAGATTATGAAAAAATAACTTACGACTACTTTACAGGATTAACTATACAAGAACAAGAACAATACTACAAAGAAAACTTAGACTTAAACTACTATTCGGACGACCCTCAAAAAGGATTAACTAACGATAGATATTTAAACGCTAAACACGCAGCTGAAGTAGCTAGAGTTACTGGTAAAAAATTTGATAATAGATATAAAACTTATTAGGAGGTAATGATATGCAAGAATTAGCAAGAACAATAGTCATGCAATATGCTAACGAACATCTAGATAAATCCGACGATATACAAATAGAACTGAGAGATGTATATGTAGTATGGTTTTGTAAGACTTTACAGAACTGGAAAGCACTTTTAAGTACGACTTTGCCTGATGGTATGTATTATGAAGTAACATATAATGGTGATAAAAAAGAAGCTTATCTAGACGCTTATAAGAAATTTGAAAATAGACGTATAGAATTATAATATTAAAAAAAGGAGAGATTGGGATATGTTATATTATGTAAACGCTATGGAAGTACAAGGAATGAATGTTGAAGGTATAGTAAGAATCGCTAACGCTAGAGTTTATGGATTAAGAGATAGTTTAATAGCAAGTAGATATCCTATGGCAGTAAACTATTGTGAAGATATGAACGAATTCGAATTCACTGATGAAATGTTTACTAAAGCTGAAGAGTTAGGAAAAGCAGCACCAGGTTCAGGACATGATTGTTATCTAAAAGGAATCACACTACAATTCGATTTACAAGCACCGGAATATATTTGGAGACAATTAGACAGATATCACTTTATCGATTATATAAGCAGTCAAAGTAAAATGCATAAAATAATAAAATTCGATATCGATGAAATGTGCAATAAGTATGTTTCAGAAGAAGCTATAGTAAATCTTAAAAAATATGTAGAACAATATAACAACTTCGAATGGTATAAAAAGATGTTTAAGAAAAACTACGAAGAAGAGTGCGAACTAAGAAAAGTTAAACCAGACGAAAACTGGGAACCAATTATCAAACTTAGAAACGGTGAGGAAATAGAATTCACTAAGAAAAATCTATTTAAAATGATAATCGCAAACTGTCCTTGTGGATTTATGTTAACAGCTAGAATGACAACTAACTATTTACAACTTAAATCTATAATCAATCAAAGACAACACCATAAGATGCAAGAATGGCACTACATCACTGACTGGATGAAAAGCTTACCAGGCGTTGATGAATTAGTATTAAGATAATTTATATTTAAGGAGATGGGGTTATGTATCAAATAGCTAATTTCGAAATACCAAAAGAAAGACGTTTCGGAGAATATGCAATAGAGTTGATACAAAAGATAAAAACTGGAGTAGACGAAGAACAAAGCAAAGAAGAACTATTCCGTATGTCTTACCCTATAATGATAAAAGAGCTATATAAATATACAAATCTGAGACCAGCTGAAGAGTTGGTTTCAGACCTTAGTGTAGCTTTCATGAATACTATCAGGTTCTTTAATATAGACAGACAGCAATCTAAAACATCATTTATCAGCTATTATAAAACAGTATTCCAGCACGAAGTTATGAGAAACTATTTCGGAGGCTACATTGTTAAGTATCCGGAAAAGAGAAAAGAATTTAAATACTTCCATGACGGTATAGGATCACTGAATGAATTAGACGATTATTTACATCAACAAAATCATGACGGCCCACGTATATCCGTTAATGATATCTTAGAAGACAAAACGGTAAACATCGAAGACGATTATATGGATATTACGTTCATGACTAACACTCACGCAGCCATAGACGAGATATTTACAGGCAATGGAAGAGGGAGAGGACCTAGAGTCGAAAAAGCTAAGTTATTATTCACAATCTATATAGACTCTATACTAAATGACAAACCTATGACATACGATCAGATAGCAGCAGTCACTGAGACGACTAAGTCGAACATATGTAGTATCGTAAAAAGATATTTACCTAGACTTCAAGAAAAATTAAGAGAATATGGTTATGATTATATATAGGAGGCGTAGTTATGAGATTATTAGTTGAAGAATTATTAAGAGTTGGAATGGATAAATTACCAGATAAAGCACAAGACAAAATAGCAAACGGATTTAAACACTTTGTACTAGGGGCTGCTACAGGCGGCCTTTGGTATGTTGTACCTACACTATGTTTCTTAAGAAAAAGAAGAAATAAAAAGAGAGGTAGAAGATAATGTTGGAAGCTTTAGGAATCATATGGCTTATAATTTGGGTATTTATATTTATAATAGAAGCTAACAAATAAAAAAAAAAGGAGACGGTGAAAATGACTTTATTAACAAATATATTATTAGCAGCAATAGCAACAGGAATGATAACAGCATGTGCAGGTGCAGCAGCAATCGTTATGGGATATATGTTAAAATTAAACTTAAAAGAAAACAAATTAATAGATGTGGAAATAGACGAAGAATTAGATACTTGGATAGTAACTAGAGATGGACAAAGAATAAGATATAACGAGGAGGATCAAGAATAATGGCAGACTTATTTATATTTATCATAATCTTATCAAGCATCGCATTAGTGGCAGATATTATAGAAAGAGTATTAACTTATAAAAAAGAGAAAAAAGAAGCAAACAATGAAAGAATGGTAACTATAGATTGTGCAAATTGTTCAGAGGAGGATATTATGAAAGCAAACGAAATATATGAAAAAATAATGGCTGCAATGATTAAACAGGATTTAGAAAGCTATATAGAAGCGGAAGAAGCTATAAAAGGAGTTGACAACATGGACTACGTAGAATTAAATGGAGAAAAAATACCTTATGACGAGGAGAATCAAGAGTAATGTTTTGGAGAGAATTATGGGATGTGATTAAATTGACAATCCGCGTTACCATATTAATGCTTGGTACAATTGGTATACTCGCAGCATTGGCTACATTCATAGAATTATTATAAGGAGGAAACTATTATGTTATTTTGGAAATTAGCATTAGCAGTAATTGATATTTTGGTTTTCGCAGCAATATTATTATTCGGTGCCATCACACTTTCAGTGGTAGGATTAGGTTTATTAGCGCTATTCCTATAAGAAAGGAGATCCATCATGTTAAACCTTATAAAGATATTCATGTCAAGTATCATCATAGGGTTAATAGCATTGATATTTATCGAGGATACAATTAGAATACAAATAAGAAAGTATAAAAGGAGAGGCTAATATGAAAATAGTTATAAAATATGATGAGAAAACAAACGAAGCTAGAGCATCTGTAGCATTTGATAAGAACGAACAAACAAATTTCTTTGATGCTATGCCGTATTGTATGGATGCATTAAACGATTTATACCAAAAATTAGCTAAAGCAGCAATGTTAAGAGGCTACGAATACATTGAAGAAGCGGAACCACTTGTTGACGAGTTTTCAGAAGAGGAATTGGAAGAACAAAGAAAAGCAAAAGTAAGAAATATTGTGGATAAAATAATGAAAGGAAGAGAACAATGACAGCTTTGATTACGTTCTTATCAATTTTAGCAGTTTTAGTATTAGAAGACATGGATAAGGAGGATATTTAATGGAAATTAGAATGATCGTTAATGCTGGTAAAGTACCACAAGTTGTAATAATAGAAAGCGCAAGAGACAGATTTATGGATAAAGAGAAAGCCATATATGAAGCTATAGACGCATTGGAAGCATTAATGAAATCTATGAAAAAAGAAGATATGGAGGGCTAACATGAAAGCGTATCAACAAGAACTAGTAAATGAATATGTAGCACTTAAAAAGAGAGAATTAAATCTATTTGACTATTTAATGAAAAGAGAGATAGGTTGGAAGATGACTTGTTATGGACCGATAAACGTTATGAGAAAACAGTACGAAGCTTTGAAAGCTTATACGGACGT
>JAZTYX010000020.1:0-5302 GCA_045637095.1 Clostridia bacterium | reverse complement strand
TTTACTTTATCTTTATATTCATTTTTAGAAAGATCAAATATGTTTTCTGCAAGATGAGCTAAATCTTTTGGTCTATTATCTTTAGACTTCTTTAGATTTATTTCTTCTACTTTTACTCCAACTTCTTTTGCTGCATTTCTTAAATATTCTAATGTTTCATACGCAGTACTAAATATTTCTGTGCTTCCATCTAAATGCTTTTCTAAATCCATACCTAATGTTATATATACATTAGCTCCTGTAGATAAAAGTGCTTTAATGTAATCAAACTCTATTTTACTAAAGTTGTTATAGCCATCAAAGAAGAACTCCATATTCTTGAAGTTTTCTTTAGCAGTTACATCTTTAATAAAATACTCTATTGCATCTACGCTAGATACAAATCTGTCTTTAAGCTCATCTTCTACCTTCTTATATATATTACCAAACTCGCTTATTTTTTTACCTAAGAAATCTTCTTCTGTGTATTTATTTAATATATCTTCAGCGCAAAGATTTTGGTTCTTAGCACTATCTATATACGAACACATTCTATCTATAAAGTTTGTATTGTTTTTTACTTTTCTAAAGATTTCAAAAATGTCATCGTTTTCTAATATTACTTTTCTTACTAGAAGTTTCTTTGCAAGGTCAGGTAAAAATTCTTTAGATTTATATAATTCACCTTTATTTACGTTTCTATCTACAAATCTCTCTATACTTGTTACAGTTACATCAACTATACCTTTTTTCTTTGTATATTCTAAATATTCTTGTTCTGCTATTACTCTCATAGAAGCAGGTACAAAAAGTATGGCCTGTTTGTCCTCACACGCCATAATTTTATTCATTAAATATTCACTTTTTCCACTGTTACTTTTTCCAAGAATTATATTAAGTGACATATTTCCTCCTTAATTATTATTCTTCAGTCTTTTCTATTTCTTCTTTTTTAGTTTCTGAAGCTTCATCCATTTCTTTAAACATAGATAATTCTTCATCTTCTGTTTTTATATTATCGTAGTCTGGAAGTTCTTCTACTTTGTTTATTCCCATACATTTTAAGAACTCATTTGTTACAGCAAACATAGCAGGTCTTCCTGGAGCATTCATTCTTCCTACTTCTTCAATTAAACCATATTCTAATAACTTAGATACTTGAGAATCACTGTTTACACCACGGATACTTTCTATTTCACCCTTAGTTACTTTAGGATTATATGCAATTATACTTAAAACTTCTAAACATGTTGTAGAAAGATTCGCTTTCTTAGAATTCTCTACAAATTTACTTACTTGTTCAAAATATGCTTTGTTTGAAACTAGTTGGTACTCATCATTAAATTTTACCAAACTAATTCCACTGTTTCCTTTATATTTTTCTTCTAGCTCCTTTATAGCTGTTTCTATCTCACTAGCATTTACTCCTAATACTTCCTTAAATTCTTTTATTCCAACACTTCTGCCTACAGCAAAAAGTATTGCTTCTACTACTCCTGTTATATTTTCCATATTATTCTCCCTTATTTTTTATGATTATATCAAAGAAAGAAGAATATTGCTAGTAGTTTGCATCATAATTATTTAAACAGAAAAGAGGTCCGTTTTACAACGAACCTCTATGTCAAGATACTAATTAGTATCTGTATTGAATTGCTTTGATGAGCTCTCCTACGCCCTCTGCGTACTGGTCGAAGTTTTCTTCCAGACATTCAGACTTAAGAGTCTCAAGTTTCTCGATAAGCGCTTTTTTCTTAAGCGTGCCAAAGTTATAATCCTTGAGCAATGCTCTCACATCCTCAATTTTGGGGAAGAATCGAACCTCGACTTCCTCCATTGCCATCATTTCTGCCAACGATTTGATTCCAACCGGAACCTTCAAGCTAATTTTCTGCATAAGTTTATGCCTCCAAAAATTTATTTGTATTGCTACAGGAACTATATTTTACTACTTTTTATAAGCAATGTCAAGTTTTATGTCAAACAAAATATTTAGATTTTGTTAAATATACCATATTTGTTGAATTACACCCCGTCCTATGATATAATTTAGCACAAGTCTTTATATAGACTTATAGGAGGAAAAAACATGATGTTATGTTCAGACTGTAAAAAGAATGTTGCAGTAATATACATAAATAAAGTTGAAGATAACGGTCCTGATGGAAAGAAAAACGAAATGATTGGTCTTTGCGCAGAATGTGCAAAGAAACGTGGTATCAAAACATTTGATCCTTCTGCTAATCCTTTTGAGAATATATCTCCTGAAGAAATGGCCGGACTTTCTAAACAATTTGAAAAATTGTTTTCTAATATAGATATGGATAAGCTTTCTAATATGTTTAATGGATTTGGTCCTGACGGAATGCCTGGTATGGATCCAGACTCTATGCCAAATATATTACCTTTTACCCAAGACGAATCAGAAGATGATTACGATAGAGAGCCAGCAAAATCTAAAGTTAAAACTAAAGAAAAGAAAGAAAACAAAAAACTTAAATATCTAGACACATACGGAACTAACCTAACTAAACTGGCCAAAGATGGTAAACTAGATAAAGTTATTGGTCGCGAAAGAGAACTTGAAAGATTAATACAAATACTAAACAGACGTAGCAAAAATAATCCAGCATTAATTGGTGAACCGGGTGTTGGTAAAACAGCAGTGCTTAACGCGCTTGCACTTCAAATAGCTTCAGGTGATGTACCACAAAAACTAGCAAACAAACAAGTATATCTATTAGATATGACTGCTATGGTTGCAGGTACACAATTTAGAGGCCAATTTGAAGCAAGAATGAAAGGCGTTATTGATGAATGTACTGCATACTCTAACATTATTCTAGCAATAGATGAACTTCATAATATAGTTGGCGGTATGGAGCACGATAACTCTATGAATGCAGGCAACATGTTAAAACCAGCATTATCTAGCGGCAAACTACAACTAATTGGAGCCACTACTCTTAAGGAATACAGAAAATATATTGAAAAAGATTCTGCATTAGAAAGACGTTTCCAACCTGTTATAGTTGATGAACCAAGCATAGATGATACAATAGAAATTCTTAAAGGCATTAAGAAATACTATGAAGAACATCATAAAGTTACAATACCTGATCAAGCAATTAAAGATACTGTTTATCTTGCAGAAAAATATATACATGATAGATTTTTCCCAGATAAAGCAATAGACTTACTTGACGAAGCATGTTCTAGAGTATATCTAGACAATAAAATATTAGGTCAAGTTGAAAGCATTGAAGAAAAGCTTAAAGAGATTTCAGAAGAGCTAGAAGCAACTGAACTTGAAATGGCTGAAAGCGATGTTAAAGATTACGAAAAAACAGCTAATCTTAAAGCTACAGAATGTTCACTTAAATCTAAATTAGATGAACTTAAAAAGAATGTTAAGAAGTCTACATTAACTTTTGAAAACTTAGCAAGAGTAGTTGAACTTTGGACTAAAATACCAGTTGCAAGACTTACAACCGCAGAAAGCGAAAAATTACTTAATCTTGAAGCCAACCTAAACAAAAAAATCGTTGGGCAAACTGATGCAGTTCATTCTTTAACAAACGCAATACTAAGAAAAAGAAGCAACTTAACAACTACAGTAAGACCACCTTCATTTATATTTGTTGGTCCTACAGGCGTTGGTAAAACAGCTTTAGTTAAAGCATTAGCTTACGAGTTGTTTGATAGAGAGGATGCAATTATCCGTTTAGATATGTCTGAGTATATGGAATCTCATAGTGTATCTAAATTAATAGGCTCTCCTCCAGGATATGTAGGATTTGATGATGCTGGATACCTAACTGAAAAAGTTAGAAGAAACCCATATAGCATAATACTATTTGATGAAATAGAAAAAGCACATCCAAGTATATATAACATACTACTTCAAATTCTTGAAGATGGTAGACTTACAGATTCACAAGGTAAAACTGTATCTTTCAAAAACACAATAGTTATTCTTACTTCAAACCTAGGAACTAACTTTAAGAATGATGGATTTGGTTTTGCTAACGAAAAAATAGAATCAGATATGTTAGCCATGAAAGTTGAAGGAGCACTTAAGGACTATTTCTCACCAGAATTCTTAAACAGAATAGATGATACAATAGTATTTAATAAACTAACTAAAGAAAATGCTTTAGCAATAAGTAAACTTCTTGTAGATGAATACGTAAAAGATATTAAGAAAAAGCGTATTAATATTTCCTATACACCTGAGCTTATTAAATTCATTACAGAAAAAGGATTTAATGATAAATTTGGTGCAAGACCTTTAAGAAGAGCTATTACAAAACACATTGAAGATGCTATTGCTTTTAAATACATTAAAGGCGATCTTATAGAAAACAAAAAATATATAATTGATGTTAAAGAGAATAATGTTATTATTGACCTATCAACTGAAGAATAATATGTATATTATAGCTTTTTGCTCACAAGTATGATATAATGCTTGTGGGCAAATATTTTACTCTAACAATAATTTAAAGGAGACATATATATGAAAGACAAGCACTTATTCGCTATGATGATTCCCACATGTTTAGTTCTTGCGTTTTTCTTCATCTTTATGGCTGTAACTGCAACCAAAGGTCCAGTTTCCCTGACAAACGATGAAGTAGCATTCTACGAGAATGCAGCAGTAAGCTATCTTAGCAAAGAATCTACACCACACAGTTCTAATACAAATGAAACTATTAGATACATCCAAGGAAAAAACAAAGTAACCGTTATGTCTCAAAACATTTTCAAAGAAACTGTAACAGTTACTTTGGATAACGGTAGTTTCCTTACAAAGGTAAACGCACCTAATGTTAACTTCACTGGTTGTATCATCTTCCACTCTATTTTAGCTACTATAGCTATCGGTGGGGCAATAGCCTTTTTGTGGGGTGCAACAGATGAATTAAGGTCAAACAAACAAAAAGCACGGTAATACCGTGCTTTTTGCTTTTTACATTCTAAATATATTTGCGACTATTCTAATCGCTGTTTACTATTTTCCATTCCTTGCTTTACAACTATTAAAAATCACTTTAGTACTACATCTTTTTTGAGTATAATAATCCTATGTAATATATGTCTGTTCACCTCCTTATGTAGTTTTATTAATTAAACGATGTTTTGGATATTATTGCGAACGCAATTAGATAAAAATATTTATGAAAAAATTAAATAAAAAATTGTAACAACAAGGTAGCAGCATTATATACTAACTCTGTACTATTCTCAATATATGTGACAAAAGCTTACAAAACTCGTAGAAAAGCGACAAAATATTACCATATAATATTTTGTCACTTTT
>JAZTYX010000019.1:0-14802 GCA_045637095.1 Clostridia bacterium | reverse complement strand
AAAAATTTTTATAACATATTATTGTATATATTATTCTATTAATAAAATAGCAAAAGAAAAAACAAATAAAACATCACACATTATATTTTTAATGTTTAACTTTATAATATCCATTATTCATACAATAATGAAGGAAAAAATAAATTCAATGTTATTATTATTGGTAGTATATTTATTGTTTTCCATGATTATAAGTAAACTTTTCAAATGTAAAATGGGTTATTCGTTTATAGCAGTGTTAATATCGTTCGCGATTTCGAATATTTCTTTGTTGTTGGGAACGTTTGTGGGATTCATATTATACAAGATGGTTTTTAGTGAGAATGAATTTTATGGTACATTAACTAGCACAACTATTCAATTTGTGTTGGTGTGTTTGTTTTTTGGAATAAGAAGGATAAAGACTGGTTTGAAGGAATTGTATGAGAAATTAAATAAAGACATAGTAGATTCCATAATAATATATATTGGTACGAGTCTTTTGTTACTTGCGTGCTTTATGGGCTGCGTGTTTTTTGAACCTGAAGATATAATTAAAAATACTGTAATTACCTTCATAATTCTAGGCATAACCATGTACATCATGATACAAAGAACATTAACTATGCAATATAAACATTCATTGCTTCTTAAAACGTTAGAAGAATACAAAGATGAAATAGATGTTAAAGATAAAGAAATAGAGAAGTTAAGTCAAGAAAAGTTTAATACGAGTAAAATTAGACATGAATTCTTTAATAGACAAAAAGCACTAGAGTTAATGGTAAAACAAAGTATAACTGGTGAAGTAGATAAAACAGGTGTAAGTGAAAATATATTAAATATTGTTAATGAGCTTACAAGTGAATATTCTAAAGAATGTGAAATAATTAAAGGACTTAATGTACTACCTAAAACAAATGTATTAGAGATAGATAATATGTTTAAGTATATGCAAACAGAATGTGCAAAGAATAATATAGATTTCAAGTTGAATATACAAGACAGTATAGAACCTTTAATTAATGGGTATATTTCTAAAAGCAGATTAGAAACATTACTTGGTGATCATATTCGTGACGCCATTAATGCTGTGAATAAATCTTCCAATTCTAACAAAGAAATAATGGTTGTTTTAGGATTAAAAGATGGTTGTTATGAAATATGTATATTAGATAATGGTGTTGAGTTTGGTATAGATACATTATTAAAATTAGGAAAAGAACAAGTAACAACGGGTGGTACTGGAATTGGGTTCTTAACCACTTTTGAAACTCTTAAAGAGACTAAAGCAAGCTTAGTTATAACTGAACTTAAGGATTTGGAATATACTAAATCTGTAGCGTTTGTCTTCAACAATAAGTGTGAATATGTAGTTAATTCATATAGAGCAAAAGACATTAAAGAAAAACGTAATAGGAAAGATATAATAATAAATAAAAATGAGGGCTAGAAATAGCTCTTTTTCTATGTAAATTTTATTAAAATAATTAAACTTTATGTGTTGAAAAAAAAATCTATATATAATATAATGGATTCGTAGAATACTATTTGAAAAAATAGGAGGAATATATGGAAAGTATACAAATGAATAAATTTGAAATAGTGGATGTTCCTGGTACAAGAACATTAGCATTTCTTGTAGAAGAGAATGATTCAGAGTTTGTAAAGGGTGAGGTGTATTATTCTTTACAAAAACTTGATGCAACAAATAAAGAAGTTGCAGGAAGAATAGTTAAAGAATATTCTGTTATACCAGATTTTGATGGTAAACAAGATATAGTTTTATTGACTTTAACTAAGAGTAAAGCTGTATTAAGTACAGGATTATTAGATGGAAACGGATTAGTTCCAACAGAAGATAAATTAGCTTTATCTTATGGAAGTCTATACAATGATTCTAATGTAGAATACAAAGAATTTACTTATACACCAAATATGAAGAGAAGATTTGCCATAATTGACACTATAACATGTGAAGAAGTTAAACCAACTTTACACATAGACGAAGTGACTAAAGAGGTTAAGGGTATGTGCAAACTATTACCTTTAAGACCATACGTTGTTTTAGAGATAAAAGGCAACTATAACAGAGGTGCTGTAGTAGCAACTGATGGTAAAAAATTAGAAGCTATGAGCCATGGTATGTTAAAACTACCAGAAGTTATGAAAGAAGCTCCTGTAGCTGAAGCTGATGAAGTAGAATTTTCATTAGATGATGACGAAATGATAGTGTAGAAGGAGGCAAGAATAATGGAATGGTTAGATAAACTAAAAGGGTGGTTAAAAGAACATAAGATGAAACTTATAGTTATGTTCATATTATACCTAATAATAACAGTCTGCGTAATGGGTGGTCTTATGACATCGTGGTATAAAGCTTGTGAAGACACTACAATTGCAGATGGTATAGCAAGAATGGAAGCAACTACTGGCAAATGGGCAGAATATGCTTTTAATATTCCGGTAATAATGGAAACATTACTTGATGGAGCAGAAAAGCAAGATGCATTTATTGTAGGAGCTGGAATAGTATTTGCGCTATGTGTAGCATTATTTATTAAATTAATAAGTAGCGAAAGAGTAAAACACGAGTACCAAGGAGAAGAACATGGTTCTGGTGGTTGGAGTAAAAACGGCGAAGAATACAAGAAAAGACCAGACGGTTCATATATATTAAATAAATCTGAAGGATTTATCTTAAGTAGAAACCACTACTTAGGAACAGATCCTAAAAAAGTAAGAGTAAATAAAAACATCCTAGTATTCGGTGGATCTGGTACAGGTAAAACTGCATCATATATCAAACCTAATATATTACAAAAATTAGGTTCATACGTTATAACAGATCCTAAAGGTGAGTTATATAGAGAAACATCAGGATACTTAAAAGCAAATGGCTATGATGTAAAAGTATTAGACTTAGTTGATCCTCAATTAAGTAACAGATATAACCCGCTAGCACATATTAGAGATTATTCAGACGTAGATATTATCGCGCATACAATAGTTTCTGGTGGTGAAGGTGATGGTAAAGCTGCTGATCCATTCTGGGATAACACAGCAAAAATGCTACTTAAAGCATGTATTTACTATGTAATATCTGTTTTGCCAGAACCTGAAAGAAACCTTTCTAGCTGTCTAAACATAGTTAGAGCAGGTGGTGCAGATGAATCTATATTTGATAGATTATTTGTTGGTGAATTAAAACCAGATCACCCGGGTAGAAAAGAATACGAGGGTATCAGAGTTGGTGCAGATAAAACAAAACAAAGTATAGCAATATCTTTAGTTTCTAAATTATCTCACTTCGACAGCCCTAACATGCAAATGTTAACAACAACAAACGATATAGACTTTGAGCAACTTGGAGAAAAGAAAACAGCGTTATACGTTATATCTCCAGACTCTCACTCAACATATAACTATATCTTAACAATATTCTATGGACAATTACTACAAAGACTTTATGCTTTAGCAGATAGAAGCGGTGGTGCTTTACACCAACCAGTTTACTTACTACTAGACGAGTTTGCTAACATTGGTAAGATACCAGACTTTAACCAAAAACTAAGTACAAGTAGATCGAGACTTATATCTATGAGTATCATCGTACAAAGCTTAGACCAATTAGTAGACTTATATAAAGACTTACATGAAAATATCATAGCAAACTGTGATACGCAATTGTTCCTAGGATCTCAATCAATTAAAACTTGTGAATACTTCTCAAAGAGTTTAGGTCAAACTACAATTACATTTGAAAGTAAATCAAGAAATAGAGATGAGAAGAACGAACATTCTCAAGGATATTCATATAGTGAACAAAGACAAGGTAGAGACATCATGACAGTAGACGAATTAAAACGTTTACCTAACGATGATGAAATCATCCTTATCCGTGGACTTAGACCAATATATGCTAAGAAAGCTTGGTTCTATAAATATCACCCAGCTAGAAATGAAGCTGCAAGATATGTAATGCATTCAAATGCAGATAGACCAAAACCACCAGCAGTAGAAATTAAGACTATGGATGTTCAAGAACACATTAATAACAGATTAAAAAGAGCAAGAGAAGTGGTTGCACAATCTAAAGCAAATACAGATAATATGCAAATAGATACATCAGCAGCTAGTACACCAAAAGCTCCAATAACTCCAAATGTAGGAGTTCCAAAAGCTGAACCGGTTGCACCAATAAGTCCGGTAGTACCAGATGTTGAGATAGATGTTGGACCAACAGTTGTATCAACACCAAAACCACAACCTGCAGCTGTAGAATTAGATCTTCAAAAAGAACTAGAAAGAAAATTTGATGAACTATTCGGCACAGCAAAAAAGAATAATGTGGAAGAATAAAATATAAATTAGTTCTAAAAACACAAACTTAAACATATATATATCTTAGGTGATATATCTTATGAAAAGGTTTGTGTTTTTTTATGCTTTTGTACTAGCTCTTTTAGTTACAACAGTTATTTTTTATACAAATAAAGTGGACAAGGAAAGTGGCAAGAATGAAAACAATCAAATAGAAGAGAAAGAAGAAATTGTACAAAAACAGGAGAAGTTAAATACGTTAAAAGTAAAAGAAGTTAAAGATAAGATAAAACTTAAAATATCTTCTACGGGTGAAATTAAAGAGCTATCTGCTAGTGAATACATAAAGGGAGTGCTACCTGCAGAAATGCCGCCAGAATACCATATAGAAGCATTAAAAGCACAAGCGATTGTAGCTAGAACATATTTATATAAAAAGATGAGTGGTAATGCGCATAATGATGCAGATATTTGCGATAGTCCATCTCACTGCCAAGCGTGGTATAGTCTAGATAATCTATATAATATTTGGAAAAGAAGTAAGGGGTATACTGAAGAAGAATGCAATACATATTTTGCAAAAGTGGAGCAAGCAGTGGATTCTACAGAAAACATAGTCGTCACATACAAAGATAAATATATAAATGCATATTTTCATGCGTGCAGCGGAGATAAAACAGAAGATGTAAGTGCAATATGGGGAAAACAAAACATACCATATCTTAAATCTGTGGAAAGTAAAGGTGAGGAAGGATATAAAAATTATACAAGCAAAGTAAAATTAACTGTTTCAGATTTGCAGACAAAATTAAACAAAAGTAGCACTACTAAGTGTAGTATAAATAAAGACAAGGAAGAAATAGTAGAAATTCTATCATATACAAACTCGGGTAGAATAGATAAAGTAAAAATAGGAGGTGTTGTATACAAAGCAGAAGAATTAAGAACATTATTAGGATTGAGGTCTACAAATTTTACAGTAAATAAAGAGGGAGATAAGGTAATATTTAATGTAAAAGGTAATGGCCATGGAGTGGGTATGAGCCAAGTTGGAGCAGATTATTATGCAAAAATTGGATATACCTATATAGGTATAATAAAACATTATTATACTGGAGTGGATGTTACAAAAATATATGTAGAAGGAGATACGAAAGAAAATGAAATTTAATATACCAAAGATGGATAAAGTAAAAGAAGGAATAAACAATATAAAGAACAAAGTAAAAAATAAAAAGGAAAACAAGGTTAAAATACACACAAGATATTATGGGCTACTTTTTCTAATGATTCTTTTAGGAGTAGTAACGGTGGCAAATAATATAAATGTATATAATACATTAAGTAAAGAAAACTATATAGAATACAAATTGCCAAGTGATGTACAAACAGAAGCGAACAATGTAGAAGTGGCAAAGTACGAAACCGCTATAAGCAGTATATCAACAAATGTATCAAACATTAAAGAGAATAAAACAAGTGGCACTATAGATAATACAAAAGATACAAAATTAAAAAGAGTATGGCCGGTTGATGGAGAAATAATAAGAGAATATGCAAAAGACACACTAATATATTCTAAAACATTGGGTATGTGGCTAATACATACAGGAATAGACATAAAATCAGAATTGGGTGAGAATGTAAAATGTATAGCAGATGGTAAAGTAATATCTATTGAGAGTAATAATTTCTATGGTAATGTTGTTAGAATAGAGCATGAGGACGGGTATATATCTGTATACTCAAATTTAGACGAAGATAATCTTCCAAAGGTAAATCAAAAGATAAATAAAGGTGAAATAATTGGAACTATTGGAGATACAGCATATGGAGAAAGTGAAGAAGAAAGTCATCTCCATTTTGAAATAATAAAGGATGGAACAAATATAAATCCTGAAGAATTCTTAAATAATCAGTAATAAACAAGAATTTTAAGAATAAGATGTAATAGGTCAGGTGATATTTGTGATAGATAACGAAATAGAAGAAAGAGTAAAAACATTAGCCAGCTATATCATAGAAACGGGATGCACAGTAAGAGGAGCAGCAACAAAGTTTAATGTATCAAAATCTACTGTACACAAAGATATATCTGAACGTTTAGAAAAGATAAATCCAGCATTATGGAAAGAAGCAAAGCAAGTGTTAGAAAGAAATAAAGAAGAAAGACACATAAGAGGCGGAATGGCAACTAAAATAAAGTACGAAAGAAAAAAGGCATAAAAATAAAAGCGTTGCACACACCGTATATTTATTGTATAATATAAGTGTGAGCGAGGTTGCTTATGAAAAGGAAACAAAAAATAATAGTAACATTAGTGGCAGTAATTATGATAGTAATGATAGCATTATTATTAAATAAAATAAAAACAATAGAACCACAAAATACTACATCAAATGAAACTGAAATAGATGTAACGACTTCTAAAACTATTAAGGAACTAAATGAATATGGTTTTTATTATGATACACCATATGAAGATCGTTCTGAAGAAGCAGATGGAGAGATATTCTATGTTGTGTTGAAATCAGATAATACGATTGAATTCTATGTAGAGTATCTAGATAAAAAATGTTCAATTATGTTAGATAAAGAAACAAATTGCGTATATTCAAATAACAAGGTAACACTTAGTAATGGAGTCGAGTTAACATTTAAGAACAACGGAAAAACATTAGATGCGATTGAGTGTGTATACACTTATTGCGAAGCAGAATATAGAGATGTATATTACGGCGTAAAATATTATTTCCCAGAAAGGAAAGAATATATGGTGGTATCATCAGACAATACAGTAAAATTATATAAAAACATATCTGATATGCCATATTATTCTATAGCAGGAACTGAAATAGTAAAATCTTCACACATGTTAACACTAGAACAAGAAAAAATTTCTATAAATGATTTAGAAGAAAAACTGCCATCAGAATGGTATATTGGTATTGATGGAAAAACAATAATAGATAATTTCTATGATATAGGCTACTTTGTAGAAAGTAAATAAATTGTTGCAATGCGCAACAATTTATTTTTTGTCTAGAATAGGTATATTTTCGGAGTTTCTATTGCAAATGAAACAAAAATGTAATATAATTGACACATAAAACAAGGGTATAGAAAGGGGTATTAACGTGACATTTGGACAAGACATTGCAATAGATTTAGGAACAGCTACAATACTTGTTTATGTTAGAGGCAAAGGCATAGTTTTAAGAGAACCTGCAGTTGTTGCTATAGACAAGAATACAAATGAAGTACTTGCAGTTGGACAAAATGCAAGAAAAATGTTAGGACGTACTCCTGGAAATATAGTTGCAATAAGACCACTTAAAGATGGCGTTATTTCAGACTATACAGTTACAGAAAAGATGTTAAAATACTTTATAACTAAAGTTGCAGATAGATCTATAATTTCACCACGTATTATGATATGTGTCCCTTCTGGAGTAACAGAAGTTGAAAGAAAAGCCGTTATAGACGCAGCAAATCATGCGGGTGCTAGAAAAGTTTATCTTATAGAAGAACCAATAGCAGCAGCAATAGGAGCTGGAATAGATATAACAAAACCATATGGTACAATGATACTAGATATTGGTGGTGGTACTACAGATATTGCAGTAATTGCATTAGGTGGCGCAGTTAAAAGCAAATCTATCAAGGTTGCTGGAGACAAATTCGATGAAGCAATTATTAAATACATAAAGAAAGTACACAATATAGCAATTGGAGAAAGAACAGCCGAAGAAATAAAAATAAATATTGGTTGTGTTTATCCAAGAACAGTTGAAGAAAGAATGAGTATTAAAGGTAGACACTTGTTAACAGGTCTTCCAGTAGAAATAGAAATAACATCTACTGAAATGCTAGAAGCATTAAAAGAATCTGCAAATCAAATAGTTGAAGCGGTACATAGTGTATTAGAGGTTACACCTCCAGAATTATCTGCGGATATTAGTGATAGAGGAATATATATAACTGGTGGTGGTGGACTAATCTCAGGACTAGATAAACTACTTGAAGAAAGAACAGGAATTCCAGTTATGATAGCAGAAGATGCTGTTTCATGCGTTGCTATGGGAACAGGTAAAGCACTAAATCACATAGAGTTATTAGAAACAGGAAATACAATAAAGATTAAGAAGTTTTAGAAGAATCTAAGACTTCTTTTTTCTTGACTATACCTACTTTTATGTGGTATAATTTGCCCACAAGTTAATAGTAGTACAAGACAAATTTGTCGAAGAAATTTATAGTATAGGGGGTAGTATCATGCTTAGTAAGCGGAAAAAGAAGAGAAATGAGCACAGAGACTTTGATGTCTTTGGTATTCGCTCACAGTATTGGTCAGCAATTGAACAATACTTGGATGGAAGAAACAGATTATCCTTTGTAGAGGAATGGGCAGATATATGTGAAAAGACAAGCGGCAGAGTCAGCTATGATGAGCTTTATGAACTTTTAGGAAGAGATTTTCCTAAAGCTCCTTGGCTTGATCCCGAAAACAGGAATGCAAACATCAGAGCGTTCTTTGAAACGTTGGATATTCCTTGTAAGGCCGATGAAACTCATATATATTTCCCATAAGGTCCAGTAAGTACTGGGCCTTTTTTCTGTCTACTTGTCTTGAGAAAACATAACTTTTATGTTAAAATAATACTTGGAGTGATTAAAATGAAAAAGATGGAATTATTAGCACCAGCAGGAAGCTTAGCAAAAGCTAAAGTAGCATTTATGTATGGAGCAGATGCGGTATATGCTGGAACAGCTAAATTATCTCTAAGAAGTAGAGCAGAAATGGACTCTGACGATTTAGAGGATACAATTAAATATGCACATTCAATAGGTAAAAAAGTTTACGTAGCAATGAATATTTACGCCTATGATAAAGATTATGAAGAAATACGAGAAGAAATAAAAAGATTAGATAGAATAAATGCTGATGCAATTATAGCAAGCGATCCTGGCGTTATTGCGTGTATTAAAGAAACTGCACCTAATATGGAAATACATATTAGTACACAAGCTAATATAACAAGTGTAGAAGCAGCTAAATTCTGGCATACATATGGGGCTAAAAGAGTAATACTTGCAAGAGAATTATCTAGAGATAAAATTGAATATATTATGAAAAACAAACCAGCAGATTTAGAAGTTGAGATGTTTATTCATGGTGCAATTTGTTATGCATATTCTGGTAGATGCTATTTAAGCCAATACCTTTCAGATAGAGGAGCAAACTGCGGAGATTGTAGCCAACCTTGTAGATGGCAATATAAGTTAACAGCAGAAGAAGTAAATAAACCTGGAAGTATAATAAACATAGACTATGATGAAAAAGGAACATATATATTCTCATCTAAAGATCTTTGTTTACTAAAACAAATACCAGTTTTAGCAGCTATGGAAATGGATAGTTTAAAGATAGAAGGAAGACTTAAAACAGACTACTATCTAGCAACTGTTGTTAGTGCATATAGAAAAGCGATAGATGATTACTATGCAAATCCTGAAACTTGGAATTATGAAGACTACTTACCAGAACTTGAAAAGGTAAAAACAAGAGGCCTTTCAGAATTCTATTTTACTAATTCAAATAACCAAGATATCCATGATTATGATGGTTTTAGTGAAAACCTAAAATATGAATATGGTGCAAAAGTATTAGAAAATCTAGGAGATAATCTATATCACGTAGAGATTAGAAATAAACTATCTGTAGGAGATTTACTAGATGTAATGGTACCAGGAGATATAACTCCACATGAATTTAACATAGAAGAACTTTATGATTCTAAAACACGCGAAAGAATAGATACAGTAAACCCTGGAGTAAAAGGACAATCTGTAATAATTAAAGTACCATATAATATGGATGTAAACTATGTTATAAGGAGAAAGAAATAGTGGATTTAGATATAAACAAAATTAGTGACAGAACAGAAATAGTTCTAGGGAAAGAAAAGTTAGAAACTATAAAAAAATCTCACGTAGTAATATGTGGAGTAGGTGGAGTAGGATCATATACGCTTGAAGCTTTAGCAAGAATTGGAGTAGGACATATAACTGTAGTAGATAAAGATGTTGTAGATGTAACAAACATCAACAGACAAATAATTGCCACAGTGGATAATGTGGGTAACTCTAAGGTAGAAGTTGCTAAAAAACGTGTAAGTCTAATAAATCCAAGCATAAAAGTAGATACAGTTAAAGAATTTATTGATGAAACAAATATACCAACATACATAACTAAAGATGTAGATTATGTAGTAGATGCAATAGATAGCACAGAGTCTAAAATAGCTCTTATAAAATATTGTAAGAAACAAGATATACAAATAATATCTTCAATGGGGACGGCAAATAAACTAGATCCATTAAAACTTACAGTAACAGACATATCTAAAACAGAAATGTGCCCTCTAGCTAAGATAGTAAGAAAACGTCTTAAAGAGGAAGGAATAACTAAAGTTAAAGTTGTATATAGTACAGAACCAGCAGTAAAAACAAATACAACAACTTTAGGAAGTGTATCTTTTGTACCTTCAGTTGCAGGACTAATAATAGCATCAGAAGTAGTGAAAGATTTAACGAATAAATAATAGGAGGTTCATATGGCTAAAGTTATTAAGAAAAAAGGCGAAATAGTTGAAGCATATGAACTTGGTAAAGGAAGTACTAAAGAAAAGGAATTAATTAGCCAAGGGAAAATAATATATAGAGAAAATGGAGTATATGAAGTATTTTCTCAAGAGAGCAATAATGGTGAAGGCCAATTTGCGGTAAGTGGAGATTATATAAAAATAGATAGTGCAGGATTTCCATCGCCGAAAACCAAAGAATGGTTTCTTGCAAATCATAAAAACATATCTAATAATAAATATGAACAATTACCTAAAGAGCTTCTTGCGTGGAAGTATGGTGAAAAGTTGACTAAAGAAATGAAGTTCTTAATAAAAGAAAGAGGACTATATTTAAATTATGAAAATGATGACGAATTTTTTGGAGCAGAATTATGGGGAGCATACTTAACAGCCCCTAAAGAAGCAATAGTTATATTTTATGATGTAAAGTACAATAAAAAAGGTGAAGTTATAGATGTAGAATTTAATTTTGTTGCAAAGAAAGAGTTTGAAGATTCATATGAATATGTAAAATAAAATGTAAAGAGTAGACGAAACGTCTACTCTTATTTTCATTCTTTGTTACTAACATTTTGTTAATTACAAGTTGCAAAAACGGCTAATTTGTGGTAAAATATATGTGTTGAAAAAATATTAGCATGCCTTAACTATAGGCATAGAACGAAGAAAAGGAGAGTATTAGCATGTACACAGATTTGCATTTACACACAATTTATTCAGACGGAGAGTATGAACCTCTTCAGGTTGTTACTATGGCACGAGACCGGCAGACATCAATGATAGCAATTTCAGACCACAACAACATCGAAGGTAGTAAAATAGCGGTAGCAAACAATCCGCATAAGGACATCGTTGTAATTCCAAGCGTAGAATTTACAGCAAAATCCCCGGCAACTATAAACATCCACATTTTAGGTCACAACATTGACCTTAAAAACAAAGCATTGAACGAGCTTTGTGATGCATATACTGAAGATAGCAGAAACAGAACAAGGTCTCTGCTTTCGCTTCTTAAGAAGCATTACGGTATGGAGTTTGCGGATGAAGATGTCGTGGCGCTTCTTGGTTCTATCGGAAATATTGGAAGACCTGAAGTTGCAAAGCTTTGCCTTAAGTATGGATATGTTTCAAGCGTACCTGAGGCTTTCGATAAGTACCTTAATCCTGTAAAACCACTTATTACAGATAAGCAGGTTGATCCTACAGATAAAGAGCTTATTGAATGTATCTTAGGTGCTGGTGGAGTTCCTTGTCTTGCCCATCCGAGAAGTCTTAAGAAGACAATTCCCGAACTTCGGGAATATATTTGTGGGCTCAAGGAATATGGCCTTATGGCCATTGAGGCGTACCATAGTGATTGTCCTAAGGAACTCACTTTTGAGCTTCTTAAGATGGCACATGAGTTTGGCCTCTACGTAAGTTGCGGCAGTGATTACCACGGTCCTGTTGTATCGCCAAAGGTTCGCATAAGGAGCGGAAAAAACGACAATCTCAACATTGAGAGAGTCAGCATACAAAACTTGTTTACGGAGGTTAAAGGATATGATGAAGAAAGTTAAACTCTATGTAAACAGTACCAAAAACAACGCGTGGGTTGTTTCTGAAGAAGTTCGGAAAGAGCTTATAGCCGCTGGATACGAAGTTACGGATGAAAATCCAGACATTGTAATTGGCTTTGGAGGAGATGGAACGTTTATCAAATGGATAAGCGATAATAACTACGATACAGAAACGAAGTATATCGGAATAAATTGTGGGACCTTAGGTTTTATGCAGAGTTTCGATATTACCAGTGCGAAAATGTTCGTAGAAAATATTCCTAACTATATCGAAGAGCATTTAAGATATGTAAAACTTACTGTAAATACTGCAGGTAAAGAAAGAACTTTCTATGCGGTAAACGAGTTTAACGTTCTTAATGCTGAAGATAAAACCTTTAGAGCAAACGTAAACATCGGATATGAATTCTTAGAAACCTTCGTTGGTACTGGACTCATTTTTGCAACCCCAACGGGTTCAACGGCAAGAAACATTTCTTCTGTAGGAAGTATAATGTTTCCGTCAATTGAAGCGATTCAGATGACTCCTATCGAGGCTATTGTTAACAGCAAAATACACTGTATGCCAAAGAGTATTTGCATTCCCTCTGGAATGGATATACTTCTAACCCCTGCAAATGAAAGTAGTATTAAAATCATTGCAGATGGCATTAATGTGTTTGAAGGTAACTATAACAGTATAACTATCTCTTATTCGGATAGATATATGGTTACCTTGTCTGATAGAAAAAACAGCTTCGTAAAGAAGATTCGCGAAAAGCTCATCTAACTTAAGCCAGCCACAGTAAATTACTGTGGCTGGTTATTTATTTCTCTATTGGTTGTACATTATCATATTTGTATGATGCACAAGCTGTATCTTTTTTAGGATCTTTTGTTTTAACTGCATTGCAGTTACACACAGATATTTCTTCTAGTCTGCAAGTAGAATCTTCTATACAATTGTGAGTACAGTCTGCAACTGTGCATTTTATTTTTTGATGACCTTCGTTTTTACTCATTATTTTCACCTCATATATATTGTTTGTAATATGTATAAAATTATACAAAATGGATTTGCGTGACAGGCAAAAATATTTTTTTGTTTAATACAAATATATTTAGAGGTGCATTGTATGTTACAGTTTTTATCTAATATATTATCTTATGTGTTTTTGCTTTTTGGATATATTTCTGAAGAAAAGCTTTTTCCTGAAGCTTTAAGTAAAAGCGAAGAAGAATACTTGTTAAAGAAACATTTTATGGGAGAGAAGGAAGCAAGAAATAAACTAATAGAACACAATTTGAGACTCGTTGCACATATTGCTAAAAAGTATGCAGCTACAACGCAAGATAATGAAGAATATATATCTATAGGAACAATTGGATTAATTAAAGGAGTAGATAGCTTTAAGGAAGATAAAGGCTTTAAGCTATCTACATATTGTAGCAGATGTATAGAAAACGAAATACTTATGCATTTAAGAGGATTAAAAAAGACGAGCGGAGATGTTTCAATAAATAGTGTAATAGGGACAGATAAAGATGGAAATGATATGGAACTTATAGATGTAATTGAAGAAGAAAGTATAGATCCGATAGATGATATATATACAAAAGTTATAACTGAGGATATGATAAAATATATTAACACCAAACTTAGTATTAGAGATAGAAATATTATTAACATGAGATATGGATTAAACGGGGAGAAGGAAAGAACACAGCAAGAGATTGCAGATATGCTTAATATATCTAGGTCGTATGTATCTAGAATTGAAACAAAGGTTGGTAAAAAGTTAAATAAGTTCATATTAGAAGAAAAATAACAAATACTTATTGAACTTTAATTTTCTTATGTGATATAATTTTTTAATTAAAAGAGATTATATATTGGGGTGAGAAAATGAGCCTAAGAGAAGAAATGGCAAGAAAGGAACAAGAAAAAAAAGAAAAGATAAAGAAATTTCTATACTTTTTAATAGGGATTGGTATAGTAATAAGTTTCTTTAACTTAGTAGTTGGAATGGTAATAGCTATACCGCTAGTAATAATTTTAGCAGCTATATCTGCAGCTAAAGATATAAAGCATGAAGCGCAAGATTTTGCAGGAATAATAATAAATGAACTATCTCCAAAGATAGTAAAAGTAGTATTACCAGAAGCTGAAAGATTTCCTGAAGAAGGAATAAGTAAGGAAGAATATCTATTGTCTGAGTTTGTAGATTCTTGTGAAGAATTCAAATCTAGAGATAAGATGATAGTACCTCTAACGGTTAATGGTGAAAAAGTAAATGAAATAGAACTTTACGAT
>JAZTYX010000018.1:0-16842 GCA_045637095.1 Clostridia bacterium | reverse complement strand
ATTTCTTTTTCTAAGTAACTATTGTATTTATTACTATTAGCATGACAAATTGCTATTGCTAAAGCATCTGTAGTATCGTCTATTTTAGGCATTTTATCTAGTTTTAATATATCTTTTACCATATATTCTACTTGATCTTTTTTTGCTCTGCCGTAGCCTACTAACGCTTGCTTTACTTGAAGCGGTGTATATTCACTTATCTTTATATTATGTTTTTCTAATGTACAAAGCACTACACCTCTAGCTTCTGCAACTTGTATACCTGTTGTTATATTTTGATTAAAGAATAAATCTTCTATTGATGCTTCATCTATTTTATTTCTAGATAAAACTTCTTCTAAATCTTCTTCTATTTTCTTAAGTCTTAAAGATAATCTTTCTTTAGGCGGAGTTGTAATACAGCCATATTCTACGGTTCTAAATTTGTTGTTTCTATATTCTATTATTCCATAACCCAGTCTACCAAAACCCGGATCTATTCCTAATATGTACATATATTACCTCCTTTTTCTTAAGTTAACATATCAAAAGCACGGATAAGTTCTGCGTTTGTCATAGCAGACACTGTATTACCAATAGCTTTTTTAGTTTTTTCGTTATATTTATATTTAACCGTTCCAACAGTATTTTTACCTATTTCCTGGAACGCATCTTTTACTAAATTATATGCTAGTTTTTGGCTTGCACGTGTTACGCCCATTTGTCTTAAATTTGCTTTTAGGAAATGTACTAACAAATGTGGATAAACATATCCGTCATATCTTGGTGAGTTTATTTCTCCAAGTCTCATTCCTAATGCCGTATATAACTTCTTAAATGTTGTATCCATAAGTTTCATACTCACATTACCATCATGTATTACTTTATATGACAAACTAAGAGCAAACAGCATATCTACTGTAGCATAAGCTTCTTCATCTAGTTCGTATTTAAGTACAGATTTTTCATCATCCCAAAAAGACTCTTGTATTTTATACTTAACATTTTCTGAAACATTATATATATATTCTGAATTTTCACCAAACTTATCTGCTAAATCCACATATATTCTAAGTGCATTATACCATAAAGCATTAAGCTTAATATATTTCTTCCCAGCTACTACAAGCAGATTATCTTTCTCGTCTGCATACATATTGTCTAATCTTCTGTTTAATAGTTCATAGATATTATCTCTTATAAACGAGTAAAAGTCTTTTATTTCCTCTTTAGGAGCCTCTGTAATAGCAACATATCTATTTAGTGCTTCTATGTATAAAAGTATAGCCTCACATCTATCCACATCTTCTAATTTGTATGTTGTATCTTTTAATTTTATCATCATACTTTCAAGAATTTTATGTGCCTCTTTATATCTTCCTAACAATAAATAGTTTCCTTCAATTGAAACTATCATATTCTTTACATATTCTTTCGAGTCATATATTGGCGGCATAGATTCTAAGAGTACAAATTGTCTTTTTTCTTTATCTATGTATTGTAGTGAATATGCAGTTTTAGCTAAAGATTTAAGTTCGTAATACATTTCATCAATTCCGTGATAACGCATATTATCTCTATCTTTAATATCCATCTCTATATTCATAGATTCACATGCTTGTACATTTATATCTTCTGTAGATACAAATATTAAAAAAGTTGATGTATTCATATTCTTAACATGCGCTTCAAATACACCTGGTATAAACAAATCTTCCACATATGTTTTAATATTACCAAAGCTATCTTCGTAATCTGAATTCACTCCAGATAAATATGTCTCTTTTTTATCATAGCGCATATTTGGAGATTTTATATATAGATTTAATCTATCTGTAATACTTAAAGCAACCTTAGCTGCTGTTGGAGCATACTGACTTGTAAACTTCATATCACTTTGGCGTTTCAATGTAATTAAGCTCCTTTTTGTAACACATGGCATTGCAAAGAATTTTACCATTTTACCAGTGTTATTTGTCACAGCATAATCTACACATAAAATCTTACTATTTGGATCTAATTTGAATTTCTTAACTATTTTACAACCATGTATATTGTATGTATATGTAGGCACTGGCTCATTTGTAAATTCTTCTAAGTACTCTACTCCGCCATAGCTTTCTTCACTTGTCTTAACATCCATTATGTCATATCTTTCATGATCTATTATTACATATTCTATCATTTTAGATAAGTAAATATCGTTTTGTTTTGGCGTTTGGTTTATATATAAACCATGATAGGGTGCAAAATTTGCACCCGTAACTGAAGTATTTATATATATTCCTTGATTGTTTGACTCTACGTATTCTACTCTTGTGTCATCAGTCAAGGTTTTATTTGTTCTTTTATATATCATGTGTTCTTCCCCTCATTTTAGGAATTTTGTTCTTCTTCCGTTCTTTTTCTTCTTTCTAATTCTGCGTTTAGTATTTTTTCTTTTGTTTCAGGACTAATTCTACTAACTATCTTTTTCTTTTTCTTAGAATTCTTTTTCTTTAATAAATTTAAAGAACCAATTCCTTTTGTTTTTGCTATTTCTACAATTATTTCAGCAACTCTTAAGTTATCATGTAAAATAGAGTTTGGCGCTGTAATAACTAGGTCCTCTTCTATAACAGATATAGTTCTGTTCTTAATGTTTTCTAAATCTATTGTTACTGGAGTTGAAGCTCCTTGGTTAAAGTCTAATATCATATCCTCTGTAATTTCACCATTATTTGCAATTACATAATCTAATACTTGTTTACCTAAATATCTTTCAACTTCGTTTACATGTTTTGCTAATGTGTAACCAGTAGTTTCTCCTGGTTCGTTCATTATGTTTGAAATCATAACCTTTTTAGCTTTACTTTGTATTATTGTTTTGCTTACATCATTTACAAGTAAGTTGCATATAACACTAGAGTATAGACTTCCTGGTCCAATTACTATAACATCAGCTTCTTTCAGAGCTTCAAGTACACCTGGAGCTGGATCTGCTTCAGTATCCTTTAAGAATATTTGCTTAATTCTGCTTTTAGCTTCTAAAGCTCTTGGTCTAATGTTATCTTCACCAACAACAAGTTCACCGTTTTCTAAGCTAGCACAAAGCTTTGCTTTATCTAAAGATACTGGAAGTATCTTTCCTTTTACTCTAAATATTTCAGCTATTTTTTGTACAGCTGGTGCAAAACCACCCATAACTTCTGTCATAGCAACTATCATAAGGTTACCTAAAGAATGATTATCTATCTTACCATCTTTAAATCTATAACTTAGAAGCTTTTCCATACAAGGTTCAACTTCAGATAATGCTATTATACTTCTACGAATATCTCCAGGAGGTAATGTGTCAATTTGTTGCATTATTCTTCCTGTAGAACCACCATCATCAAAAGTAGCGACAATTGATGTAATATTTGATGTAAATTCTTTAAGACCGCTTAATATGTTAGATAGTCCTTTACCACCACCTATAATAACAACTTTAGGTCCTTTTTTTAACATAGATTCTGTAAATAACAATTTACGGATATCTCCATTTTTCTCTTTGTATGCCATATTCTTTAATGTAATTTTAAGAATACTTCTTTGAGCTAGTATAAATGAATATACTGTAGTAAATAGCGATATAGTAATTAAAGCTATATATGCTATTATTCTTTCTTTACCGTGGCCTTGTTCACCAAAACATTTATATGTTGTATAACCTAATAATACAACAGATATTATTTGTAGTATAACATAACGTTTTACCTTTATTCCTGGTTTTAACCACTCTAAAAATGCTTTCATTTTTCTTTAAACTTCCTCTCCAAGTATTATTATTTCTTCTTCTAGTTTAACTTTGTTTGCTTCAAATACTTTTTCTTTGATGTAATCTATTAAATCTTTTACATCTTTTGCTTTAGCATGATCTACATTTACTATAAAGCCTGAATGTTTAGTAGAAACTTCCGCTCCACCTATTCTATAACCTTTTAGTCCCAAATCATCTATAAGCTTTCCAACAAAATATCCTTCTGGTCTTTTGAAAGTACTTCCTGCATTTGGATACTCTAAAGGTTGTTTTTCCTTTCTAGAATCGTTGTTTTCCTTCATTTTAGCTTCTATTTCTTCTTTATTTCCCTTAGTAAGCTTAAATTTAGCTTGAAGAATTATATTTCCTTCTTCTTTATGATTCTTGAAGAAACTCTTTCTATATCCAAATTCTAATTCTTCTTTTGTTAGTGTTTTAACTTCATTGTTTTTATCTAAATATGTAACTTCTTCTATTACATTAGATAACTCGCCGCCATATGCTCCAGCGTTCATAAATACTCCGCCGCCAAGATATCCTGGTATCCCCGCTGCAAATTCTAATCCTGCAAGACTATTATCTTTAGCAAGTATTGCTAGGCGTGGCATACTAAGACCGCTCTCTGCTGTTATGTATTCACCATCTATAGCCACATTTGAGAATTTACTTCCTAGTTTTATTACTAGACCTCTAATTCCACCATCTAATACAAGCAATTTGCTTCCGTTACCTATAACAGTTACAGGTACATCGTATTTCTTTGCAAATTCCATAGCATCAATTACATCTTGTACATTCTCTGGCAAAACAAGTATGTCTGCTGGTCCTCCAACTTTTAATGTTGTATGTTTTTCCATTGGCTCGTTAAATCTAACTTTTGTTTCATCTATATATTCTTTAATTTTATTATATTCTACTTTCATAATTCCACCCTTTAATATTCTATTAGGACTTCATAAATTATATCACAATATGAATATTATTTCAACTAGAGAGTAAATTTAGGCTTACTCAATTACGAAGCACATTTACAAAAAAACACAAGCGCATGTTTGTTTAAACATACGCTTATATATATTATTTTACTAGACTAAAATCTGTTGTTGTACCAACTGTAGCTGGAATACTTGCTTTTAAGCAAACTACAGGGCGAACACAGCACTCATAATTATAGTAGTATGTACCCGGTCCCGCATCAGCCGTAATTAAAACACTGATGTTGTCGTCTTCATCATCATCAGTATCTTCAGGAGAAGTCAACCAATACCAATCATTATATGGTGCATATAAATCATCACTTATTATCGTCTGATTCTGTTCTTTTCTTATATCATAACCATACAAGCCTGTAGTTATTGTAAGCTTTGGTTCGTAACCTATTAGATTCCATGCTTCTACTAACAACTCTATTGTCGGTCCTCCTATTGCTCCTACTACATTTGTTCCATAAGTCTCAGTATTAGCAAAATTTGCATAATCTTTTATTAGTTGTGCTACTGCTTGTGAGCTGTATGATGTAGCTCCATTCACTGTATCTACTAATGTATATTTAGGTCCAGTTCCTACTCTGAATTTTTCATATAGTTCTTTTTCGTCATTTGTTAAACTCGCTACTGTTGTTCCTTTATCTAATGCAAAATCTCCAATCGATTCTGAAGCTATTAAATATACATAATCCGAATTATGATAATATATTCTCCAACCTTCATATTTCTTTCCATCTACTGTTACAGTATAGTCTACTGTATCTCCATAGTTGTCTTTAGATATTAACGAACCTAATGTTGTTGACGAGTTGTTTTTACTTGTTACACTTACTCCTGTATCTGTTACAGTTATGTTCCATTTGTCTGCAGTTACTCCTTGTTCACCTAATTTTGTTGTTACTTCACTTACTAGTTCTGTTCCTCTTTTACCATCCATAAAAACATCTGCCCATACTAATGCAGCCATGTCTTGTACTGCCGATTCATTTGTTAAATCTACCGCTTGGCTTGCTCTGTTTATTATGCCAGTGTTAGATAATGTTATTACTACACTTGCTGCTAATATTATCATTACTATTATTGTAATGACTAATACTATTAAGGATATACCTTGTTTCTTTTGCATTTTTCATTCCTCCTTTTTGCATGCAAAAAAGCAAAGCAGCACATACCTATTTAGTATGTGTTACTTTGCCAGTTTCTATTTTAATTTGAGGTGCAAAAATCGCTTCTAATGTTTGTTCATTAGAAAGTAGTGTGTGTGTGTGTGTGTACAGCCGCAAGGCTTTCAGCGTTTTTCATCTTTTGTTTACCCCTCTTTATGTTTTTATTGTATATCATATTGTATTTTTATTCAAGTCTTTTAATTAATATATGTATTTATGATTATACTAGTTTACCCTAAATTCATCAATTCATTTTATTAAAACAAATTGTTGAATTTATTCTAAAAAAATGTTATAATTAAAATAGTGATGATAGCACGGAAACCAAATAATTTTGGAGGTTTAAAACATGGCACTTGTAGTAAAGAATGTCGACGAACGCACAATTCGTAGAATGGCCAGTGAGTACCTCTCTGGTTCATATGTATCGTTAAAAACGATAGCTACGAAATACCGGACAACCGCAACAACCATTTCCAACATTCTATGGCGTGGAATCGCTGAAGATATTATCGATTTAAGAGTTGCAAAATGCATCTACAATAAAGTTGTAGACAAACCCTCTATCGGTTGGTATCAGCGAAAAATGCGGTGGGACGAAGCTTTTGACAGACGTGACGAGTTTATTCGCGAACAAGAACGCGAAGCAAAAATCCAAGAAGAACTTCTTAATCTCGAGGCCCTTAAAGAATATTACGAGCATGCAATCGCAAGCTACGATAATTACTTTACAAACGAAGACGATGGCCCTTCAAAAGAAGAACTTCAAGACAAACTCGACGAAGTCATAAGAAAAATCGAAGCCCTGTCCTAACAAAAGGAAATAAAATCCTGATTACAATATGTAGTCAGGATTTTTCCTTGTATTCTTATGTAAAGTATGTTATAATATACCCGTAGTTAAAAGTAGTACCACAAATAAATTTGGAGGTTATGGAACAATGAAATCGAAAGACGTTGACCGAAGGTCAATATGGTTAATGGCAAAGGAATATTTATCTGGTAGCTATGTAACATTTGAACATGTCGGCGCTAATCACGGAATCTCTGGGAGATTAGTCTCCAACATTCTATGGCGCGGCATAGCAGAAAACATTCTCTCAACAACTGTTTCTGAAGCAATATATGCTAAGGTTGTTAACAGTTCCTATAGAGGGAAAGCAATTCGTAGCAATCGTTGGGAAGAAGCTTTTGATAAGCGGACAATCGAACGTGAAAAACTTACTAAGCGTTTAGAAATGCTTAAAGAGTTGGTAAAACTTCTTGAAAACAGAATCGCCAACTATGATGCATACGCTGCTTCTACCGACCAGCCACAATCTCTCGAAGAACTTAACGAAAGACTTGAAAAAATACAAAGTGCTATTCCCCACTATGTACAAGCTCTTCGTTAAATTTCTAGCGGTACAATCAATAGATTGTACCGTTTTTCTTTATTTTTGTTTACTTTTATAATTTTATTTTACTTTTATACTTTACATTTTATTTTCTTTTTGTTATAATAAATATCGTAGCTGATGTGCGATTAGCTCAGTTGGTAGAGCAGTAGACTCTTAATCTATTGGTCCGGGGTTCGAGTCCCCGATCGCGCACCAAATAAAACCGTTAAGATTTTTCTTAACGGCTTTATTTTATGCTATTTTCTTTTTATTACTTTTCTTCTTTTCCCTATCAATTAATCTTTCAACTCTTGGTCTGTTAAATCTTTGTATTAATATAAACTGTCCATCAAACAACATTGCTAATATACATGTTACTAAAAATATTTCAAATTTTCCCCAAACTAAAGCAAATAACAATGTAGATAAAGATATTACTTCATTTATCCAATGGTCAAGTTCAGATTTAAGCATTGTTTGTAGAACTTGTTTTTTTGTATTCTTTTTTAAATTAAAAGCTTCCGGATCATATGTTAATGCTCTTTTCTTCCACTTCTTTACTTTTAATGCTTCATACAGTTTTTTCTCAAATTTTCTTTCCTTAAAAAGAAATTGTTTAACATTCAGTTTATCCTTAAAACTTGTAGTTAAAACTCCAAATACTAATCTAAGT
The DNA here is from genome assembly GCA_045637095.1 of Clostridia bacterium. GTDB lineage: Bacteria > Bacillota > Clostridia > TANB77 > CAG-465 > UMGS1649. Next base: position 8,878 of record JAZTYX010000018.1, on the reverse strand, counting down.
CCTAATTGGTATACAATTGTAAATGCAGTTACACCTGTATATAACACTACATCATTCTTAAAATATCCTGTATAGTATACTATAAAACAAAATACAAATAAAATTGTACATGTTTCTATTATTATATCTATTAAAAGAGCTGCTCCACTCTTCTTTGGTTTCTTCATATTATTACCTCTTTAATATGTTAACATACATACATTATACCATAAAGCGACAAAAAGCAACACAAGTTTTGTGCTGCTTTTATTTATCTTTATTCTTATTCGTCCGGATTTATATGTACTACTGCATCATAAACATTATCGTTTCTACATACTAGTTCTCTTATCATACCCGCTATCTTATGACTTTCTCTTACTGTCATATCTGGATTTACAGATACTTTTATTACCATCATATGAAGAGTTCCAGTTGGTTTAGACTTAATACTATCTATATGATTTACACCTGGTATTTCTTCTATTTTCTTTTTCATTTCATCTACAATATCCGCGTCAATACATTTATCTATTAATACATCATAAGATTCTTTTATTATTCCAATTCCTGTTACCACAATAACACCAGAAATTGCTATACCTACTAAGCCATCTACAAATGTGTATCCATATATACTTGCAACTATACCAATAAGTACACCAAGAGACAATAATATATCGTTCCTATGGTCTTTTGCATTTGCTTCAAGCAATAGCGAATTGTTTGTTTTTGCTAGTTTTTTGCAATATGCTAAAAGACATGCTTTTACTATAATTGTTATTATTGGAACTACAAGTAATATTAAAGAAAACGTTAGTCCCTCTTTATTAATTATTGAATTAAATCCGCTATTTATAGTTTTGAAACTTACAAATACCATAAATATTCCGATTAGTAGCGATGCTACAAATTCTGCTTTACCATGCCCAAACTCATGATCGTCATCCGCTGGTTTAGATGAAACCTTTCCTCCAACAAATGTTACCAAAGATGAGAATACATCTCCAAAACTATTTATTGCATCTGCTATTAATCCTTGAGACTTAAATACAAATCCCACTATAAATTTTATACTAAGTAAAAAGAGATTTGCTATAACTCCTATAGCCCCTACTCTCTTTACTTCATTACTTTTATTATTTGTCATAAATTCTCCTAATTATTTTTTACTAGCTTTTTTAGTAGTAGTTTTCTTTGTAGCAGTCTTTTTTACCGCAGTTTTCTTTGTAGCTTTTCTTACAAACTTTTTCTCAGGAGCTCCAGGTTTATTCCAAGAGATATAATCACATTTTTTGTTTTCGTCATTTGTATTATTTTCGCATACATAGAATGTTTTCTTAGCTTTACTCTTACGAACTAACACTTTACCACCACAATGAGGACATGGTTCTTTAATACTATTTACAATTGGTTTTGCATTCTTACATTCTGGATAACCAGGGCATGCTAAGAATTCTCCAAATTTACCACGTTTAATAACCATATTTCTTCCACATAGTTCACACACTACATCTGTTTCTTTATCTGCTAGTTTTACATGTTCAATGCTTCCTTCTACTTTTTCTAAATTCTTTATGAATGGCTCGTAAAAGTTTGTAAGCATTGCTACATAATCTGTAGTACCTTCAGCTACTCCATCTAATTTAGATTCCATATCTGCAGTAAATGTAATATCCACTATGTCTTCAAAGTGTTCGACCATTATCTTGTTTACCACTTCTCCAAGTTCAGTTGGAACTAACATTCTTCCGTCTTTTTCTACATAGAATCTATCTATTAAAGTAGAAATTGTTGGCGCATATGTACTTGGTCTTCCTATACCTTTTTCCTCCATTACTTTAACTAGTGTTGCTTCACTATATCTTGAAGGTGGTTCAGTAAACTTTTGTGCAAAGTTAAGTTTGTTTTCATCAAGCACATCTCCAATTTCAAGTTTTGGAAGTTCTTTAGACTCTTCGTCTAAGTCTCCTTCTTCAACCTTTTTATTATCTTCTTTAGCTTCTTTATACAGTGCCATAAATCCATCAAATTTAATTACAGAACCTGTTGCATGGAATATATAATCTTTTACATTAAGTGTTACTTTAGTAAAGTCATATACACAAGCTTCCATTCTACTTGCAACAAATCTATTAAATATTAATGCATATAATCTTGCCTCATCACGGCCTAGTTCTGCTTCTACAGCTGACAGACTTCCTAAATGCGTTGGACGTATAGCTTCGTGAGCATCTTGTGCACCCTCTTTAGTCTTATAGTTTCTGTTTAAGTAATATTGTTCACCATATGTTTTGCAAATATATGCTTTTGCCATTTTTATTGCATCATCTGAAACTCTTGTAGAATCTGTTCTCATATATGTAATAAATCCAGCTTCATATAACTTTTGCGCAACCATCATTGTCTTCTTAACTGGGAAGCCCAATCTTCTTGAAGCATCCATTTGAAGTGATGATGTTGTAAATGGTGGCGGTGGGCTCTTTCTTTTTTCTGTTACTTTAACGTCCGTAACAGTATATTTACCACCTTTTATAGCATTCACTATATTACTTACTTGTTTTTCTTCTTTAAGCTCTATTTTGCCGTTTACATCACCATAGAACTTAGCATAAACAAGTTTTGGTTCTCCTGATTTTTCTAGTATTACATCAAGCAACCAATATTCTTCTGGAACAAAATCTCTAATTTCTTGTTCTCTATCCATTATTATTCTAAGAGTAACAGATTGAACACGACCTGCGCTTAATCCTCTTTTTACTTTCTTCCATAATAACGGACTAATTTTGTAACCAACTAATCTATCTAATATTCTTCTTGCTTGTTGAGCATCTACAGTGTTCATATCTATAGTTCTTGGACTTTTAACAGCAGTTGTTACCGCACCTTCTGTTATCTCATGGAACTCTATTCTACACTTTTCCGCTTCTTTAATTTTAAGTTCATTTCTTAAATGCCATGCTATTGCTTCTCCCTCACGGTCAGGGTCGGTTGCGATTAATATTTTATCTTTTCCTTTTGCAAGGTCTTTTATATCTTTTATTAATTTAGCTTTCCCCTTCATTTTAATATATTCAGGTTTAAATCCATTTTCTGTGTCTACACCCATTCTACTTGCAGGTAAATCTATAATATGGCCTTGAGAAGCGATTACATCATAATCGCTTCCTAGGTATTTTTTTATTGTTTTTGCTTTTGATGGTGATTCCACTATTACTAATTTGTTAGCCATTAAGCTGTATACCTCCCACGTAATACCGCTACTAATTCTTTTGCATGAGCTATATTTTCTTCAGTATTATATTTTCTTAAAGTTAAATCCATAGCTTCTGCTAAAATTTTCATATCTTCTTCTTTTAATCCTTTAGTTGTAACAGCAGCTGTTCCTACACGTATACCACTTGTTACAGTTGGTTTTTCTGGATCGTTTGGTACAGAATTTTTATTTACTGTTATTCCAACATTATCTAGCCATTCTGTAGCTTCTTTACCAGTTATTCCTTTATTTCTTAAATCTATAAGCATCAAATGATTGTCTGTTCCATTAGATACTAAGTTAAATCCATATCCCATTAATGCATCTGCTAATGCTTTTGCATTTAATACTATATTATGTGCATATTCCTTAAACTCAGGTTTTAATGCTTCTCCAAAGCACACTGCTTTACCAGCAATAACGTGTTCTAATGGTCCACCTTGTATTCCTGGGAATATCGTTTTATCTAGTTTTTTTGCATATTCTTTTTTGCAAAGTATTAATCCTGCACGAGGTCCTCTTAAAGTTTTATGTGTTGTAGTTGTAACAAAGTCTGCATAAGGTACTGGAGACATATGTTCACCTGCTGCTACAAGACCTGCAATATGTGCCATATCTACCATTAGATATGCTCCTACTTTATCTGCTATTTCTCTAAATTTAGCAAAATCTATGCTTCTTGGATAAGCACTTGCACCTGCAACTATCATCTTTGGTTTAAATTCTAATGCTTTAGCTAAAACATCATCATAATCTATATATCCATTTTCATTTATACCATATGCAACAAAATTGTATAACTTTCCTGAGAAGTTTACTTTACTTCCATGTGTTAAATGTCCACCATTAGATAGGTCCATTCCAAGAACTGTATCTCCAACTTCTAATACTGACATATATACTGCCATATTAGCTTGTGATCCACTATGTGGTTGTACATTTACATGTTCTGCGTCAAATAATTCTTTAGCTCTAGATATTGCTAAAGCTTCTATTTCGTCTATATTATGGCATCCACCATAATATCTTTGATTAGGATAGCCCTCTGCATATTTATTTGTTAAAATACTTCCTACAGCCTCTAAAACAGCTGGGCTAACAAAGTTTTCTGATGCTATTAGCTCAATATTTTCACTTTGTCTTTTTTCTTCTTTTTTGATTATATCAAATATCTCTTTATCCATTTTCTCTAAATTACTATACATAAACCATCCTCCTACGCTCACCATATTATATACAATTGTTTGTGTAAAGTCAATGTGAAAATTATTAAGTATATATTAGCATAGTCCCTTTAGATATATTGACAAGTGTATTTTAGGATGTTATACTTTTATCATACGAAGCTTTATTACTAATGTTGAAATATTGGATTTCTTCATTTAAGGTAATAACTTCTTCTAATAGAACTTGATTTGAGTGAAGAACCTTAACTGGTTTCAAGTACTTTGCTATCGGTTCTATTTTTTTGTCCTATAAATTCTAAGCTTATGTCATAAAATATATTATCATTCATAGCTTTACCTATTCTTACTATATATGAAAATATATTATCGTCTATTATTAATTTTCCTTGATAATTATTGTAACCAAATTTAAACAAATTGTTTTTATGAGTTAATGGCGAATAATATGTAATAGTTGCATTATTGATTAAATCATCTATGCTTGGAGCCATTCTCATTTTTTGCGTATAAAATTCTGATTTTAATTTTTGAGAGTTCCTTCCATAAACATATTCTTTAGCCGAAATTCTAGTAAATTTAATTTCTTTATTATCCAGCCTATCAGTTATAGTTTCAAATTTTTCATTCCCATTTAATAACCATATATATGCTTTTTCTTTCAAATCTCTTATATTATTAGTTCCTTTAAATATATCTTTTTCCCCACATATTTCTATACACTTACCATATTGTTCATCATAAAAAATATTAAAATTGTTTTTTCTCACTTGATTCAAACCTTTCAGAATAAAAACTTTAGATTAAAATAATAGCAATATATTACCACCAGACTTATACTTTTGCAAGAAAAATCGACCGCGTAATTCGACAAAAAATTTTAACATTTATTATTTTTACAAATATCGACAATTATTCGAATACATGATATAATATGCACTGAAGTTAAATCTTCACTATTACCCTTTTGGGTAAGTGGTCTTTGAGCCGTAACAAAAGATTTTTCTTCTATAAGAGTTGGCAATGTCTGGGAATTAGACCCTTTCATTGAAAACCATCTCTTTTTTTATGCATAAAAATAGACACCTTGCGGTGTCTATTTTAGTTGGTGGGTGTGACTGTCCCCACATTTCTTTTGACCTATTACTAGGTGCGTAGCGTCACAAACTCTCTACCTCAACTATTTATTTCAAATATTCATTAATTAAATTACATACACTTTCTGTGTTGTTTATATTGTGTGTTTCAACATATTTATCTCTAAAAGCTTCTAAAGATTTAAAGTCATAATTACCATTTTCAATAATGTTTAATATGTCCTTAAATTCCTTAAATGTACTTGTCTTTAATTCTTCTGTAAGCTTTACATTTAGCCCTCTAACTTCGTTATAGTTGTCTAAATCATAAACATACAAGAATAATGGTTTGTTAAGTACACTTGCTTCTATTGCTGTTGCAGAATAGTCTGTTATTATATAATCTGCAAACTTCATCATATCATATGTTGAGAAACCACCTTTTACAAGATATTTTTCATCTACTTTAGTACTATCTAATGGATGTAATTTTATTACTAAATTATATTTATTTGTATCTACTAATTTTATAATGTCATCTGTATAGACTGTGTCGTTTTTTCTAAATGTAGGAATATATAAAATTGTTTTCTTACCGTTATATTCTGGATTTTTATCTAACACTTCAGTATCTCTATTATCTCCTAAAATATCATCTACTCTAGGCATTCCAACAACTTTAATTTTGCTTATATCTGTATTAAAAGCCTCTGCATAAAATTTGGCTGTAGTACTACTTGAAGTAGTTACTGCATCATATCCTGCGTGCATTTTCATAGTATGTGCTACTACTTCTGAGCTACCTTCTCCTTTACCAATTGACTGATATCCAAACTTCTTAATAGCTCCTAAAGCATGCCATATTTGAACTACTTTTAAGCTCTTTTTATGTTTAAGGACACTTACAGGAATTATATATGTATCTATAACAACAACTTTTGAAGTTGCTATATGATACATTTGAGTAAGTGTATGTAATCCATACTTAAGTTTACCAACTATTCCTTTTCCTATTTTTTTAGTAAGCATTACTTGTACTAAATCGCTATCTACTTCTTTCATTTTGTTATATAACAAGTCAAAATCTATAGATGGTGTATCTGACTGTCTACTTATATATGTAAGCTTATGTTTTGTCTTAAAACATTTAAACGGTAGATACATTACATTTAATACAAATATAGCTATCTTAATAACTAGCTTCTTTATATTAAACACCAGCCTTATCGTCCATTAAATGCAATTCAGATTTGATTTGTGTTGAGCTTATTCCTTCTGTTCTTGGAAGATAGTATACATCACAGTATTCTCTTAAAGCTTCAAATTTTTCATTTCCAGCCCAATCGCTTCCCATAACTACTTCATCAGCACCATATTTTGCTATATCGCCTGGTTTTTGATCCCATGCGCATTCTGGTATAACTTCATCTACATACTTGATTGCTTCTAACATTTCTTTTCTTGTTTCATAATCATAGTATGATTTTTTACCTTTTATAGCATTGAATTCATCTGTAGAAATACCAACTATTAAATAGTCTCCTCTTTCTTTCGCTCTTCTTAATAGGTTTATATGACCTCTATGAAGAACATCATATGTTCCATATGTTAATATTTTTCTCATATTATTTCTCCTTTTTATTTTTTTCTGCTTTTATGTTACTCCCCTTTAGGTTAAATATATCATTTCCGTATGAAAGTCCAATTCCACGAATATTTTCTTGTGACAAGGCACTATAAAATACATAGTATGTATCATTTATCTTAATAAATGAGCTTCTATAAAAGCCTCCATTATCCCAAGATATACTTGATGGTTTTAATATTGCTCGACCAGTTGTCCAGTTTACATTATCTTCTGAGTTAAAATAATATAAATTCATATACATTCTATCATTCCAGCTTTCAAATGCGACTGTAATCATTTCATAGCCTTTATCTGTGTGTATAACATCTAAGTGCCATGTTTTTTGAGTGTTTGGTTTGTAATTTAATTTTATTACTCTTGAATTTGTATAATTGTATCCATCTGTACTTTCTTCGTATGTAACAGTATTATTTTTATTTACATACCAAACTTTATACATATGATCTTCGTATATTATTGCTGGTGAAACATAGTCATGAACCGACCTTTTAGTTTTAATAATTTCCTCTTTAGGAGTCCAGTTTACACCATCTTTAGTAGTCATTCTATATAGTATCATTTCATCTATTGAATCATCAACTCTTCTAAAATAACATTCTAGTATATCCTTATCATAATTATATACAAGATGTGGATCTGAATAATATATAACCATATGTTTATAATCTTTTGGAGTATCCTCTAAAGGATTTCTAAACCCTTCTGGTTCACTCCAATTAATCATGTCATTACTTACTTTTATGTGAGGATTTTCTTTGCTATCATCACTTTTTGGATATGGTGAAAATGTCATCCAATATTTATATCCATTCCAACCATTTTCAAAATACAATACTTTTGTATGTGTTCCTTGATTATCTCCATATGCACTTTCTAAATCTAATTTGTATGCTGCATTATGATAATTTTCTACAAATGGCGTTCCATTGTCCAATATACTTTCAACTACTTGATTGCCGGCTAATTTTATATGATTATATATATTTTTTAATGGTTTTAACTTCTTACCTAATAATGTTATTCCTACGCTTGCGCCAACTACCATTATAGCTAATAATAATAATTTTGTAAGAAACACTATTGTTTTATTTTTCTTTTTAATTTTTCTTTTTAATTTTATTATATTTTCAGATTCGTGTATCTTATTTTTTTTCGAATATAATACTAAATTTTCAAACTGATTTTTTATATTTTTGTTATATTCATTTATATCTACTTTTAATTTTTCAATTTTTCCATTTAAGCAAAGCTCTATGGCTTCTTTTATTCCTTCATTACTGTTTTCTACTATATGACCGCCGTTATATTTTTCAAAGAATTTTTGGATTGATTCTATCTTTGTTGATACTATCGGTTTATCTAAAACCATAGCTTCAAATATTACCATTGGCAAGCCTTCATAATAACTAGAAATTATCATAGAGTCGCATGCTTTTAATACTGTGAATGGATTCGTCATATTCTTTATTAATACAATGTTTTCATTTTTTAATTTATTTATTTTTTCTAATAATTTGTCATATAACGGTCCAAATCCTCCTATTATTATAAGATACGCATCCGGATTTATTTTATTATATTCTTCTATTAATCTGTCATATCCTTTTTCAGGAGAAAATCTACCTATAGATATTATCTTTTTCTTTTTACTATTTAATATTTTCTTTATTTCATCTATAGATTTGTTTGACTCTGTATTTTCATCAAAACAAAATTCTTTGTTTGACTTTTCAAT
>JAZTYX010000017.1:0-7600 GCA_045637095.1 Clostridia bacterium | reverse complement strand
TGAGCAAATATCTAAGGATGAAAAAGAATTTCTTGAGGTAGAACTTAAACAAATAATGTTAAAAATTGCTAAAATGAAATAAAAAAGTAAAAAAGGTTGTAATTTAAAATTTAATGTTGTATAAATTTAATATTAGGGAGAGAATAATATAATGGGAAGAAAAAAAGAATCTGAAATAAAGGAAGTAGAAGTAGTGGAAGAAGTAACAACTAAAAAATCTACTAAAGCATCTAAAAAGAACGCTAAAGAAGCAGCTATAGCAGAATTTGTAGAAGCAGCAGTAGCTAAAAAAGGATTTACATACAAAGAAATAGTAGATTACATGGGAGAAAAAGGTTTAGAACCAGAAGATGTAGATGCATTGTATCAAAAGCTTGAACAAGCTGGTATAGAAATGATAGATGAAACAAAAAAAGAAGAGGATATAATACCAGAAGAACCAGACGAAGATGAAGAAATAAAAGATGATACAATAATAGATAAAATGGTTTCAGGAGACAAATCAGTATCACTTGCAGAACTAGATATAGAACCAAATCTTGAAGATATATCTGAAATCGAAAAAAATATTTTGCTTGAAGATGATATAAATGATTTCTCGTTTATAGACAATATAAGTGTAGATGATCCTGTAAGAATGTTCTTAAAAGAAATAGGTAAAATAGAACTATTATCTTTAGATGAAGAAGCAGAACTTGCAGAAAAAATGGTTCAAGGCGATAAGAAAGCTAAAAAGAAACTAGTAGAATCTAACTTAAGACTTGTTGTAAGTATAGCAAAAAGATATATAGGTAGAGGAATGCATTTCTTAGATTTAATACAAGAAGGTAACCTAGGACTTATTAAAGCAGTAGATAAATTTGATCCGGTAAAAGGATTTAAGTTTAGTACATATGCAACATGGTGGATTAGACAAGCAATAACAAGAGCTATTGCAGACCAAGCTAGAACAATAAGAATACCAGTACATATGGTTGAAACAATAAATAGACTTATGAGAGTATCTAGACACTTGTTACAAACAATGGGTAGAGAACCAACTCCAGAAGAAATAGCAGCTGAAATGGAAATACCAGTAGATAAGGTAAGAGATATACTTAAAATATCTCAAGATCCAATATCTCTAGAAACTCCAGTTGGTGAACAAGATGATAGTAGTGTTGGAAACTTTATTCCAGATGATGATGCGCCATCTCCATCAGACCAAGCAGCAGATGTTCTACTTAAAGAACAAATAGAAGAAGTAATGGAAACATTAACTCCAAGAGAAGCTAGAGTATTAAGACTTAGATTTGGATTAGAAGATGGAAGAACAAGAACTCTTGAAGAAGTTGGTCGTGAATTCATGGTAACTCGTGAAAGAATAAGACAAATTGAAGCAAAAGCTTTAAGAAAATTAAGACATCCATCAAGAAGCAAAAAGTTAAAAGACTTTATGAGTACAGACAAATAAAGTTAACATAAAAATAAAACAAATTAAAGGGGTAACAAATGATAAAAAACGCTGAAAGCCTTGCGGCTGTACACACACACACACACACACACACACACAATACATTTACTAATGAACAAACATTAGTAGCGTTTTTGTACCCAAATTTAACAATAGAAACTAGCAAAGTAACACATACTAAATAGGTATGTGCTACTTTGCTTTTTGCATGCAAAAGGGAGGAATGAAAAATGCAAAAGAGAAGAGGCGTATCCTTAATAGTTTTAAGCATAACAATACTTGTAATGGCAATACTTGCAGCAACAGCAATAATTGCATTAGAAGATAGTGGAATAATAGGACGTTCTAAAAATACAACCAACAAACAAAATCAACAACAAGAATATACAAGATTACAAGTTATAAAAAATGGAGTGTTAACAGATAATCTTGGAGTAATCACAATAGAAGAGTATATACATGAATTAAAAAATAAAGGCATAATAGAAGATACAGTTATAACAAGCAACGGAAACAAAATTGTAACAACAAAATCCGGATTAGAAGTTTACTTAAAACAAGATGGTAAAAACAATATAAATATTTCTTTTGAAGAAATACAACCTGGGTTAGGTGAATTGATAACTGTAGATAACTACGGAGAAACGGTGGATTACACTGTATCGGTAAACGGAACAACATATAGTGATTGGCAAATATATTATCACAATGAAGAGTATGTATTTTTAGCAACAACAGAAGCTTTATTTAAGACAACGCTTGATTCTGAAATACTTCCATCAACATTATCTGCTAAACAAAAAGAGTTATATAGAATTTTTCAAGTAGGCAATTTACCTAAATACGAATTAACGGACACGGTAAATGGCGAAGTGTCATATGCCAATCAAGCGGTGGCAGAACTTATAACAGATTTTGGGTGTTTTGCAAATAATTCTACCTATGGTAACGAAGTGGTTGGGGCGATAGGAGCTCCTACAATACAATTATTAGTTGCTAGTTGGAGTGCTATAGGAAATCAACCAAGTATAATTGTAGAATCGGATAAATATGGATATAAGTATAATCAAAGGGATTTAAATGATTTAGAAGTTGATGGTCTACATATTTTAGGAGAATATAATTCATATTGGTTGTCATCACCTTGTAATTACTATGGATATCTTAATAGTTTGTTAGTTGTTTCTGAAAATAGTATGACGGACGATATGGCAAGCGAACCCTGGGGTATTCGACCTGTAGTATGCTTAAAGGCGTCAATACCTGCTAAGGCAGGTGGCAATAACGGTGCGAATTGGGGATTAGTTAAATAATATACAGTATATAAATATAAGAAAAGAGCAGTAGTTTTAACTACTGCTCTTTTGTGTTACAACCTTCGCATAAGGCGGTTAAGTTGGTATCTGAATTCTGCTTCGGTAAGAACGGTATCGGATTCAGAATCTTTTCCGGTGGTGTGAATCAGGATTTTGCCCTTGAACTTAGGAAGTACGATTTCTCTGAAAATATCGTTTGTTTCAAAGAGTGCATCGTAGGCTTTTGTGATGAGTTCGGTGTATTCATCGCTGTATCTGTTGTAAGGAACTCCGTTAAACCAGAGGGTTTGGGAATCTTTCCAATCGTTTAAGATTGTAGACATTTTGTATGCGGCCATACCGGAAGAACTTGTCATAAAGATATTCTGCAAATCCGGATCTTTAATCTTAATACCTTGCAAGAAGGCTTCCATAGAAGGAATTGTAATATGTTCCACAGAAATATTACTTGTAGGATAGAATCCATAAAGAATAAATTTGTGAGGGTAAAGATTGGAAAGAGAAGCAGACCTGGGATCTCCGTATGAGATGTTTACAACGTTTTCGTTGTTAGATAAGAATCCACATTCATCACACCGGTATAAAGGGTTTACGTGGATAGGAAGCCGTTTGGCTTGCTTGCCGCAAATCGGGCAAATAATTGTGTTTTTCGGTTCTGTCATTTGTAATCTCTCCTTGTTATAACTGGCGAATTTCGTTGCGAGCAGACATTTTAACCAGTGCTTGGGACATAAAATGCCATTCGTATTTTGTGATAGATTGTGCAACACCGCCTTGAAGGACCCAACCCTGTTTTATTAGGCGGTTTACTTTTTCATTAAGCTCATCGACAACTTCGCGAAATTCTGCGCCTTGAGCATAAACTACTTGGTATTCCATATTTGCTCCTTTGCTCAGGCTTCTTTGGTAAGAACCTGGTAAACAACGAAGTATGCGGAATCGGTGTGAGGAACAATTTTAAGATTGCCTCTTAATGTCCAACCTTCTTTAAGAAGGTCGTTAACTTCTTTTTCAACCTTTTTGATTGCGCCGGCAAAAGATACCGATGCTTCTACTTGAACTACTTTGTACTCCATACTTTAATTCTCCTTTAAATAATTATTTTTTGGTTGTAATTTGTACGTTTAAGTATTATATCACAGAATATGGTAAATAGCAATAAAAGAGAATAAAAGGTTACATAAAACTAAAATAGACGTAAAAAAATACAAGTATGTTAAATACTTGCATTTGGTGGGAGGGGATGGATTCGAACCATCGTAAGCGTACGCTAACAGATTTCTTACTACCATAACTTTCGTTACCATTAAATAATGTTTGTAGTCTGGACTTTCTCTTTATCTCATAGGAGATACCTGGTATAAAGTCTCTACACTCAAAGATTAAATCTTTTAGCTCGGGATTGTCATCAGCATTACCTGTTAAGAGTTCCCCGAATTAGCCAGATTATCATCACACAATCACTTGTATGAGCTGCAAATTTAGGTTTGAACCAAAGATTACAGTCTGCCTCCTTTAGCCACTCGGACACCCGCCCATATAAAATTTTGTTCACTACTTTATGTGTGGTGGGCCTTCAAGGATTCGAACCTTGGACCCACCGGTTATGAGCCGGTTGCTCTGACCAACTGAGCTAAAGGCCCACACATCGTAGCGAACAAACTTATTATAATTAATTTAAGTGGGAATGTCAATAGAATTTTTGAAAAAAGTTAAAAAAATTCGAAAAACTTTTTCGCGTTGACATAACACCGCTGAAAGTGGTATAATATAAGTATCTCAAATATGAAAGGAAGTTTCCAAATGAAAAACTTTTTAGCCCGGTCCATAGCAGTTGTTATGGCATTAATTCTATTTGCAGGTGCTTTTTACACCTGTTGTATCGCAGGATACATGTGTATACTTTCAAATGATGTAGCAGAGGCAGAACTCAAAGCGGCATCAGGTGATCCTCATATGAGGAGAGCAGCAGATGCAATCTATGAAGATGTAGCGGAAGCAAGAGAAGAACTCTACTTTGGTGGTGGTTATAAATCTTGGTTTAGCTACAAGCTTCCTAAGGCGCTCCAAATTATTGGTGTACTTGTTTCTATTGCTCTTATGATTTTCGAAGTTATGATTGCTGTAGCCCTTTATCAGGATTACAAATGGAAACAAGAAATTAAGAGGAAAAGACAAGCAGAATACCGTAGACAGCAGTATTACATCGATAATGCTAAATACTACAATTTGAAGGTTGTACATAATCCTCGTGCAAAAGGTCGTTAAAAGCTAAAAGAAGAGCGGTGGGAATCCACCGCTTCTTTTTTATGCACTATACATTAAACTTAAATAATATAATATCTCCATCTTGAACTACATATTCTTTTCCTTCTAAACGAACTAGACCTTTATCTCTAGCTGCAGCGTATGTACCACAAGCTATTAAATCGTCATAAGATACTATTTCAGCTTTAATAAATCCACGTTCGAAGTCTGAGTGTATTTTACCAGCAGCTCCTGGAGCTTTAGTTCCTTTTGTAATTGTCCAAGCTCTAACTTCAGTTTTACCAGCTGTTAGGTAAGACATAAGGTTTAATAATTCATAGCTCTTAACTGCTAATAAATCTAGACCTGAAGCTGTCATTCCGTAGTCTGCCATTAAAGCTTTTCTATCTTCATCATCTAGTTCAGATAATTCTTCCTCAAGTTTTGCACATAGAGGAATACATATAGCTCCTTCAGATTCTGCAAACTCTTTTACTTTGTTTACATTAGCATCATTATCTACATCTAACAATTGATCCTCATTAACATTTGCAATGTATATAACTTTTTTAGAAGTTAATAAGAATAAATCTGAAAGTAAAGATTTCTCTTCATCTGAAAGTTCAACTGTTCTTGCAGGTTTACCTTCTTCTAAAGCTGCTTTTAATCTATTTAATGCATCTACTTCCATGAGTGCTGCTTTATCATGAGATTTAGCTGCTTTGTTTGCTCTTTCAAGTCTTCTGTTAATAGTTTCAACATCAGAGAATACAAGCTCTAAAGATATTGTTTCAATATCATCTAGAGGATCGATTTTACCTTCAACGTGAACTATATTTTTATCTTCAAAACATCTTACAACATGAACTATAGCATCAACTTCACGAATGTGAGATAGGAATTTGTTTCCTAAACCTTCACCTTTAGAAGCTCCTTTAACAAGACCGGCTATATCTACGAATTCTATTGTAGCATAAGTTGTTTTTAACGAATCATACATTTTTGTTAATACTTCCAAACGTTCATCTGGAACTAATACTGTACCTATATTTGGTTCTATTGTACAGAAAGGATAGTTAGCACTTTCTGCACCTGCTTTTGTTATAGCATTAAATAATGTGCTTTTACCAACGTTTGGTAATCCAACAATACCTAATTTCAAAAAAATCACTCCTTTTTTAAGCAGTTTTTATTATATACTAATTGTTTCAAAAAGTAAAGCAACAATTGACTTTTCTATATATTTGGTATATAGTTATATAGACATAATTACGAACGAAAATAATAAAATTAATTTACAAAGGAGCTTTTTATGATAGAAGAATTAAAAAACAAAAAAGTACAAGTTAAATTTGAAAATGGCAAAGAAGCTACGGTTAAATTTGGCACAAGCGCTATAGACGCTCTAAAAAGTGCTAAAGTAGATATGAGTGGTTTGTTAGCTGTTAAGGTAAACAATGCGATGAAAACGGCAAGTGTGCCACTTGTAGAGGATTCTACGGTTGAGAAAATAACTCTAACAGATCAAGATGGACATAGAGTTTATGTAAGAACAGTTAAGTTTTTATTACATATAGCACTTCAAAGATTATATCCAAATCTTGATGTTGAAGTTTGTAACACAATAGATGGTATTGTTTACTTTATCTGTGAAAACATGAAATTTACAAATGTTATGGCAGAAGATATTCTAAAAGAGATGAGAAGTATAGTTGCAAGAAATTCTAAGATAGAAAAAATGGTTGTAAGTTATGAAGAAGCAAAATACTTATTTGATCATAATGGACATCCAAACGCTTTAAGAGGAATTTCTGTATATATGCAACCAACAGTAACAATATACAAAGCAGAAGATACTTACGGTTTAACAGATGGAATACTTGCTCCAACTACAGGATGTACACCAGATTTTGAAATAAAGAAATTTAGACGTGGATTTGCATTAATGTTACCAAAACGTTCTGATCCAACTAAAATTAATGCAACAATTTCTGAAAGCCCATTATATGAGGTGTTTGAAAATAACGGAGATTTCTTAAGAATAATAGGTGTAACAAATGTACCAGAAATAAACAATAAAGTTATAACTGGTAAAATGCCAGATATAGTAAGAGTTGCAGAAGCTGACCATGAAAATAGAATGGCTGACCTTATGAATGATATTAAAACTAAAGGTACTAAGAGACTATTTATGATAGCAGGTCCTTCTTCATCAGGTAAAACAACTTTTGCAAACAAACTATGTATAAATCTGAAACTTATTGGATATAACCCAATAGTAGTATCAATGGACAACTATTTCAAAGAAAGAGAAGATACTCCAAAATTACCAAGTGGAGAATATGATTTTGAAACAATTGATGCGTTAGATTTAGAACTATTTAACAGACATATAGCCGCACTTTATGATGGTAAAACTGTAGAAATGCCAGAATTTAACTTCTTAACTGGAGAAAAAGAATATAAAGGAAAAACTTTAAGACTATCACCTAAAGATGTTATAGTTTTAGAAGGAATACATGCTTTAAATCCAGCACTTCTTAAAGATATAGATGAAAAGCTAAAATATAAAATATATATTGCA
>JAZTYX010000016.1:0-6944 GCA_045637095.1 Clostridia bacterium | reverse complement strand
AAAAGTTTTGGAAATTATATATTCTATTTACCTAAAGAGATAGATTATACAGCAAATTATATAGTACATAATTCTGAATTAGATAGATTTGATAAATCTAAATTTGATATAATGACATTTAAATATTATTCAGCTGTTATTTCAAAAGCTGAATAAAAGAGGAAAGTTAAAATGAAGAATTTTATAAAAAAGGCGAGTATAGTACTAATAATTTTTTTAGTATTAATACTTACTTTAATAACTGTTAATACAATTCCTAAAAAGTATATAAAGGATAATGTTGAAGAGTCACTAGAAGTTTTGACTATAGAAGGACATTGTCCGCCCGCTAAATGGGCTTACAGACTTTTATTAGATAATTATACAGATGCAATAATGTTAGACACAGCATATTCTATGGATACTAATAGTCCGCTCGAATCTACAATGTTTATGCGACGTGGATATAGGAGAGGAGAAAATCTTATATTAAATAGTGTAGATACTCCAGATGTGCCTATAGATAATCTGGAAGCAAACATATCTGAAACTAATACAAGTTATTATGAGTATTTTAGATATTGGCATGGCTATATGATATTTTTAAGACCGTTATTAGTATTTTTTAATTATTCTGAAATAAGAGTAATATTAGTTGTAGTTATAACTTTGTTTGCTATGTTGCTTGTTTATTTATCATATAAAAAGGTAGATAAGATATTAGCAGTAGCGACGATACTAATGCTTCTAGCATCTAATTTCTGGGCGATAGGGTTATCCATGCAATATGTATCGGTTTTTGTTATTACTCTTTTATCGTCAATATATATTGTTGCTAGAAAAGATAAAATAAAAGATGGTGTAATGTTATTTTTTGTAATAGGAATGTTAACATCTTTTTTCGATTTGTTTACAACGCCTATTTTAACGTTAGGTATACCAATGATATTTTGGATATATACCAAGAATAAAGAAAAGAATACATTAACAGGAAGTATTAGTATATTGTTAGCATGGGGCGCAGGTTATTCATTTGCTTGGTTATCTAAATGGGTGTTAATGGATGCTTTTTACGGAGTTGGTGCAATAAAGGATGCAATAGACAAAATATTGCTATATACAGTAAGTAATAAAGAAGTGACAGTTAGTATAATAAAAATTGTTGTTACTAATATTTATTGTATAGAGTTCCCGCTAGTTATCTGTATAGGCGTATTAACGGCATCGTTTATATATAAATTATGTGTGGTTAAAACTAAAATGGATAAAAGTATTTACCAATATATATTAATATCTTTGTCGCCATTTGTATGGTACTTTCTAGTTAAAAATCATAGTTATATACATGCGGGATTTACATATAGACTATTGTTAATAACAATATTTTCGTTAAGTGTTGTGGCAATAAAAAATATATGTGAAAAAAACAAAAAGTAAGAGGGAGAGAAAATATAGATATATGAAAGATAAGATAGGTAATATATTTATAAGTATAATAGCATATATATTGGTCTCTGCATTAACATTAGTAGTTAGTACAGGTGTTGTATATAACAGTAATGTAATATTTAGTTTTAATCAAGTGATTTTACTAATATGTATAATAATATATTTAGCGTTTACAATATTATTATATAAAAAGGTGTTACCATGGATAGAAAAAATAAAACACATTGAATATTTGTTTTTTGTAATATTTATATCGCTTGCAATATTTAGTGGGATATATTTTAAGTCTAGAGCAACATGGGATATGGGAAATGTATTTAACATTGCCGAAAGATATTTAATTGAAGGAAGTATAAAAGACTCGGTGTATTTAGCTACATTTCCAAACAATATAATGCAGGCCTTGATAGAAATAGGAGTGCTAGTAGTATCTAATGCAATAGGTATTACAGATAATGTAACAGTAATAACAATATTTAACGCGATGTGTGTATCTCTTGCTGTTATATTATCGTATTATGTGGCAAATAAAATGTTCGGAAGAAAGAATGCATTAATGCATATAATGTTATGCGTATTAACAAGTCCGCTATTTTTGTATTCTGCTATATATTATACAGATACATTTTCATTGCCGGTAGGAGTAGGAATATTACTGTTATGGCTTGTGGTTAGAGATAAAGATAAGACTACAACCAAGATAATATTAAATGCATTATTAGGATTGCTTGTATTCTTAGGAATAAAGATAAAAGTCTTTTCTATATTCATATTTATAGCAATAGCAGTATATGAACTAGCTATTGGTAAAAGAAAAGATATATTAAAGAGTTTATGTATTGTGTTGCCAATAGTACTTGTATTAAGTGTATTATTTAATGTATGTATAACTAATAAAATTGTAAGTAAAGAACTTAGTAACAAAGCAAAAATGCCAGTAGAACATTGGATAATGATGGGTTTAACAGGTAATGGTAATTGGAATTTTGGAGATTATGTATTTACATTAAAATATAAAGATTTTGATACAAGGCAAGAAAAAGTAAGGGAAGAAATAGTAAGAAGAATAACATCTAAAGGCTTACCTACACATCTAAAGCGTTTGTATTCTAAAATAACTTTTGTTTGGCATGATGGCACATATTGGGTGCCTGTTAAATTAGCTAAAGGAATGTTAAATAAAAGTACATTGCATGAAGTTGTAATTAAAGATGGTAAGTATTCTGATGTATATAAATATATTCCGCAAGCAATGCATTTTGGAATGCTAATATATATAATAATTGCCATAATAAAAAGTATAAATAACAAAGATATGAATAATATACAAAATATACTAGTAATAACTGTATTTGGAATGTTCGTCTTTATGCTTATATGGGAAACAAGATCAAGATTTTTATTAAATATTCTTTTATTTATGCTAATATTAAGCGTAAATGGAATAGAATATTTAAGTGAAATAGTGAACTTAGAGAAACTAAAAAATATAAAGAAAAAGAGGGTAAATAAAAATAAAGTAAAAAGTTAAGAAAAAATAAGATATAATATCATATTTGGAAGGTATTTATGCCTTCCAAATATTGCTTTTATACATAAATTCATATATAATACTAGAGTAATTTTAGGAGTGAAAAACAATGGAAGGATTTAATTTAAGAGATAAATATATATCATTTTTTGAATCTAAAGGACATGTGAAGATACCTTCAGCACCTGTAGTACCAGAAAATGATCCATCAGTATTATTTAATACAGCTGGTATGCAACCGCTAGTACCATACCTTAAGGGGCAACCGCATCCAAAGGGAACTAGACTTTGCGATTACCAAAAATGCGTTAGAACAAACGACTTAGATGCAATTGGAGATACAACTCACCATACATTCTTTGAAATGTTAGGTAACTGGTCTTTAGGAGACTATTTCAAAAAAGATGCAGTAAACTGGAGTTTTGAGTTCTTAACAAAAGTTCTAAATATACCTGTAGAAAAACTTGCAGTAACAGTGTTTAGAGGAAACGATTTTGTTGAAAGAGATACTGAAACAGCAGGATATTGGATGGAATGTGGAATACCAGAATGCAGAATTGCATATATGGGTGAAGAAGATAACTGGTGGCCAAGTATGGAGCTTACAGGACTATGTGGACCAGATACAGAAATATTCTACTGGAGAAGTACAGATGAAGTTCCAGTAAACTTTGATCCAGCTGATGAAAGATGGGTTGAAATTTGGAACAACGTATTTATGCAATACATGCATGAAGAAGATGGAAGCTTTACAGAATTGCCAAGTAAAAACGTAGATACTGGTATGGGTATGGAAAGAACAACTGCAATACTTGAAGGTGTTACAGATAACTACTTATCTTCAATATGGAAAGATGTAATAGCTAAAATAGAAGAAATTGCAGGAAAACCATATGCTGGTAATGAAAGAGCTATGAGAATTATAGCTGACCACTTAAGATGTGCAATATTTATATCTGCAGATCCATCTGGAATAAAACCATCTAACACAGATCAAGGATATATTCTAAGAAGATTAATAAGAAGAGTTATTAGATATGTAAGAGGACTAGAAATTGATGTAAATACTAACTGGGAAGAAGTTCTTGCAAATCTAATTATGGATAAATACGAAGAATACTATAGTGAAATAAAAGCAAATAGAGCAGTAGTACTTGAAGTGTTAAGAGTAGAAAAAACTAAGTTTAACAAGACTCTTGAAAATGGTCTTAAAGAATTTGAAAAAGAAGTATCTAGACTTGAAGGTAATGTTATAAACAAAGATATGGCATTTAGACTATATGATACTTTCGGATTCCCATTAGAATTAACAGTAGAACTTGCAAGTGAAAAAGGAATAACTGTTGATGAAGAAGGATTCAAAGAAAAATTCAAAGAACACCAAGAAAAGAGTAGAGCTGGTTCTGAAGCTAAATTTAAAGGTGGACTAGCAGGTAATGGTGAAATGGAAACTAAATACCACACAGCAACTCACTTATTAAATGCAGCACTTAAGAGAGTAGTGGGTAAGACTGTACATCAAAAAGGTTCAAATATAACAGCTGAAAGAATGCGTTTTGACTTCGCATGTGATCATAAATTATCTGATGAAGAAAAGAATGAAGCAGAAAAATTAGTAAATGAATGGATAGCAGCTGCAATAGATGTAGTAGTAGAAGAAATGCCAAAAGATGAAGCTATTAAATCTGGAGCAGAATGTATGTTTATAGAAAAATATCCGGATGTTGTAACAGTATACACAATTGGAGATGTTTCTAAAGAGTTATGTGGTGGACCTCATGTTAAGAATACAAGTGAACTTGGTAAATTTGTAATTAAAAAAGAAGAAGCAAGTTCAGCAGGAGTAAGAAGAATAAAAGCTATTCTAGAATAGGAGTAAATTATGGATTGTATATTTTGTAAAATATTAAATGGAGATATTCCAAGTAAAAAAGTTTATGAAGATGAATTTGTTTATGCATTTCATGATATAAATCCTATGGCGCCAGTACACGTAATAGTCATACCAAAAGAACACATTGAATCTGCAAATAGCATAGATGAAACTAATTCAACAAATATAGCGAAAGTATTTGAAGCAATACCAGTTATAGCAAAAGAATTAGGATTGGAAGATGGCTACAGAGTAATAACTAATATCGGTGAAAATGGTGGACAAACAGTTAAGCATATACACTTTCACATATTAGGTGGAACTAAGCTTGCTGGCAAGTTAGTATAATGAGGCTTGATATAAATTAAAAAATATGTTATATTAAATATATAGTGGTAATACTATATATAAAAGTGGTGATTCCAGCCATTAAATTGGAACTTAAAAAAGCGGTGATTCCAGCCATTAAATTGGAACTTAAAAAAGCGGTGATTCCAGCCATTAAATTGGAACTTAAAAAAGATAGATTAGAGACTAAACTCTAATCTTTTTTTTATCTCAAAAATTATGTCGAAATGTGTCATAATTTGCGATGAAAAGTGAAAAAACATGTATAATAAGCGTTGGCAAACATGCGTTCGGATATTATAATTAAATAACATTTTAGGAGGTAATATTATGAAAGATAATTTAAGAATTGTTAGAGTTGATGCAGAGTATTGTGATTATTTAAGAGAGTTTGATAGTAAGGTAACTTATAATAGATATGAAAAGAAATTAAGACCGTTTATCGGAATATTATTTAATATTGATGATATTGAATATTTTGCACCTCTATCTAGTCCGAAATTAAAACATAAGAAAATGAAGAATTCAATAGATTTTTTGAAATTAAAGCAAGGGGAATTGGGTGCTGTTAATTTTAACAATATGATACCAGTATTAAAAGATAATTATTTTATAGTAGATCTAAAAAAAGAACCAGTAACTAAGGAAGAAATAAATTATCAAAAGCTGTTGTTTGAACAATTAAATTGGCTAAATGCAAATAAGAATCAACTGAGAAATAAAGCACATAAATTATATGATTGTTATAATAAAGGAGAATTGCCGAAAAATATAAAAGATAGATGTTGTAATTTCAAACTTTTGGAAGAAAAGTGCATAGTGTATAATAAATAATGATAGGGTGTTGCAACTTTATTTAATATTACTGTTATGTATATATGAAAGCAGGTAATTATGGAAAAGAATTTAAATGAAAAGATATATATCGAATATTTAAAGGGAAATAATGAATCATTGGAAAAGTTATATGCATTGTATAAAAACAAGCTTGTATACTTTGTAAATAACATTGTAAAGGACTATGAAAAGGCAGAAGATATTGTACAAGATACGTTTATATATGTAATTGAGAATAAAAAGAAAGATGAAGTGTCTTTTAAGTATTACATATATTTAGTAGCAAAAAGTAAAGCGCTTAATTATATAAACAAGGAAAATAGAAGAAAAGAAATAGTAGATAAATACTTTAGTGGTAACGAAGAAGTTTTAGAAGAAGATTTATTAGATGTTATAGCAAGCAAAGAGAATAAGGAAAAAGTGTTAAGTGCTATAGATGAACTTGAAGACAAATACAAAAACGCCATATATCTTGTATATATAGAAAAAATGTCATATGAACAAACAGCTGAAATTCTTGGACAAACCTTAACTAACACAAAAACAATTATATATAGAGGTAAAAACAAGTTAAGAAAAATCCTGCTTAAGAAAGGATTAGATAATATGAATAAAGTTACAAAAGTGTTTATTTTAGCACTGTTAATTATGTTGGGAATGACAGGTGTAGTATTTGCAGGAATTAAGATATACAAAATGTTTAATACAAGTCATAAGGTAACAATAAATCCTACTTTTGAAAGCACAATAGACAAAAATACAATAAATAATCTTTGGGTAGGAACATTAGATTTAGCTTGGAGTGAATTAAAAGACATTCTAGGGAAAGAAAAAATTGAATTTGAAGAAAGTATAGATATAGTAAATGAGCTTAATAATAGTACGTTTGAAAAAGGAAATTTAGATAAAGAAGACTATGTTGTAAAT
>JAZTYX010000015.1:0-11960 GCA_045637095.1 Clostridia bacterium | reverse complement strand
AACTCTTGTCTTAAATTCTCTCAAGATAACGTTAGCTATCTCTTAATTACTTTGTTTTAATAAAATTAACGTGGTTGTTATGTTTTCCATAACCCCATTCTTTACTTGGCTTGTTTTACTCTTTATTTTTCAATGTGCTTTTTTGTCACTCGTTAGCGACAAGACTTATTCTAACACAGCAATTATTATTTGTCAACAAAAAAATCATATTTTTTCTAATTTTTTTATTTTATTTTTTTGTTCGTGTTAAAAGGTGATTTTTATTACATTTTTATGTAAATAATTTTATTCATTTTTAGAATAAAAAAGTAACTACCATTATGCTCTAATATGTAGTTATTTGCTTATTTATCATATGTTATGTAATGCTGTAGTAGCATCACCATTATTATTATAACTCTCACTTTCAATTTTGTCAACAAAAATGTTACAAAAATGTTACAAAATTTTATTTTTCTTTTTAATATAAAAATAAGGATAATTTTTATCTCAAAATTACCCTTATTATATGTAGATTTATATATACTATTTTTTATCCATTTGTCTCTTTATTTCATATATAGTTATCGCTGCACTTACAGAAGCATTTAAAGACTCTGTTTTACCAACCATAGGTATCTTTATTATACCATCGCAATTATCTCTAACTAGTCTAGATATTCCATCACCTTCATTACCAACTACTATTCCTATAGCTCCCGTTAAATCTGTTTCATATATAGTAGTAGCACCTTCCATATCTAGCCCATATATCCACAGCCCAGCTTCTTTTAATTCTTCAATAGCTCTTGTTATATTAGTTACTCTTGCAACTCTCATATAATTAACAGCACCCGCTGCAGTTTTTTCTACTACATCTGTAATTTGGCACGCATTTCTTTTTTGTATTACTATACCATGTACTCCCATACATTCTGCACTACGTATTATAGCTCCTAGATTGTGTGGATCTTCTATTTTATCTAATATAAGTATAAATGGTTTTTCACCTTTACTATTTGCATATTCTAATATATCTTCTATTTCATAATATTCATAATCTGTAACAGAAGCAACTATACCTTGAGAGTTTTTTAACTTTTCTCCTTCTGTAGTTATCATCTTATCTAATTTTATCTTATCTGCTTCTACGGTTACTATTCCTTTAGACTTAGCAAGTTTAAGAAGTTCATATACTTCTTTACTTCCTTTTGAACCATATAATTTATTTATTGTCTTTCCAGCCTCTATTGCTTCTTTAACTGGATTTACTCCATATATTAATCCCATAATTCCTCCAAATAACATAAATATTTTATATCACAAAGATTAATTAGTCAAGATTTATGTCAATTTATATATATTAAGAAAGAACTTTATAACTTATTGTAATAAAAATTTACATGTGATATTATATAAGAAAATTAACGATTAAATTAAGGAGTAACTAATATGATTGACCGTTCTAAAAAAATATTTGGAAACGAAATTAAAAAAGCAGATTACAAACGTGCAGCTAATAGCAAACGTCGTTTTGTACTTAAATATGGAGATGATACTAAACAAATTTATCACCTAAAAGCTGTGCCTAATCCTATTGTAACTAGATACTTCAAGATTCAAAATCTTGTACGTTCAGACAAACCATTAGAACTTGGACCACGTCCTGTTATTATTGGTAACATCCGCATGGGATTTGGACATTATAGAATCGCACTTGCTATCGCATCTTGTGCTCACTCCCTTGGGTTTACACCTTATTGGTTAGATTTAAACTCTTTCGAAGACACAACTGGTGGTAAAGTTATATCATATCTTAATGATCTATACTCATTAGGTTCAAGATTATCTCAAAGAATTCCTCTTTTTGATAAACTACTTTGGGAACCTGGTAGCAAGAATATGTACAAAAAACTTTCTCGTAACGCGGTAGACCAAAAGAACAGCGAGCTTATGACAAGAGCTTATCAAGATTTAGATAAGAACTTACCATTCATTGCTACACACTCTTGGCCTGCACAAGCAGCAGTACACGCTGGCATGAACTGTGTTGTAAATGTCATTCCAGACAACTTGCCTATGACACTTCACTTGGCAGAAGGTTCTGTTCACACTGTGCAAACACCTTCTTCATACTTAGGATATAAAACACTAAATGAAATGTATGATGGTGAAACTAAAACAATGCCTTCTAAAGATATCGTTCTTGCCGGTCATTATGTAGATCACGAAATCGTATCTAATATTAATCACGACTGTAAACGCAGAATGGAAAGAATGATTGCTAGAAAACCTGTAAGATTTTTAATTCCTGTTGGTGGTGCTGGTGCTGGTCTTGAAATGATAGAAAAGATTATCTCGCACCTACTTCCTAGAGTTAAAGGCGGAACAGCTACTATATTCTTAAATCTTGGCGACCACAAAGATGTTTTAGAAAAGCTAGCTAAAAAGATTCCTAACTTTATGGATACAATAACGCTTCATCCAGATGACTTTGATAAAACAGCTGAATTCGCCACACAAGCGTCACTTAACGAAGACTTAAAAGGACTGCATGTATTTTTACACAGCGATATATTTGCTGCTGTATACTCTACAAACCTTTTAATGCGCGAATGCGATGTAATGGTAACTAAACCTAGCGAGCTTGCATTCTACCCTGTTCCTAAGCTTCTTATTAGAAGAGTTGGTGCTCACGAAGCATATGGTGCTCTTCGTTCGGCAGAAATTGGAGATGGAACTATTGAATGCAGAACATTTAACCAAGCAACTAACATGGCTGAAATGCTCGTTACAGAAAGAACTAATATTATCGCTATGTGTGATAACATCATTAAAGCTAATAAAATTAAAATTTATGACGGTGGCTATGAAGTTGTTAAAACGGCTGTTAAACTTTCTAGAGATGCTAAAACTAAGAAATAACGAAAAGAAAATAAACCAGACTCATTTCGAGTCTGGTTTATTCTATTATATAACCAATATAATTAATGTAGCATTTTATATTTTAACTTCTATTTTCTTTTTCCTCTAGCAATAATTACTAATATTAATAGTACAATTGCACCCGCTTCTATAATAGCTACCATCTTAAAATCCATTCCAGATTCTGTTCCACTATTATTTCCACCTAATAAACTAGTTATTGGAGATTCAGTTTTTGTTTCTTTTTCTATATTAGCTCTCGTTACTATATAGTCTCCATATTCTTTAAGATTCAATTCTATATTTCCATTTAGAATTGAAACTCCATTTGTTGCTAACGTCAATGTATTATTATCTTTATTATATAGATATACATTTAACACATGTTCATCTTTATATTTATCTCCCACATACATTTTTACAGTTGTTCCATTTAGACTTGAGCCAGCTTGTTCAAAGTGTATATATTTACCATCAGCATAATTTGAAAGTTTTCCAATCTCCTCTTTATAATTAGAGTCAAAAGCTATACTTGTATTTGTTTCAGTATATGTCGAAAGTTTTGTTCCATCCACCTTCCAAGAATATGTGAATTCTCCTTCGCTATCCGAAGCATTTAATACAACTGTTTTACCACTTGCTTTAATCTTATCTAAATGATCAGCTGTAAGTTTATCTCCATCTCTTAATTTAATTGTTGGTTCATTTGTTTTTAACGCTTCTGCTAAATCTTCTAAATAATATCCATCTTTTCTATTTACTGTTATTGTATATGTTTTTTTAGCTCCAGATTCTGCTGTTACAACTACGTTAAAGGTATTACTTCCAGTTTTAAGAGACTTTGTTCCAGTTCCTGATACAGACGCCTTAGAATCCGCTGCAGTAGCTTTAATTGTTATTTTAGAAACACTATTACCTACATCTAATGTATATGATGTATCGCTTTTCTTAACTAGCTTGTATCCATCTACAGATATAGAACTTAAGTTGTTATTTTTAGATTTTGGTTCTGTTACTTTTACTGTTATTTTATATGTATTAGTTAAAGGTTCTTTATCATAAGTCGCTACGTCTGTTAATTTTACAGTTATTGTGGCTGTACCAACAGATTTACCTTTTACCGTAACTGTAACACTGTTATTATCTAACCATTTGTTTGTTACATTTATGCTAGCTACTGAAGAGTTGGACGTAGAAATGTCCACTCTTCCTGCTGCATTAGAAGCTGTTATCTTAAATGTACTAGATCCGCCTTCTTCAATAGTAATACTCGTTTTAGAAGGTTTTACCGAACCTTTGGCATATACATTTCCTGTTATCGCAGTTAATACAAACATACATATAACTAATGCCGTTAATATTTTCTTCATTTATTATTTTCCTCCGTTCATTATATGATTTTTAATACTTACATAGTCAACAGCAGATATCTTTCCGTCATCATCTGCGTCTGCAGCTATTAAATCTATTTCACCTTTTATCTTTTGGGCTCCCATTATATGATTTTTAATAGTTACATAGTCTAACGCCGATATCTTTCCATCTAAATCCGCATCTCCTAATACCACTACAGTGTATTTTAACTCCTTAAAATCTAGCGCACTAGTTATGTATATAGAGATAAAGTCTCCTGTAAACATTGTACTAGTATTCTTATCCACTCCATTTTTGTCGTGAGCAAGAATTGTGTAACTTGGTGCATATATGTTTAATTTGTTTTTAATATCTGTATAATTAGTATTAAAATCTTTTATTTTAAGATATTTACCATCTATTCTTAATGAAGTACCTGTTGTTTTTACTCCATAGATTTTAACTTTATTGCTACCGTAAACTGTTTGTAAACCTGTTTTTTCTATCTTGTAGTTTACTACATATTCTCCAACATCCTTAAACATTGGTTGTTTATCTAAATCATATTTTGTATTTCCTACAGAATATTTAATTGTTACTCCACCAATATTTATATCCATTGTTAATGTATGTTCTAATCCATCATATATTACTTCTTTATCTTTAGTCTTATTTATTATCCCCTCTGCATAGATATATACCTTACGTTCATCTAACACTTCGTTATAGTTGTCTCCTGCAGATATCTTAAATTTAATTGTATATGTACCAGCTGTCGTATACGTAGGCATAGTAGCTAACGTATAATTTCCTGATGCATCCATGTATGTTATAGTAGCTGTAGTAGGATTTGTTACAAGAACATTTATCCCATGACCTTTTCCGTCCACAACATAATGTCCATCTTCTGCTATATACACAATATTTGCTTTGTCTATTTCAAATACAAAAGCTAAATTATTTTTAGTTCCATCTGTCCATGTATAATTTGAATTTGTAAGTTTTACTGTAACTGTTTGACTACCAGCATTTGTTCTCTTGTTTCCAGTAATGCTCATTATGTTTGAATCAAATCCTGTTAGTTCAAAAGTTTGCTCTTTCCCATTATATACATATTCTTTATCCACACGTGTAGGGTATGCAACTTTTGCATGAACTATTTTCATACTAACTGTAGTTTCATATTCTTGTGTGTTTCCTGCAAATGCAGTTGTTTTGAACTTGTCATTTGTTAGCTTTATTTTAATTGTTGCATTAACAGTACCAACATTTGCTGAAGATAATGTTGCTAACATTACTGTATATTCAGTAGATTTAAGTTCTGCAACTTTAATAGTTGCTACATCTATACTTAATTTACCATCATATGTTTTGTCTGATACCGTTATTGTTGGTGTTATTATATTCTTTCCTACAACTACCGTAATAGTTACATCTATACCAATTACTGTATTATAGTTTGCAGTGTCTGTTGGCGTATAATTAACCTTATATGTCTTATTTCCCACACCAGACAGCACTGTATTTGGACTTTGCCAACTAAATCCGGTAGGTAATACTATTTCAGACAATTTTTGGCCTTCTACTCCAGAAAGTCCTGTTGGAACCACATAAGTTGGAGTTGCTTTATTTACTGTTACATTCACTCTTCCTGTTATATGATATCCAATATTGTTATATGCGCTTATTGTTATGTAGGTATCTGTTGCTCTTAAACTTGTATTTGAACCAGTATATCCTATTGTTATACCGCTTGTTATATATTCAGTTCTTGTACCATCATAATCTGAATATTTTGCAGTTATATACATTCCTGATGTAGATACCTTCTCAAAAGCAGTATATGATGCTTTAATTCCTGTTACCTTGAGTTCATTTGGATTATAACATCTATACGCTCTGCTATTGCTTGTTGCATATGTTTTACCATAAGAACCGCTATGTACCCAAAGCATTAAGTATGGTGTGTAATTAAATGCACCAGTTCCGATTGTCGTTAAAGACTCTGGTAATATTGCTTGTTGTAAATAATATGCATTATAAAACGCATTTGGCTTTATTGTTGTTACACCTTCAGAAATCTTTATTTCATATAAAAGATGATTAAACGCAAATGCCATCTCACCTATTGTCTTTACTGTACTTGGTACAACTGCTGTATTATTTGTTCCTATTATTAATGTATTTGTAGTGCTATCTATTAACGCATTACAACTTTCTCTACTATCATAATATGTATTTCCGCTTGCTACAGTAATTGTCTTAAGGCCCGTACATGTTCTAAATGCATCTTTTCCTATGCTTGTTACAGTTGCTGGTATACTTAGTGCTTGCAGATTAGCTGCTGATGCAAATCCACCCTCTCCTATTGTTTTTAACGTTGTAGATAATTTTAATGTCTCCAAATTAAATGAATTAGCAAATGCCGCCTGACCTATACTTGTTACATTGTTTGGTATTACTAAATTATTTATTCTTGTATTTGTAAAAGCATAATCTCCAATAGTTGTTACAGCCGTTGGTATCGTTATACTTCCTAAATTAGTACATAAATAGAATGATCCGCTTGGTATTATAGTGTTACTAGTAGATAATACTACGTCTGTTAATGAATAACATTCTTCAAAAGTATCTGTTCCTGTTAGTTTAACATACGAATTAATCTTTTCTAAATTAGTAGCTTTTGAAAAAGCTTTAGCTCCTAATGTTAATGTGCTAGCGCCAGCTTTTATTTCTCTTACTGTAGAGCTTGCAAACGCTTCAGCTTCTATACTTGTTACTGTACTTGGCATAGTTACTAAAGATAATTCTTTTGCTTTAAATAAAGCACTACCTATTCCAGTTACTGTATAGCTTCCTATTTTTTCAGGTATGTGCAACCATTTAACTGGAGTTGCTCTCATTCCTGTAAGTTTAATGTTTGTTCCATCTGTTACTTGGTATGTCCAGAAAGATTGTGGCTCTGTTCTTGCTGGAATTGTTACTTGCGTACTCTTACCTGCATATGATATTGTTACCACTTGACTTGTATATTTATATGGATCATATCCTGTTATTGTTACATCTTCTAACTCGCCTAATTTTTTAGTTAAGTTTCCAGAACTGTAATATAATTTAAGTTCTGTATTTGCTAGGTTAGAAACTGTTCCATAGTTATATGTTTCTTGAACTAATTTTGAAACATAAATACTAGTTATATTTTTTGTTATGTCTTTGTGTTTGCATGAAACACACGAACAACCTTCGCATGCAACACTATCGCAAGTTGAACAATTACATGTACAATAATCAAAATCTATAAAACTTATTGCTCCATATCCAAATATATAATCCCAACCTGGAGTTCCTAAATCTACTGCATTAGATTTTAATATTTCCATTACTTGCTCTTTAGTAAAATCTTCATTATAACTTTTTACTATTGCTGCTGCAGCTGCAACGTGTGGTGTTGCCATTGAAGTACCGCTTTTGTACCCATTTATACTATTAATATTCACGCCTGGCGCTGCAAAATCTATGTTTGAGCCTACGTTAGAGAAACTTGCTATTGAATTCATTGAATCTATTGCAGATACTGCTATAGTTTCTGGATATCCAGCTGGATATGCTTTTTGAGCTAATTCTTCATTTCCTGCAGCTGCTACACATATTATGCCAGCTTCTGTTGCTGCTTGTATTGCTACATGTGTTGCGTTATGTGGCGAATAAGAGCCATAGCTCATATTTATTACATCTGCCGCTTTATTATCTACTATATAATTTATTGCTCTTATTATATCCGTAGACATTAAAGATGAACCACTTGACGCTTTTGCTGGAAGTATCTTTACATTTGATGGTGTACTTTCTGCTATTGTTCCTGCTATATGAGTTCCGTGACTATTTTCATCTGTCATTGCTGATTGTGATGTACTATTAGTAAGAGCGTTATATGTTCCCGCTAATTTATTAGGATACTTACTCTTAAATAGTGATACATCAAGACCTGTATCTATTATTGCTACAACTATATCATCTTTACCTGCGCGCGCTTCTAGTCTAGCTGAAGCTTGATCCATTCCTGTTGATGTTACTCCCCAAGAATTATATGCAGATATTTTATATTCTATATTCTCTTCTACTGAAACAAGACCTTTTGATTTTGTTAATTTTTCTTTGGCCTCATCTTTTGCTTCTTTAGAATCGTACACCAGCATATATTGATTATTTGGTGCAGCTATTACATTTTTTGCACCATATGTAGTTGCTATTTTCGTTTTGCTGGTAACGATAAGAATATTGGGCTTGTCCTCTTCTGCTATTTTACTCATCTCAGTAAAATATTTCTCCATAAATGCATTCGAACACTCATTTATGTTTATTAAACTAGATGTATTTATATCTTTACCATTATAATGTAATGTAGTTATTGATACAACAAACATCATAAAAACGGCAAGTAATATCTTTGCCTCTTTCTTCATATGTTTCCCCCTTATATACGTATTTTAATCTTATCATTAACGCTAAAAAAAGACAAGCGAATTTGATAAATCAAATCCGCTTTTTATGTGTTATTTTTTGCCAATTGTTTTTCTAATTATCATCTACTTTAAGGACTGTCATAAACGCTTCTGATGGAAGCTCTACGCTACCAACTTGACGCATTCTTTTCTTTCCTTCTTTTTGTTTTTCAAGAAGCTTTTTCTTTCTACTTATATCGCCACCATAACATTTAGCTAAAACGTCTTTTCTCATAGCTCTTACTGTTTCACGTGCTACTACTTTTCCGCCTATAGCTGCTTGTATTGGTATTTCAAATAATTGCCTTGGAATAACTTCTTTAAGTTTTTCTGCAATCTTTCTACCTCTTGTTTCCGCCTTAGCTCTATGTACTATAAAAGATAAAGCATCAACTACATCTCCATTTAATAATATATCTAGTTTTACTAGATGTGCTCTTTGATAATGAGATATCTCGTAATCAAAAGAAGCATATCCTCTTGTTCTAGATTTTAAGCTGTTAAAGAAATCATAGATAATTTCATTTAGTGGCATATTGTATTCTAAGCACACTCTGTTATCATCTATATATTTCATATTGATGTAATCACTTCTTCTTTCAGTGCAAAGTTCCATTACATTACCAACGTATTCTTTTGGCACTATAATCTCCGCTTTTGCTACTGGTTCTTCCATATAATCTATTTCTTGCGCAGAAGGTAAATCTGCTGGATTATATAGTTCTAGTTCTTCACCATTTGTTTTATGTATTTTGTATATAACCGATGGTGCAGTTGTAATTATATTTATACCATATTCTCTTTCTATTCTTTCTTCAATTATTTCCATATGAAGAAGTCCTAAGAATCCACATCTAAATCCATGTCCTAATGCTGCAGAAGATTCAAGTTCAAAGTTTAACGATGCATCATTCAATTTAAGTTTTAACAATGCTTCTTTTAGTTCTTCGTAATCACTTCCATCTGCTGGGAATATACCTGCATATACCATAGATTTTACTTCTTTGTATCCTGGTAACGCTTCAGTCGCAGGATTAGATTTAATAGTTAATGTATCACCAACACGAATATCCGAAATATCTTTAATGCTTGCTGTAATATATCCAACTTCACCCGCATTAAGAACTTTTGCAGGTTCATAATCTCCAGGCTTAAAATATCCAACTTCAACTATTTCGTATTCACGTTTACTTGCCATTGCAACTATTTTATCTCCAGGTTTAAGTGTTCCATCCACCATTCTTACATGAACTACGACACCTTTATAGTTATCATATTTAGAATCAAATATTAAAGCTTTTGTAGGAGCATTAATATCTCCTTTAGGAGCTGGCACTTTTTCTACTATTTCATCAAGTACTTGTTCCATGTTTATACCAGTCTTAGCAGATACACATGGTGCTTCCATAGCTTCAATTCCTATTATATTTTCTATTTCATTTTTTACCTCATCTGGTCTTGCTTGAGGTAAATCTATTTTATTTATTATTGGTATAATTTCTAAGTTGTTTTCTAATGCTAAATATACATTTGCTAAAGTTTGTGCTTCAACACCTTGGCAAGCATCTACTACAAGTATTGCACCTTCACACGCAGCTAAAGAACGAGATACCTCATAGTTAAAGTCTACATGCCCTGGAGTGTCTATTAAATTTAATATATATTCCTTACCATCTTTAGTATATTTCATTCTAACCGCTTGAGATTTAATTGTAATTCCTCTTTCACGTTCTATATCCATATTGTCTAGCACCTGCGCTGTTAAATCTCTTTTTTCTATTGTTCCAGTAAGTTCTAAAAGCTTATCTGCAACAGTAGATTTACCATGGTCAATATGCGCAATTATACTAAAGTTTCTTATGTTATTTATATCGTACATTTTCATCCTCCGTTTTTACATTTTACCATAGAATAGCTAAAATGTAAATAAAAGAAATTCTAGTTAATATCTATTTTATTAGCATTATATATTTGATATCCGTCTAAAAATGTAAATCCAAATTCTAATTTATTGGTTATAAAATTTATCTCTTCTACCAAATATATATTTCTAAAATCAGTATTTGTTTTAGTTATCTTTCCACCATAACAAATTAAATTCACTTGTTTGTCCAAATCTATTATTCTTATGCTGCCCATCATCACTGCATAAATATTTGTATTATACTCCTTATATGTTACGACCTTTTTGTTCTTTTCGTCTAATACAAATTTCACAATTCTTGTCCTTTTATTTTCATTTCCATTATCATAAACAAAGTATGTATTGTTTCCTATAGAAATCCAAGAATGTTGTTTTGAAAATTTCTCTTCATTAGATAAATTAAATTCATCTTTCTTTCCGCCCAACATCCACATTATTTGCCCTGTTTTTCTATCTAATTTGATTAACGCATCAATATTTCTAAATGAACAAATAATATTCCCATCATCTTTATCTATATCTATAGAATTTATGTGTATATAATCTTTTCCTTCAACTGTAGTACAATCATAAAGGTATGGATAATCTCCACTATTAAACTCCCATATAACTTTTCCATCCTTTATTTCATGTATTAAACAATCTAAAACGTCAACATTTTTATCTTCTATTTTTCTTAAAACATATGATGTTAATATATAATGTCCATCGTCTATATACATATATGTATGATTATCTAATAGTGAATACGTTCCATCTTTATTCAAATATTTAATTCTATCTATTTCCTTATATTTTTCATCTAGTACTACTAATTCACATCCAACTATACTTGTAGCGCCTTCAAAATTGGGTTTCTTTCCTTCTAGATACATGTATCGTATTTCACCATTTTTATTTTTATGTGCTGTGAAATCAAAAGAAACCATATTAGTTTTTTTATAGTAAGTAATTTTTCCTTGTTTGTTTAATATGAATATATAATGGTCCCCTGTATAGTTCATTGAAAAAGTTGTTAAATAATAATCACCTTCGTAATTACTTTCCCCATAAGAAGAATACTTAGGAAAAGTTGATGATAGCGTGTTTATTTCAAAAGTATGTTTAATAAACAATTTTTTAACTACCAACCCAATTTTATTATCTCTTTCAATCTCTATTTTACCTATATTTATACTGTCACCATTTTTCAATTTATTTCCATCTATAATTACATTCCCTATCCCCTTTAATTTGGTAATTACAACCTCTTCATTGGAATTAAATGTAGTTAAATC
>JAZTYX010000014.1:0-1976 GCA_045637095.1 Clostridia bacterium | reverse complement strand
TTAGAACAGTGTACCTATGACTACGGATATTATACCGCTAAATATAGCTAAACCCATAGATATAAATACACCTGTTTGTTGTTTTTTACTATCTTGCATATTATTTCTTACAAATTGTTCCATTGTATCATTTCTTCTTTCTAAAGACTTGATAGCTTTATCATGCTCTCTATTTTGAGCTTCGAGTTGGTCTATTCTTGCTGCTAATCTCTGCTCCTCGATATTAGAAAGCTTGGCTTTGACGAAAGACATATCTTGGACCAATTGCAGAAGTAGTTCTTGTATCTTTTCGTCTCCCATTTAATCGTCTCCTTATTTTTTATCGTATTTAATAATATATTTCCTATGGAATTAAAAAGTTTCTTGATATAGTAAACTCACTGATTACTTGTCCGAATTGGAAACGAACATATACGGCATCTGCTGGCATGTTAGGCATCGATTTACGATCCAATGTTATGGTAAAATCTCCATTCGCATCATTGCCAATCGCAGCCGAAGAAATACTTACACCCATCTGTAGTCTATTACCTTTTGCGTCATAAAAATGAGCCCATCCACTTTGTCTGCCATCTATATACTCTACTATATCGACTCCTCTTATATGGAATACGTCTCCAACTGTCCCTACTGGAATTAATCCGGTTAAAACGCATTTTGTAGTATCTGTGATGAACGCTTGATTTGTACCGCTCCATCTCAGATTTTCTTTATAACCAATACCATTATATACTCCGGTTAAGCCTTCTTCTAGTGCCTCAGGTAGTAAGTTTTTATATACTTCAACTTCACCGACACTAACGTCAATGGCTTTACTAAGCGTTCCGTCCTCGTATTGATATCTCATTGTATAATTGCCATTCGGTAGCGATCCGATTATTATGATTTCGTTATTATCACCAATATAGCCTACCACGTCGCCGGAAACTTCTTGACCTGACATTTCTATACCTAAACCTTGAGGCACCCCGTCTTTAAATATATACAATAAACCATCAGCGTTAATTCCTAGAGTTAATTCGCCTGTTTCAACAACTTTATTGTTTATCTCAGATTGTAGTACGTTAAAATTCGATGTCATTTGTTTATTAAGAGCTTCTCTATTAGATATCGCATTTTGATTTATTTTATCGATAGCATCCTCTATTTTATTAAGCTTTCCTTCGCTTACTCTATCGCCAGTCACCCAGTCCGTTTTGTTATACTGACCATTGGCATCGAACGTGTCCGGAACGGGTTCGTCTAGCACGCTAGTCTTAGCTATAGAATATCCAACCATAGCTTGGTCTACTGCGTTGATATGGTCTTCTGCTGCTATTGGTTCTCTTACTTCTATACCGAACTCAACCGGAGGTATAGTTATACGAGATTCTCTATAATAATCGAATAAACGAATTTGGAAAGAATATAAACCAACTTCGCTTAATTCGTCTATCATTTCTTTGCTTAATACGAAAATTACAGTACCGTCCTCGCATCTACCTATCTCTGTAAATACGTTTTGTCCATCTGGAGCGAGTAATACTAATTGAGCATGGGACGCTTTCTCTGAATCTACAAGATTAACACCATTTTTGAATCTATACTTAGATTCTATTATAGTAAATCTTAGTTCTACTTCGAAGTCGCCTCTATAAAGTATAATTGGCTCGTCGATTAAACTCTTACATTTACGTACTGTAATTTTTCTCTCTGTGAAAATCATTTAAATATCACATCCTTTTTAATATTTTATTGTTGATTTTCCGCATATTCATTCTTTTTCTCTAGTTCATTTTGAAGTTGTTTCATTTGTGCTTTTAATAAAATGTTCTCATTAGTTAATCTCTCTAACATTTCTCTATAAGCTTCTAATACAAAATTCATATCTACTTGCATAACTTACCTCCTATAAATATTTACCTAAATTATTGAATTCAGGTTTAAGTTTCATTTCTTTTGTTTCTATGTCTATATAAAACTTTTGAAGGAACTCT
>JAZTYX010000013.1:0-2205 GCA_045637095.1 Clostridia bacterium | reverse complement strand
ATAAGACCAGTACCAATAGAAATACATGTATCATTTTTTATTGTACATAAAACTATTCCTGTAGTTAAAGTCAAAGCTAACGCAATTATAATTAAATTTATCCAAATTTGAATTTTATTTTTCATGTTAATATCCTTTTTTATTCTTATATTTCTTTTATCCCTAAACTCTTTAAATATTCATATGTTCCATCATAATATTCTGGAAGTCTAGTACTATCTTCATAATATCCGTTTGCATTTTTATTATGATTTCCTTCTGGTATACAAATTACCATACCTATTCTTGCACGTGTTAGAAGTACTCTATATGCATTAAGCATATATTTCATTCTTTCTTCGCTACTTTCAGTATCTCCTTTTTGCTTGATCCATTTAGTTTGTCCATTAAATTTATAGAAACCCCATTTACCATTTTCATATCGCATATCTGCATCCCATAAAACACAAGTATAATCAAGTTCTAATCCTTGAACTTGGATTTCTGTTGCTGCATCTTCTAAGTAATTAGAAGATCTTACATCATATTTATCTTCTAAAAACCAGTGTACTGCATTTTCATCACCTGATGGTAATACGTGTACTGCAAGCGGTTTAAACCTCGCTGCTTCTTTTGTTACTAAAACACCAGTTTTTTCAGATCCTCTTACCTTTTCATGTAACCATCTTCTTGCTTTAGCCATATCTCTAGTTAATACGATTGGATATTTATCTTTGATTTCATTATATAGAATTTTTGCTGATTCATCAAAACTTAGTAATGCATGAACAAATGCGGATAACTTTTCAGCTCTATATGATCTAAGTGATACTCCTAAATGTAAATCTTCTGAATAAGTAACTTTAGAATTATCTTTTAATAATTCATTAACTTTTCCTTCTGCATATTCCGGTTCAGTAAGTTTTGGTGAAATATAGATATTCCAATGTTTAAATTGTTCATTACATGCTTTAATCCATTCTGATATTCCAGCCTCACCTGTATTAATTTCTTGACCACCACCTACTAAACATATAATAGTAGCCCAGTCTTTTCTTTGGTCTAATGACCATATTAAAAACGCTGCTTCTGACATAGTGAAATTAGGTACCTTTAGTTTATTACCATATGTACCACCACGTTTTAAATAATCAGCAAGTCTTTTATGAGTCCAAGAACGTTGTGCTTCATCAAATATTGCTACATGTTCCACTTCTCCAAATCCTGCTTGTTCATTTTCAACAGCTTTAGCAGTATCTATTTCTAAAATTCCGTTTTCAACGGGATTTTTTATTTTAGCAAGCATAGTATCTCTATATCTATGAATCATTTGTATAGATTTTGCTACTTCACGTCTAGAATCAGTTAGTTTCTTCTTTTCTCCTCTTGCAATAGATTTCTTATAATTATCCTTTGCAAGAGCTTCTGTGAGTACTGCTACTAAAGGACCATTACCAGATAGATATACTGCTCCTTCATCTTTAACTGGTTCAGTATTTCCTTGATATGTTTGTTTAATTGCAACATCTAAGCCAACTAGCGTTTTACCTGCACCTGGTACACCTGTAACAAAACATATACTTTTTTGTTGTTTTAATTTACTTGTTTTTACGACTTCTAATATATATGCAATAGTTCTATCTGTAGATACTTTATCAGCTTCATGTCTTGTGATATTTTCAACTGAATGATTTTCATATAAAGCTTTAGCAGCTTCAATAATTGTAGGTGTAGGAGCATATGGACTAAGATGCCAGTTATCATCAACATTCTCTTCATTTGGAAACTTTTCTAATACTTTCAAAATTAAATCTGAAATTCCTGATTCTCCTGTAACTAAAGGATTAACTACTTTATCATCATATATAGACATTATTATATCTTTAGATGAACTTTTATAATTTGTTGCAATAAGAATTGGAACAATAATTTTATTCTCACTATATTTATGGAAATTTTTTAAATCCAAAGCATAATCTAATACTTGATCTAAATCAGATTCTAATACTTTAGTTTCTCCTACTTTAAATTCAAGACAAAAAATAATACCATTTATAAGTAGGACAACATCAATTCTTTTCCCAAGACGTGGAATATCATATTCAAAAAGTATCTTACCATCTATATTATTAAGTTTTAATAGATGACTCTTCATAATAGAAACTTCTTCTTTCCAAGCTTGTCTTGTTGTAGTAAGAGCTTTTCCATGATATTTATCACATAACT
>JAZTYX010000012.1:0-10835 GCA_045637095.1 Clostridia bacterium | reverse complement strand
TATATTTATTTATACTAAAAGAATACCTTAAAATAGTTGCAAAATAAGGGATTCTAATATATAATATGGTGAGTAAAATTATAACTTATAGTATAATTAAAACAATATAAAAATAAAATGAAAAGGGAGGAAAATATTATGCTAAAATTATACAATACATTAACAAGAAGCAAAGATGAGTTTATACCACTAGATAAAGAAATGGTTAAGATGTATTCATGTGGACCTACAGTATATAGCGAAGCTCACGTTGGAAACATGAGAGCATATATATTTATGGACACTCTAAGAAAAACGTTAAAATATAACGGATATAAATTAAATCATGTAATGAATATAACAGATGTTGGACATATGACATCTGACGCTGACGAAGGCGAAGATAAAATGGAAAAAGCAGCAAGAGAAACTAAGAGAAATCCATTAGATATCGCTAAAGAATATACAGATAAATTCTTAAGAGACATAGAAAAATTAAATATAGAAAGACCAGAACATATAACACCTGCTACAGAACATATTAGAGAAATGGAAGCGTATGTTAAGAGAATACAAGATAATGGATATGCATATGAAACATCAAAAGGTGTGTATTTTGATACATCTAAACTTCCATCTTACGGTGAACTTTCTAGAGTAAATCTTGAAAAACAAATGGCTGGAGCAAGAATAGAAGTAGATGAAGAAAAAAGGAACCCATTAGATTTTGCTTTATGGATTAAAGCGCCAGAAAATCACATTATGAAATGGGATAGTATTTGGGGAATCTGCTATCCAGGATGGCATATTGAATGCTGCGCAATGAGTAATAAATATCTTGGTGAGAAATTTGATATTCATACAGGTGGAGTAGATCATATTCCAATTCACCATGAAAATGAAATTGCACAAGCTAAAGGTGCTACAGGAGTAAATCCGGCTAATTACTGGATACACAATGAATTCTTACTTATGGATGGTGGAAAGATGTCTAAGAGTCTTGGTAACTGCTACACAGTAACTACTATAGAAGAAAGAGGTTATGAACCACTTTCATATAGATATCTAAATTTCACATCACATTATAGAAATAAATTAAACTATACATGGGAAGGAATAGATGCAGCTCAAACATCACTTAATAGACTTCGTGAAAACTATAAAGAACACGTAAATGGAACTGGTACAGTAGATGAAGCTGAAATAGCAAGACTTAAACAAGAATTCTTAGATGCAATAAATGACGATATGAACATGCCGGCAGCTTTAGCTGTAGTATGGGAAATAGCTAAGAATAGCAATCGTTCAAAAGAGTATGCTAAATTATTAGATAAATTCGATACAGTATTATCTTTAGGAATGGATAGAGCACCATTTAAGAAAGAAGAAACTGTAGAATTAGATGCAAATATAGAAGCTTTACTTGAAAGAAGAAAAGAAGCAAGACTTAATAAAGATTTCAAAACTTCTGATGAGATAAGATATGAATTATTAGCATTAGGCTATAAAGTAATAGACACAAAAGAAGGACAAAAGATAGAAAAAATATAAGGAGGACAACATGCCTATATTAGATAGAACTAATAAGGATGAAGTAGAAAAGTACAATAACTTTGTTAGAAATAGAGAACATACAAGCGCACTTCAGGATTTAAATTGGGGTAAGATTAAAGAAGGTGAGTGGGAACAAGAAGCCGTTTATTTAGAACAAAACGGCAACATCACTGCCGCTATGATGATACTAATACGTAAATTTGCAAAAGGTATTAGTATTATGTATGCACCTCGTGGTCCTGTTTGCGATATTGAAGATGTAGCTACAGTTAAGAAATTAGTTGAAGAAGCAAAACCTTTAGCAAAGAAATATAATGCATTTGTACTTAAAATGGATCCGGAAGCATTATACAGCGAAAAACTAGAAGGTATGTATAAAAAATCTGGTTTTAAGGTAAGAAACAAAGATAAACATAAGCATGAGTTTATCCAACCAATATATAATATGATAATCCGTATGGGTACTAAAACTGAAGAAGAAATATTTAAAGGATATAGTGAAAAGACTAGATACAATATTCGTGTTGCTGAGAAAAAAGGTGTAACAGTAAGATGGTCAAGAGATCCTAAAGATATTGAAATATTCCACGAGTTATCTGAAATTACTGCAACTAGAGATAAAATATCTCTAAGAAGCAAGGAATATTATATGCGTATGCTTGAAGCATATGATGAGGAACACTTAAGAATATACGTAGCAGAACACGAGGGACAACCTTTATCTGCAGCTATAGCATTAAACTATGGTGGTAAGTTATTCTACATCTATGGTGCAAGCTCAAATGAAAAACGCAATTTAATGCCTAACTATCTAATGCAACAAACTATGATAAGATGGGCACTAGAAACAGGTTGTACAGAGTATGACTTTGGTGGCGTTTTCGAGATGGACAAGTCTAATGGATTATTTAGATTTAAAGAAGGATTCTGCCATCAAGAAGGTGTTACTAAATTTGTTGGTGAAATAGATCACGTGTATAAAAAGAGCATATACTTTGCTTTTGTAAATCTATTACCAATATACAAAAAGTGTAGAGGATTACTTAAAAAGAAAAACAAATAAAACAATAAACAAAAAGAATGGAGGTAAATACATATGGTACATCAAATGAGGCTACAAGATTCACCTTTTAACAGTATTAAAGCTGGTACAAAGGATATAGAAATGAGACTTTATGATGAAAAAAGAAGAAACATCAGACCAGGAGATATAATAGAGTTTACTAATATAGTAACTGATGAAAAAGTAACAGCAGAAGTTTATGCATTACATATTTTTGAATCATTTAAGGATATGTATTTAGCTTTTAACAAGGTAAGACTTGGATATAAAGAAAGCGAAATAGCTCATCCACAAGATATGGCTAAGTTTTATCCAGAAGAAGAAATTAAAGAATTTAATGTAGTAGGAATTGAAATAAGACTAATTAAGTAATAATAAACAAATGTAAGATAAGAGGAAGATAAATGGTACTAGTAGGAAAGGTTTCACAAATTATATATAAAAATGAAAGCAATGGATATACTGTCTTTTTGATGAAATCAGAAGGAGAGTATGTTACTGCTGTAGGTGAAACTGGTGCTATTGAACCTGGAGACGAGTACGAGCTAGATGGTGAGTTTACTTATCATAAATCTTATGGTGAACAATTTGCTTTTAAGACAATTACTAAAGTTTTACCAAGTGATGCTACTGCTTTAATAGAATATATTGCTAAAAGTGGTATTAAAGGAATTGGTAAGAAAACTGCAGAAAAAATAATAAAAATATATGGTGATGATGCTTTAGAAGTTATTAGATACAAACCAGACTTATTAATGGACATTAAAGGCTTTAATGATGAAAAAGCATATGCCTTAAGCGAATATATAAACGATGAATGGGAAAGATTTAATCTTACTTCATTCTTAAGTAAACATGGTATTGGTATTAATATGGCCATGAAAATATATGATGCTTTAGGGATTAACGCCGTAAATATAATAAAAGAAAATCCGTACGCTTTAATGGATTTTGTATCTAATCTAGATTTTAAGACTACTGATGCACTTGCAATAAGTCTTAATATAGATGCTACACATCCAGATAGAGTTAAAGCAGGAATCATATATATTCTTACTTGGTATATACGTGAAGGACATACTAATATAGACAAAGATTTGCTTTTAGATAATGCAGAAAGATTACTTGGTGTAAGCTCTGTGCATATAGAAGCAGCTTTAGAGAATCTAAAACATAAAGATAAAGTTGTTATAGAACCTAGAGATGAAAAAGAATTTGTATATAGAAAAAGTATGTATATCGCAGAACTTAATATAGCAAGAAAGATTATAGAACTAACAAAGAAACCAACGCTTAATATTAAGCTAGATAAAGATATAGAAAAAGTATCTGTGGCACAAAGTATTGTACTTTCAGATACACAAAAAGAAGCTGTTAAGACAGCAATAAAAAACAATATTTCTGTAATAACTGGAGGCCCTGGTACTGGTAAGACTACAATAATTAAGTGTGTAATAGACATACTAAGAAAACGTGGACAAGACTATGTACTTGCAGCACCAACAGGAAGAGCAGCTAAAAGAATAACTGAAACAACAAGGGAAGAAGCTAAAACATTACATAGACTTCTAGAAATAACAAAGATAGAAGATACGGATATAGATACATTTGTTAATTTCCCTGTATCTGTAATAGATAAGGATGTATTAATTATAGATGAAGCGTCCATGATAGATACAATACTTATGAATAATGTAATGAAAGCTTTATCTGATCATACGAAACTAATTATAGTTGGAGATAGTGATCAATTACCATCCGT
Source organism: Clostridia bacterium (assembly GCA_045637095.1). Taxonomy (GTDB): domain Bacteria; phylum Bacillota; class Clostridia; order TANB77; family CAG-465; genus UMGS1649. Next base: position 6,477 of record JAZTYX010000012.1, on the reverse strand, counting down.
AGGTGCAGGAAATGTGCTTAAGGATATAATTAATTCAAATGTTGTAAATACAGTATGCTTAACAGAAATATATAGACAAAGTGCAAAGAGCGATATAATAATGGGAGCACATAGCGTTAAGGCTGGTGAGCACATTACCTTCAAATCTAAAGATACAGATTTATATTATATCGAAACAGATAGCGTAGAAGAGACTAAAAAGGAATTAGAGAGTCTTTTGACTCATAGAATAAAGAATTTCTTTGGTGAAGATTTAGCCTTAAACACTCAGGTTATAACGCCAATAAAGAAGACTGAAATTGGTACACATGAACTTAATAAATTAATTCAAGGAATAACACTAAATCCTAATGATGAAATGCGACATAGAAAAATGGGAGATAGAGTATTCTATGAAAACGATAAAGTAATGCAAGTTAAAAACAATTATGATATTAATTGGGACTATGAAGGTGTACAAGGTACAGGCATATACAATGGAGACATTGGATATATAGAAACAATTAATACAAAAGATGAATATTTAATTGTAGACTTTGATGGAAAGAAAACAAGATATGACTTTGATGAACTTGATCAACTCGAGCATGCATATGCAGTTACTGTTCATAAGAGTCAAGGAAGCGAATTTGATGCAGTTATTATTCCAGTATATGTTTGCTTTGAAAAACTGTTCAACCGTAATTTGATATATACTGCTATGACAAGAGCTAAAAGGCTTTTAATATTTATTGGAAGACGCTCTGTTATAGATTATATGATAGATAATACTAATGAAAAAGCTAGAACAACTGGCTTAAAATACAAAATCGAGATTTTAATGTAGTAGGGGGTATTTATGAAAGAGTTAGTAGAAAGTATTGAAAATTATATAAGAAAGCCATATACAGATTACGCTGTTATGATAAACGGTGAATGGGGTAGTGGTAAAACACACTTTTGGAATAATAAGTTAAGACAAAGAATAGAGAATATAGCAAATACTGATGGAAAGAGATATAAAACAATATATATTTCGTTATATGGTATAAACAGTATAGAAGAAATAAGTAAAAAGATATTCTTAGAAACAAATCCTATGATATCTAAATCGCTTAAAAAGTTTGTAGAAGATTCTGATGGAAACGTAATCCCAGAGTATGTTAAAACAGGTATAGATATAGCAAATTTATATGGAGCTATGAATACAAATACTCAAATGGACTTTGCTAAGGCTTTCTCAACAGACGATAAAGTTTTGTGTTTTGACGACCTTGAAAGAGCGAATATAGACATTATAGATATACTAGGATATATAAACAATTTCGTTGAACACGATGGAATTAAAACAATTCTTATCTGTAATGAAAAAGAACTTGCAACTAAGTTTAAGAACAATAATATAGAAATGAAAACATTAATAGCAACTATGCTTCTAAAAGAAGAAGGTGCTATTAATAATGAAGATAAATTAGAACCATTTGTAAACAAACTAGATTCTAAAATTAAAAGTATTTTTGATAGAACAAATGCTTATGAAAGAATTAAAGAAAAGTTAATAGGTGAATGTTTCGAATACATGCCAGAATATACATATATATTAAATGGTATGATCATGAAATATGAATACAACTTATCTTTATCTAAATTCTTAAAAGAAGAAATGTCTACAATAATATCTACATTCAATAAAACAAATACAAAGAATTTAAGAGTATTAAAACATGCTTTAAATGATTTTGAAAGAATATTTACGGCAGTAAAAGATGCATTCCCAGAAACACCTAGAGAAGTTTTAAGAACATTATTAATGTTTACTATAGCCGTTTCTTTTGAAATAAAAGTTGGTAGTGAAGTAAAACAAATATTTACAGATGTAGAGTCTAACGAAGAATATCATTCATATATATATACATCAAGTTTGATGAACGATCAAAAAGGATATTATCTTCGTGAGTTCGATACAAGATATTTCTTAAATTCCAAGGAAGAATATAGATTCTTCAAATTCGTAGAAATATATGTAAGAAAGAGAATATTTGATGAAAAAGTATTTGGCTCAAATATGAAAGAAATGCTAAGCCAAAAAACAGATAAACGTTCAGATCCAAACTATATGAAACTTTTAACAGGTGCATATTGGAAACTTTCAGACTTTGATTTCAGCATTTTAAGAGAACAAGTATTATATGATATTAAAGAGGGAAATGTGCCTTCTAAAGATTACGTTAAAGTATTTGCAGTATACAAATACCTAAACGATATGCAAATAATAACAGTAGATATGTCGGATGTAAAGTCTAAGTTTGCTACTGGATATAAACTTGCATTAACAAATGAAGCAAGATACAAAATAGATTTAGATTCTGTAAGTGTTGATGTGGACGCTGAAGACGCAGCAGTACAAGAATTTGCTGAACAATGTAGAAAAGCAAAAGACATAATCTACGATGAATGTGTTCGTGAAAAAGTAGGATACTTATTTAAGAATCTCGTAGACAATATAGATGAATTCTATAAGCAAATGATAGGTCCATACAGTACAATACCTGTATTTGCTAAATATGAAATGTCTGTATTATATGATAGATTAAGAGATGTTAAAAACAACGATTTGTACAATATAGTAAGTATTATGAGTACAAGATATGATAGCAAAGAAGATCTTCTAAAACAAGACGCTACAAATCTTAAGAAATTATCTGAAATAATAGATGAAAAAGCAGACACATTTGGTTCAACAATTAAGAGAGCTTTAATTAAAAACTTAAGCGTAGAAATTAAGAAAATATTAAAGAAAATAGAAGAATAAAACATAAGCTGTGAATATAAAGTTATTCACAGCTTTAAATATATAGGAATGTAAAATAAGCTCTACTTTTGTCGATTGGTGACATAATATTTGCATTTTGTAATATATTATGGTATAATACATAAGCTGTTAAAATAAAATCTATAGAAAGGGGCATTAATATGACCACGTGTACAGCTAACCAATTGGAAGCCAAAAGAGAGACGGTTGTGTTCCGCAATATGGTGGACGCACGCTTAGTAAAGTATGACGAAATTCATGAACTGCAAGATGGTTACTTCAAAGTTTTGAAGAAGGGATCGTGGGGCGTAATTACATCCGACGGAGAAGAAGTTTTTCCTTGTACGGCATCTACAATATATTATGTAGAAAACGGCCGTGTTATCTGCGGAATGGATGACGACGTCTACTCAATTGAGCTTAAGAAAGCTAAAAAGGATTCGGTGAGATGACCGGATCTTTTTTCTTTTTATGTATAAAAAATATGTTTATGATAATAATATAGTTAATGTATATTGTGTTTGTTTACATAAGGAGGAAAAATGAAATCTACGGGAATGATAAGAAAGATAGATGATTTAGGAAGAATAGTTATACCTAAAGAAATACGTAAAACATTAAAGATAAGAGAAGGAGAAACCCTTGAAATATATATAGAAGGTGATAGGATAATTCTAAATAGATATGCTCCTTTAGGAGATTTTATTGAAGATATAGTAGCGTTAAGTGAAAGCGTTTCTAATAATACAGATTCTAATATTTGTATAACAGATACTAAACAAGTACTAATTGCTACGGGATATCTAGAAAAAGAATATTTGCATAAAGATATAACTAAAGAATTGTTAGAAAAGATGGATGAAAGAATTTTGTGGCAAAATAAAGGAGAGAATAAGATTAAGATTATAGAAAACGATGGAGTGCTAAAGGATTGTAATCAAGTTATTATGCCAATAATATATGAAGGTAGTGTGCTTGGTTCGGTTATACTTTTAACCAATGATGCAAACAAAAAAATAACAGAAACTGAATTAAGATTAGTTAAAGTAATGTCAGATTATTTAGCGGCTAGAATGTAAGAAGTGTTAAATATATAAAAAACAAGCGAACCAATATATAGGTTTTCGCTTGTTTTTAACTATTTAATATATATTATAAATTACCAGCTTTTTCAGCATATTTTTTAAGTTTGTTGTATACATGGTAAGATATAGAGTTCTTTTCAAATCCTTCGCCTTCAGTATAAGTTCCATATTTAACACCTGTTAATATTTCTATACCTTCATCTATTGTAGATATAGGGTAGATGTGGAACATTCCTTTTTCAACAGCGTCTATTATTTCAGAGTTTAACATTAAGTTTTTAACATTGTGGTGAGGAATAATAACACCTTGAGTTCCTGTAAGACCTTGCATTTTACATACTTCAAAGAATCCTTCAATCTTTTCTGTAACGCCGCCAATAGGTTGTATTTCACCTTTTTGGTTAACTGATCCAGTAACTGCTAATCCTTGTCTAATTGGTATTCCAGATAGAGAAGATAAGATTGCATATAGCTCTGTAGAAGAAGCACTGTCTCCATCAACACCGTTGTATAATTGTTCAAAACATATACTTGCATTAAAGCATAGTGGGAAGTCTTGAGCAAATTTTTCACCAATATATGCTGAAAGGATAAATACACCTTTTGAGTGAGAGTTACCACTCATTGAAACTTCACGTTCAATATTTACTATACCGCTCTTACCAAGGTATGTGTTAGCCGTTATTCTTACTGGTTTGCCAAATGGATATCCGCCAGAATTTAGAATAGTAAGACCATTAATTTGTCCAACAGCTTCACCTGAAGTAGAGATTATAGTAGCACCATCATAAATCATACGTTTAAGTGTATCGTCAAGTTTACCATATCTTTTTCTTTTATTTAATGTAGCAGTTACAACATCTTGTGGTTCAACTGCTTTTCTTTCAGCTAGTTTTGCAACATGTGCAGATTCAATTATTATATCTGTTAAATCTGTTTGCATTGCAGTAAGTTTTGTTTTATCTCCAGCACATCTAGAACTGTATTCTACAATTGCTTTAACTGCTTCGCTCTTAAATGGAAGTAATCCTTCTTTTTTAACAACGTGAGCAACATACTCAATAGTTCTTCTAATAGTATCTGTGTTTTTATCTATAGAATCATCAAAGTCTGCTTTCATTTTAAATAGTATCTTGAAATCTGAATCAACTGTACATAGTTGTTGATAAATTTGTTCAGTACCAAATAATACTATTTGAGTTTTAATAGGTATAGCTTTTGGTTTAAGAGCAATCATGTGAGATGGAGTAGCCATATCTCTTGACATATCTATGCTTAGTTCTTCATTTCTAATTACTCTTTTGAAAGCTTCCCATACAGACATATTAGTCATAATATCTCTAGCGTTAACTAATAGGTAACCACCGTTTGCTTTATAGAATGCACCAGCTTTAAGAAGAGTGTGATCAGTTCTTGTAGAACCCATAACAGTTTCATATTCTAATTTACCAAATATATCTGTATATGTTGGGTTAGAACACATAACAACTGGAGCATGAGTTAACATTTCGTTATTTACTATTACATTAACTTTATATTTATGCCATGGCTTTGCTTGATGTCTCATAGCAGGTGGCATAGTATCTTCTTTTGGATCATCTTTGAATTGCTCTGCGTGTTTAACTATATCTTCTTGTACAGCGTATAGGTAGTTTTGTATTTTTAGATTGCCTTTGTATTTAATCTTAAGATCGTTTATGTTTTTAGAAACGATATAAGATATCATATTAGATTGCCATGCGTTTACTTTTTCATAACATTCTTTTTCAAGGGCATCTAGTTGTTTCATTATACCCATAGTTTCTTGTTGTATTTTAGGAGATTTAGTTTTGTATTTTTGTTTTGTTTCTTCATCTAATTTGTTAAATTCTTCTTCGTTTAATACTTTCCCTTCATGAATAGGAGAGAAGTATATACCATCCGTTGCTGTTTTAATCTTAAATCCTTGAGCTGTTGTATATTCATCGAATTTTTTAAGAATAGCATTTTTCTTTTCTTGGTATTTTTGCATTAAAAGTTTTTTCTCTTTTTGATAGTTTTCAGATTTGAAAACTTTACCAAGGTTTTCACGTATAGCAACCATAAAGCGGTGCATATCTTCTTTAAGTTCACGTCCAGCACCTGGTGCTAAGAATATTGCTATTGGTTCATTTGGATTTTCAAAGTTGTGTACGTAACAAAGATCATCTGGAACAGGTTTTGTTTTAGCTAGTTTATTTACAACAGATAAAACGTATGGCATTTTTCCCATACCAACTTGTCCACAAACAAATAGATTAAAGCCTTTTTGAGGCATTTGTAAAGCGGTTTCAACTGTTTCAAGAGCTCTGTATTGACCAATAATTCCGTTATATGCAGAAATATCATCTGTTGTCTTGAAGTTAAATTGAGAACCGTTTAATTTAGAAACTAAATCTGTAGATTTCAATTCTTTAAATTTTCTCATATGTACTCCTTAAATATTTTGCTTCATTTGTAACTACGTTCATATATATACCTAAACTATATAACAAACAGGAAAAAATAGCAACTATTTTAAGAAATAAAAATAGAGAAAAAAAGAATAAAAATATATACATAAAAAACCTTGAAAAAATATTT
>JAZTYX010000011.1:0-12295 GCA_045637095.1 Clostridia bacterium | reverse complement strand
TATTTTCTTTTGAATTATATAATTAAACATCATTATTATAACTTCAGTTATCACCTTTGTTAATGCAGGTAATGGCAACTTGTTTGTTATTATATTTAGTAACGTTGTATTTATTACAAGCACAACTATTGCAAGCGCGGTATATTGTACTACTTGTTTTAATGTTATTTTCTTTTGTCTAAATACAACTTTACTATTCAACAAGAAATTGCACGTTGCACTAATTAATCTTGCTACGATATTAGAAATTATTAAATGGCGAGTTATAGCTATAGTTAAAAGAAAAACTATATAATCTATTACAAAACTTATAAATGAACTTCCTAAATATATAAGCATTGTTCCATATATTCTTATAGAATCTATTAACGCTCTAAAATGGGATGAATTTTCACCTTCATGATACACAACATCTATAGGCACCTCTTTTATATTTACTTTATTTTTTGCACATTGAATAATTACATTCATTTCGTATTCATATCTTTCGCCTTCTATTTCTAATAAGAAATCTAATAGACTTGTACTAAACGCTCTTAGTCCGTTTAATGTATCATTTACTTTTTTACCACTTAAAAGCATAAATGTATATGAATTTATCACATTACCAATCCTATTTCTTAACGGAATCTTCTCCTTAAAAGTTCGACTACCTGTAACAAACTCTTTTTTACCAAACTCTAAAGTTTCTAATAATTTTATACCATCTTTCATTTTGTGTTGACCGTCAGCATCTATTGTTAGTATTTTATCTTCTATTCCTAATTCTTTTATGTACTTCATTGCAGTTTTAAGAGCAACGCCTTTTCCCTTGTTTGTTTTATGTGTTAGAAGCGTTACATCATTTTTTATAGCATCGAATATATCTTTGCTAAACTCATTGCTACCATCATTAACCACTATTATTCTATCTATGTTATATGATTTTATATCCTTTATAACCCCTAATAATTTTTCATCCGGATTATATGCAGGAACTATTACCGTACTCATTTTATATACCCCTTATTACATAAAAAACAGACTAGTCTTCTAGTCTGTTCATTATATCATATATTATTAATTTTATACATATGTTGCAACTAATTTGTCTTTAATTGTTATTGGTAATATATAATATCCTGCTATTTCTTTTCTATTTATTTTTACTATTTCGTATAATCCATATGGACTATCTATGCTCATATTCTTAAATTCTTCACCTTTTCCAGGTCTAGGTCTACCATTTAGTATTTTAGCAAAATAATAGAATTCTTCTTTATCTAATTCTTCAACATATTCTTTTGTAAAGAATCCATCTAACACAACATCTAATGTTAATTCCTCTTTAGCTTCACGTATACCGGCTTGTTCAGGAGTTTCTCCTTCGTCTATAAAACCACCTGGTAATACATAAAACACTTTAGGGCTACCGCTAACTTTTTTAGTTCTCTTTATGAAGATTATATCTTCACCATCTTCAATAATTAATCTTGTTGCTTGTCTCATATTTCCACCTTCTAGTGTGCGTGGTCACACGCTTTACAGCAACCATTACACTTTTTAATTTCAAATTCTTCTTCTCTACCTGTTTTCTTTAAGTAATCTAATATTGCAGCTCTAACAGCTTCTTCTGCTAAAACTGAACAGTGAAGTTTAACTGGTGGTAATCCTTCTAAAGCTTCAACAACTGCTTTGTTTGTTAATTTCAAAGCTTCTTTTATATGTTTACCTTTTATTAATTCTGTAGCCATAGAGCTTGTTGCTATAGCAGCTCCACAACCGAAAGTTTTGAATGATATATCTTTAATTATATCATCTTCTATATATAGATACATTTTCATGATATCTCCGCATTTAGCATTTCCTACTTCTGCAACTGCGTTATATTTTTCTAGTTCTCCTACATTTCTTGGATTCGCGAAATGATCCATTACTTTTTTTGTATATTGCATTTTCTGCCTCCTTCCTTAAATATATTACAACATTTCAGCCGTTTTTTCAAGTATTATGTAAAATTATTTAGTTCTTAACCTTAAGTACTCTACTAATCCTAATAATATTTCTTTATATTCTTTTCCTAATATTTCTTCCTCTTTAAGACTGTTTATGGCATTTGCAAAAAGCTTATTCATAATATTTTCTGCATAAACTTTAGCACCAGACTTTTCAAATATTTCTTTAACAGTATTTAGTTCTTCGGATTTAAGTTCCTCTTTACCATAGTATTTGTTTATTTCATCCAAATATTCTGGTGATTTTTCTACTAAATATGCATAAAGTATAGTTTGCTTAAACTCAGATATGTCCGAAGAAGCAGATTTACCTAATTCTTCTTCCACACCATATATTCCTAAAAGATCATCTTTTATTTGGAATGCTATACCAAGATTGTTTAATATATTTTCCATTTTATCCATAGACTCTTTGTTTGAGCCTGCAAGTGTCATTCCTAAAAGATATGGTCCTACTACAGAATACCAAGATGTTTTAAGATGATATATTTCCATTACAGAATTTTCATTTGTTACGCTTTCTCCTAGATACTCTGCATCAAAAGGAAGTTTTACATCTATTATTTCACCTTTAATTGTATTTATTACTATCTTGTTATACAAACTTAATATCTCTGCAAGTTTTGCGTTATCTTTGTAATTATCTATTATTATTTTGTTAGCAAGATAGAAACCTAAATCTCCAATACATATTCCCAAAGAATCTGCTATGTGGTTTTTCTTAGTTTCAAATGTAACTTTATCTTTGTTTTTATATTCATCAAATCTAGCTTTATATGAAACTGGTATTGTTTCTTTACTTCTTCTTAGCACCGCATTGTCTATTATATCGTCATGGATAAGTATTGCTGTTTGGAATGTTTCATAAGCAGCAGCAAGTGGTAAATATGCATTATCTTTATTAGATGTAAATGTTATATAACCTAACGCTATTAACATCGCTCTTAAGAATTTACCATCAGAATTTACTCTAATTAATTCTTGTATACTTTCTTTAACTAAATCGTTGTCTTTATCTTCTTTGAAAGTGTCATTTGCATTTAACAAAGCTTGTTCGCACTCTTTTTTAGTTTGTTTATAATATTTAACAAACTTGTATACATTGTTTGCTTCTTCTGTTCCATTTACTTTAATACTATCTATATTCTCTTCTTTCATTAACCACTTAAAGAAATCTTGCAAATTAGTGAAAGAATATTTTTTATCTGATATTACTTCTATCATAAATCTCCTTATATGTTTTTAGCCTTAGCTATTAATTTTCTATATGTATGTACCATTTTAGTTTCAACACCAGCTTGTTCTAGTTTATCTAATTCTATCCATTTAATACCGCTATTTTCATCTGGTTTAATTCTTATTTCTTCAGACTCATCTACTTCTAGTAAATATGCTACATTTAAGTGAAGATGACTTGATACGTACTTTCCTCTTTTAACATGCCCATCTACTGTTAATACTTCTATAGTAACAGGCGTTTTAGTAAGCACTTTTATTCTTTCTTTAGGTATTCCTGTTTCTTCTTCAGCTTCTTTTACTGCAACATGTAGAAAATCCGAATCACCATCTGCATGTCCACCAGTCCAAGACCAAGCATTATATATATTGTGATGTATCATTAAACATTTAGTTCTATCCTTATTTACTATAAATCCTGATGATGTAAAGTGACCAACTACATTATCTCTAGTTAAAACATCATCGTATGTATCTATATATTTTAATAAAAATTCTATATCTCTTTCTTCTTGTTCACAAGATGGAACAAAATTTAATAACATTTCCCTTATATCCATATTTACCTCCAAACACTTTTAGATTATATCACAAGAATAAGTATATATAAATAGAGAAAAATAATAAAGAGCAAACTTCTGCTTGCCCTTTACTGTTTTATTTATACCCACATTTCTTTTCTTATTCTATCTGCATAGTAATATATCATTTCAGTTGGTGTTGGTACACCTGTTTCATAATTTATTCTAGCAGTATAATATTTTGTCAAATCTTCTATTGGTGTAACACGCCATGCATGTATTATTGCATTTTGCATTGCTCTACTTATTGTACTTGGTGACCTTTTATATACACTTGCTAAATGTTGTGCAATAGATACTCTTCCTTCATCAAAAGTTAAAATATATACTACTGCATCTCTAAGATATTTTCTTCCTTGCAAATGATTACCTATACCTATTTTATCTAATTCTTTCTCTATCTTAAATTTAATATTATCTACTGTACTTCCGTTACTCTCGTTTGGATCTTCTTTCTTTTTCTTGCTTTGGTAACCACTAAGCATTACTAAAGTATTCACTATCTTTTCAGGTGAATAGTTATTTTGTTTCTTGTAATACACAAAATCCACATTGTTCTTATGGCAATAATCATAAACAGCATCTGAATGTACATTAGTTGTAACTACCATCTTAGGTAATGTAACTAGTGTCATCTCGTTTATTTGTTCCATAAATTCAAATCCACTACCTTCACCATCTGTTAATTCTAGGTCTATAATTATTCCATCAGGTTTATACTTCTTAAACTCATCAATAGCTACAGTTGATGAATTAGTAACAGCAACTAAAGATACATCTTTTCTATCTTTGAAAACTTCTTTAAACTTAGCAACTTCACTTATATCATCTTCTATTAACATTATATTTACATGTTTAGTAACCATATTTACCTCCACCTCAGTGATTTTAATATATCATAAATTGTCACATTTTACCACATTTATACAGTGTGTATTTTCATTCATAAAATCTACATTAGACTTAAAATGTGGTTAACAAGAGGTTGTAAGTTTATGAAAGTTGAAATTGGTAAAAGAATTACCGTTATTCGCGAAGAATTAGGCATGACTAAAGAATCTTTAGCAAAAGAAATACATGTTACACCACAATATTTAGGGCAAGTAGAAAAAGGTAAATGTATGTTATCTTTAGAAAAGTTAAAGTTGCTTTGTGAATACACGAATAAATCTGCAGATTACATTCTATTCGGCAAAGATCCAAATTTAATTTCTAACACTAAAATCAAACTAAACAAGCTAACGGATAAACAAATTAAACATGGTTGTAATATGCTAAAAGAACTTGCGTTATTCTTAAACAAAGATGAATAAAGAATAATGTATGTTTTATTACATTAGCATATTTAAACATAATTTTACACTACAAAAAGCAGACGAAAACGTCTGCTTTTTATTGTTTCTCTTTTACATTGTCTTTTAATTATATATCTTTTTCTTCTAATGTATCTATGTCAAATAGTTTTACTTCATACGAATATTTATCTTTAGACTTTATTAAGAAATCTAACATATTAGTTAATTCGCCCTTTTCTTTCATTTCATCTAGTGTAATAAACTCTTCATTATTATCTTTTAGAAAAAATGTTACTGAATTTAGATTACCTCCAAATTCTTCCTTTGCAACTTTTGCAATATCCTTCATTTGTATTGTAATTGTTTTTGTAGATACTCCTCCAAATAGTTTTTTCTTTTCTGTTGTTATTTCTATACTATCATTGTTATAACTAATACTTTTCATATATTTTCCTCCTATTTTATATTATCTTCTACATAGTTGTTTACTAGTAGTCGTATACTTTCCATTCTTTCTTTTGTTTCTTCTTTTGTATATGTAAATCTATCTATTAATATATTTACATAGTTTAGCTCTTTAATTATTTCAAATGTTTCTTTGAAGTTAAGATCATATATAAATGCAAGAACACATACCCAACAATCTAATGCTGTTTGTCTATCGTGTATATTTACACATTGTTTGTTCATAACTGTTTCATACACCTTGTCTGATACAGTTGAACTTTCTATATGCTCTTTATCTTTTACTCTGCCTGGAAATATTGCTTCTATTTTTTCTTCCTTCTTCACCCTAAAATTATCTAATTTATCTGCATCTCTTATTATTTTAGAATGAAGTAAAACTCTTTCTTCTAATCCTTCTTCTATAGCTAATCTGTTATGATTTGCTATTGCAGTCTTAATTATTTCATCATAAGTATTATCTTGTATAAATTCGCGAATTAGATTTTGGTCAAATAGCATTTTTACTCCATGTTCTGCGTGATTAAATGTAGCGTTATCGAACTGCTTAAGATATGTTATTTCTTCAAATCTACCCACATCGTGAAGTAATGCAATTAATTCCGCAAGCTTTGCATCTTCTTCGCTTAGATTTAACTTTTCTGCTATCAATCTTGCGTTATCTACTACATGATATGTATGAACAACTTTAAGTTCAAAACCAAGTACATCTTCATCTGATTTATATCTTTCTAAAAATTTCTTAAATGCTTGTTTTGCTTTAACTATATCTATCATTAACCTCTACTCCTTCTTATTTTTTCTTTTAAGTCATAAAGTAATATTAAGGCACAAGGTGCAAAAAATATTGAACCAATTATTCTTATTATAACTTCCGAAGATATTATCATAAAAACAAACGGAAACATTATTACATATACAATTGGTAGTAAAAATAAATTTTCAAAATCTCCTATTGGTGTATAGAAATTTAGCCAATAATTTATTCTAGTTTTAATCTCAAAATTATCCGTCGACTCGCCTTTTATACTATGTATATGATCTCTTGTTTTAGATACTAAATAGTAATGTCCAACTGTATAGTTAGAATCTTCAAAATAAAAAATATTGCCTTTCTTGTCTACAAATGTGCACATATTATCTTCTTTTTCTTTAAGGTACAAAGTGCGTTCTTTAGGTTTAGCTACTACATTTCTAAAGTATAACACCCAACAATACAAGCCTACTCCTATAAAGAAGCCACAAAATATTAAAGCCATACCAAATTGCATAAACCATTCCACAAAAGTTTCTAAACTTGTAACAGCGAACAAACCTGTTCCCCATAGTATACCAATTCCAATTAACATTAAAACAGTTACTATAACCATTGCTTGCCAATCATATCTGTTTCCTATATTTTTCATATATATTACCTCTTTAGTTTTTTCTTTATTATATCACATATATAAAAAAACAAAAGATTTAGTTGTTACTAAACCTTTTGTTTTTTATTTTTATGCCTTCTTTAGCTTTTTTCTTCTAACTGCATTGTTTATTAATTTATAGAATTCCATAACAATTAGTATTAATGCTGCTGTTGCAAACAAGTATGCTAAGTGGCCAAATGGTATAGATACTGTTTGTAAGAATTGTGAGAAGAATGGAACTTCCATTACTATTATTTGTAATAGAATTGATGCTGCTACACCGCATAGTATAAACCAGTTATTGCTAAGTGGTGTGCTAAATGCTGATCTATGTTCACTTCTGCAGTTAAATACATGTATGTTTTGTATAAACACCATAAGTGCCATAATGTATCCACGAGCCATATCTACTTCCATATTAAATTTGTTTAATAAGAAGTACCAAACTGTAAATACTACTGTTCCTATAACTGAACCTGAAACTAGAATTTCTTGTAATAATTCTTTGTTAAATATAGATTCTTTAGGATCACGTGGTTTTTCTTTTAATATTCCTTTTTCTGCTTTTTCAAAAGATAAAGCAAAGTCTTGAACACCATCTGTTACAACGTTTAACCATAATAATTGAATTGCAACTAGAGGCATTGGAAGATTTAATACTATAGATAAACAGAAGAATGCAACTTCTGCTAAACCACAAGATATTAAGAATAGTATTATTTTACGTATATTAGCGTATGCTACACGTCCCTCTTTAATACCTTCAACTATTGATGTGAAGTTATCATCTACTATTATCATATCCGCTGTTTCACGAGCTATATCTGTTCCACTTCCCATTGCAACACCGATATTAGCTGCTTTAAGTGCTGGTGCATCGTTTACGCCATCACCTGTAACTGCAACAAATTCACCTTGTCTTTTTAATGATTCTACTATTTTTAATTTTTGAAGTGGTGTAACTCTAGCATAAACAACTTTACCTTTAATAAATTTATCAAAGCTTTCTTCGCCTTTGTTAAATTCTTCATCTACATCATGACCTGTTGCTACTTGTTCAAATTTTTCTGTTAATTTTAAGTCTTTTGCTATTGAGAATGCTGTTAATGGATGGTCACCAGTTATCATTAAAACTTTAATTCCAGCCTGACGACATTCTTTTATTGAAGATACCGCTTCTTTTCTTATTGGATCTATGAATGCAACCATACCCATAAATGTTAAGCTCTTTATATCATCAATTGTATAATGTTCTTGTTTTTTAATTTTTCCATCAGCAAGTGCTATAACTCTATAACCATCTTTTGCTAATGCTTCGTTTTGGTTTTCTAATATATCCGAGTCTAGTTTTTCTTTTACTAGATTAATATCTTTACAGAAAGATTTAACTACTTCTAACGAACCTTTAACTGTACAATATGTTTCGCCTTCTTTTTCATAGAATACTGCTGAGAATTTATTCTCTGATTCATAAGGTATTGTTTCTAGTGTTTTTAATGTATGTGTTTCCACATCAAGTTTTTTACCTAATACTTTAAATGCAATATCTATTGAATCACCAATTGTTTGATGTTCGTTTACTGTTGATTCGTTGTTTATTACTCCTAGAACTGCTATTTCTTTTGCGTATTCTATATTATCTCCTGTAACTTCGCCTTCAAAACTAAAGCCTGTTCCAGAAACATTATATTCTACGCCATTTGGTAAAATAATTTTCTTAGCTGTTTGTTCGTTAACTGTTAATGTACCTGTTTTGTCTGATGCTATAACAGTACAGCTGCCTAAAGATTCAGCTGATTTTAATTTTCTAACAATTACGTTTTTCTTAGCCATCTTATTTGATGCTATAGTTAAAGCCATAGTAAGCGCTAATGGTAATCCTTCTGGCATTGCTGATACAGCAAGCGCTATTACAGATAAGAATATTTCATTTGCTGGTACTTGTTTTATTATTAGTAGTGTTGCTACTACGATTGCAACTGCTATAACTAGCATACTAATTTGTTTAGATAGTTTTTCTACTCTTATTGTTAGTGGAGATTTTTCATCTTCAGCATTATTTATACTGTCTGCTATTTTTCCTATTTCAGTCCCAAGTCCTATACTTACAACTATAGCTTTTGCTCTACCTGTTACAACTGTTGTACCAGAGAAAGCCATATTACTTTGGTCTGCAATTAGGACATTTTCTTTATTTACAATATCGCTATTTTTAGATACTTGTACACTTTCACCTGTAAGTATCGATTCATCTATTGCTAAATTATGTGCTTCTACAATTCTCATATCTGCACTAATTTTATCTCCAGATTCTAATAATACATAATCTCCTATTGTTAAATCTTTTGCGTCTATAGATACTACTTCATTATCTCTTACAACTTTTACTTTAGTTGTTACAAGTTTAGCTAACGCTTCTGCTGTATTGTTTGCTTTATTTTCTTGGTATGCTCCCATAGCAGCATCTATTAATACGATAACAAATATTGCTATAGCATCTATTACTTCACCTGCTATTAATGAAGCAAGAATTGCAAATAACAATAATATTACCATTGGATCCTTAAATTCATTAAAGAATATCTTAACAATGCTATCCGATTCCTTCTTTGGTAATACATTTAGACCATATTTTTCTTGCCTTTTAGCTACTTCTTTACTAGTTAGTCCTTTAGAACTAGTCTTTAGTTCTTTTTCTATTTCTTCTATACCCTTATTATAATACATAGTTTCCTCCTACGTTTTCGATACTACTATATTATCTAATAATTGAAAATTTAGCAAGATATTTTTATATATATACCACAAAAAGACATATTGTCTTAACAAATAACAATATGTCTTTTATATATTTAGTATTGTTCTTTAGAATGGCAGTTCATCTTCATCAAACTCAACATCGTAGTATACAGCGCAATATTCATCAATATCTGCATCAAAATGTTCTGAAATTCTAGTAATGTGTTCTTGTATATTTTCTTCTAGCTGATTATCTTCTGTATTCTCTTCTTCATTAACTTGTTCAAAGTTATTTGCCTTTAGTATTTTTTCAACCAACTTTTTATCGGTTCCACTTAGCCAATCATCCGAATATAACTCATTAAACTTAGTCATAACTTCTTTGTCTTTATATAAACTATTATCTATATCTTTTACATTAATTCTACACGTATATTTTTCTTTTGATTTTTCAATTAATAACATTATTAATTTTTTATCTTTTTTTAATTCTACAGGCATATATTTAATGTAATATGGATTTAGCGTAAGTAATGCTTTTAATAGTTCGGTATTTTTAATAAAGTGTGGCAATATTCTATTTTCTAAAAGAGTATCTCTTGTACCTAATTTAAACGCAAGGGCTATAGCCGCCTCGCTCTTTACAAACTCTTCAGAATAAAGCGAATCAAATTCTCCAGTTCCTACTTCTCTAGTTATATTTGGATATACAGCATACATTGACGCTTTTTGATACTCAAAATCTTTTCTTTCTTCATCAGTTAAATATTCAAAAAAGCTAATATCTTCTTTTATTTTCTTAATAAGTTCTTCTTTATTATCTTTGAGTCTTTCAAATTCTCTAGTTTTACTTGTAACATATTCTATTTTGCCATTTTTATAATAGTAAATTTTACTGTCTGTTTCATAGCATGTATCAAAAGACACTTCCACTTCAATATTGTCTTTATCTATACTTATTATTTTCTCAACGAACTCAATCTTGTCTTTTATAACGCCTCTAAAACTACCGTTTTTAGATATTCCTGGCTCTGTTATTCTTACGATACTATTATCTATGCGTTCGCAATTTATATGTAGTTTTTTCCCTAAACGTTTATTTAACCCTTCTAAATAATCTAACAGCTCTTTTTTCTTTTCACCACTTATATCTCCATATACTATATAGAATTGCACTGATATATCTCCGCTCATACACACCTCCAAAATAATACTCTATTTCCGGATCTTCTTGAAGTTCTTTAGACAACAAGTTATATATACATCTGTTGTTTTTTATTAAATCGTATATAATCTTCCTATCTTTTTCTATTTTCTCTCTTATTTCATCAGATAAGTATAGATATATCTGGTATTCCTTTTTTATTAGTTCTACCGTAAATGCAATATCTTTTTTCAAATCATCTGCTAAAAAGTCATAATAATATGCAGCTCGTTTACAAAGCATTTTAGCTACTTCTTTATCTTTAATACAATCTTGCCCCACGAGCTTCTCATCTATACTTTTATATTCACAATATTTATTCTTATTTAACTCTGGAATTTCACTTGCTTCAAGATAGGAATAATAAATTGTGGCATTTTTATCTATGTTAAATATGTCTTTTATTATTTCATTTTTATCATATTTATATTCGATTCGCGCACGATTATCATATTCATCATATGATGTAGCAAACTCTATAAATCCATTACCACTTTCTCTGATATGTATTTCTCTATCTAATAGATAAGTTTGTATCTCTTTTATTCTATATGTTTTTACTAAATATTTTTCGGTATTAGACCACCATGTGCTCATTTTTATCTCCTATTATTTTTTTCTTTAGAATGGTAGTTCATCATCATCATCTACATCTATAGTACGCCAATCACCATCTTCATCAAAGTATTCTGATATATTTTCTTCGTATTCTTCATCTTCACATTCATCATCAATTTTGTTCTTTTTGAAGACAATTTTACTTACATCTGTCTCACCAGCAAGTATAAGTTCTTTTTGTTTTAGATATTTTTGATATACTTCGTTATCTTCATTATCCTCATCATTTCTTGTATCTTTTATAGGCATTGGTGTGTATTTTAATTCTTTCTTTAACTTTCTTACAATTTCACCATTTTCTATTATATAGTTATCGTATTTAGATAAAATATAATTTGCTACTCTTTCATTTTTAAGAAGATTTGGTGGAAATGCTTGTCCAGCATAAATATATCTTACACCTTTTATTTCATCTATAACCTCTTCAAATGTGTTACAATTTTCTAAGTCTAATTCGCTATTTATTATTTCTTGTTTAGCAAGATATTTTTTATAATAACCTATATTGTTATTCATATATTCTGCAAAGTATACTCTTCTCATATCTTGATTTAATAACATAAAGTACATTTCTTCTAAAGGCAATTTTTCATCCTTACCTATAGTTTTCATACAATCTTTTGGGAGGCGTATATATTCGTCTTTCTTCTTTTTATATCTTTCTGCTCGTATATTTATAACTTCTTTTAGATATTCTGGATCTTTAATAATGTCATCTCCACTTAACATATGTAATTCATTTGATTCATATGCA
>JAZTYX010000010.1:0-27583 GCA_045637095.1 Clostridia bacterium | reverse complement strand
ATTAATAAAATAAAAAAATTATGGAACAAGTACAAAAGATTATTATTATATATTTTAATTCCGCTTATAACAGGATTTTTAGGCAATATGATTGGTGGTAATACCGAAATATATAATAAGATAAAAACGCCTTCATTTGCCCCACCTGGTTTCTTATTCCCTATAGTATGGAGTGTATTATATATTCTTATGGGTATTAGTGCATATATAATATCTAAAAAAGAAAATAATGCTAAAGCAAACAAACTGTATTATGCTCAGTTAGTTGTAAATAGCTTATGGCCATTACTTTTCTTTAGATTCACTTTATTTGCAGTATCCACTTTATGGCTAGTTTTATTAATAGTACTCGTATCTTTTATGATATATGAATTTTATAAATTAAACAAAACAGCTAGTCTACTTAATATCCCATATCTATTATGGATTTCTTTTGCTTTCATTCTAAATTACTCTATATACCTACTAAATTAAAAAGATACCCTTATGGGTATCTTTCATTTTTATATTATATATTTATTTGTTATCTTTTTTTCTAAATACCAACAACTTGCTAAATAAATAGTTTACTACTATTACCATAATTTGAGTTACTATCTTAGAAACAACATCGTTTATGTGTAATACTTTTACCATTAACGCAAATGTTCCTACATCACAAGTTATTGCAGATATTATTCTACAGCCAATAAATGATACAAATTCCTTAAATCCAGCCTTAAAGCCTTTTGTTTTACTTTCAAATACAAATATCTTATTTACTACATATGCAAATATTACTGCAACAACCCACGCTAAACTACTACTTGTTACTTCTTCTAAATGCATAAGTCTTGTAAATAGCATGTATGCCACAAAGTTAAGTACTGTAGTAAGCCCACCACATATTAAATAGTTTACTATCTCTTTATACTTCAAATAATATTTTTTTGCTAGTTCATATAATTTCTTCATATACTTACCCCTTTAATGTGATTATTATATCACAAAAAGGAGTTTTTGCAAATTTATATATATGCAAATCCATATATACACAGAAATAAGGTTGCCCATCAGGGCAACCTTACTTTGCGAAATTATGGTTTCCAATTACTTTTACTACAGGTCTAGTGAAAATCCACTGGCTTGTACTAATCCGAGGATTATAAAAGAATGTAGCACCACCAGTAGGATCAGCTCCGTTAAGAGCTTCGATTGCAGCTTGGTAACAAGTACCATAATCTGTAATCTCAGAATTCCACTTGCTGCTAGAAACGGGGCTAAACTGATTCTTTTGATAGATTACATCGTGAATAGTATTAGGGAAGCCGGAAGTTTTAAGTCTGTTCATAACAACAGCTCCAACTGCAACTTGACCTTCATAACATTCACCACGAGCCTCAAAGTATATGAGTCTTGCGAGTAAATCTAACTCTTCTTCAGTATACCACTTTTCTTCTTTAGCAGTAGTTTCAGGAACTTCTTCAGGAATTTCTTCCACAGGTGCTATAGGTTTACTAGGTGCTAATTCTTCACTTCTTAAGCTTACAGCTGTCTTTCCGTTGTTAGCAGTAGATGCAGCCGGTGCAACATTACTTGCAGAAACAGTAGTAGCAATTAATACTACAAGAAGAATAGCTAAAAGAACTAGCAAGCTACAAATTAACCGTACCATAATTTTCATCGTTTTTTCAAACATTTCATTAGTCATTGTTTTTATACCTCCAATAAAATTTTACATGGGACTAAAAAATATTGATACGTATATTATACCACAAGAAGGTATATTTTTCAAATTATGTTAACAGCAGTTACTTATATGTAAATAAAACAAGTCATGCTATTATGACTTGTTTTATTTTATATCTATATTTTTATTATTTTAGATTAAAGAATGCATCTAATCCAAGATATTTTGCTTTATCTCCTAATTCTTCTTCAATTCTTAGAAGTTGGTTATATTTTGCAACTCTATCTGTTCTAGAAGGTGCTCCTGTTTTAATTTGTCCAGCGTTAAGCCCAACAACAAGATCTGCTATTGTAGTATCTTCTGTTTCACCAGAACGATGTGATACAACTGCTGTCATACCGTTATCATTTGCAAGTTTAATTGCTGCTAAAGTTTCAGATATTGTTCCTATTTGGTTAACTTTAATAAGTATTGAGTTAGCTACTTTAGTTTCAATTCCTTTGTTAAGTCTTGATACATTAGTTACGAATAAATCATCTCCTACTAATTGTATTTTCTTACCTAATCTATCTGTAAGTAGTTTCCAACCGTCCCAATCTTCTTCTGCTAGGCCATCTTCAAGAGATATGATTGGATATTTTTCACACATTTTTTCCCAGAAGCTTATCATTTCTTCTACTGTAAATATTTCTCCTGTTTTCCAGAAGTAGTATGATCCTTCTTTACCTATTTTCTTAGCTTCTTCATACATTTCTGTTGCAGCAGCATCAATTGCTATTCTAAAGTCTTTTCCTGGAGTATATCCTGCTTTAGTTATTGCTTCAACTATGTATTCTAATGCTTCTTCATCTTTCTTTAAGTTTGGTGCAAATCCACCTTCATCACCAACCGCTGTGCTGTATCCTTTAGCTTTAAGAACTGCTTTTAGATTGTGGAATACTTCTGCACACCATCTTAAAGCTTCTCTAAAGTTTGGTGCTCCAACTGGCATTACCATAAATTCTTGTACGTTAACACTATTATCTGCCTGTTTTCCACCATTTAATATGTTCATCATTGGAACTGGAAGAGTTACTCCTTCACCATCTCCAATATATGTGTGAATGCTAATTTCTTGAGCTTCTGCTGCAGCTCTCATAACTGCCATTGATACACCTAGTATTGCATTTGCTCCCAGTTTACCTTTATTATCTGTTCCATCTAGTTTGTTCATTAATTCATCTAGTTTTTCTTGTTCTGTAGCATCCATTCCTACAACTTCTTTAGCTATTACATCATTTACATTTGCAACTGCTTTTAGAACACCTTTACCTAAGTATCTAGATTTATCTCCATCTCTTAATTCTACAGCTTCAAATGCTCCTGTAGAAGCTCCAGAAGGTACTATTGCTCTACCTTTAGCTCCACATTCTAATTTAACTTCTACTTCTACTGTAGGGTTTCCTCTAGAGTCTAATACTTCTCTTGCGTGTACTTCTTTAATTCTCATATCTTTTTCCATAATATAACTTCCTTTCTATTTTACTAATGAACGACCTGTCATTTCTTTTGGTTTTGTTAAGCCCATCATATCTATTAATGTTGGTGATACATCTGTTAATGTTCCACATTCTACTTTAGTATATCTATCTGATACAACTATTATTGGAACATCGAATATTGTATGCGAAGTAACAACCTCACCAGTAACTAAATCTACCATTTGTTCACAGTTACCATGGTCTGCAATTATTATTGCTTCTCCACCTACTGAAACTAGTTTATCTATTACTTTACCAACACATTCATCTACTGCTTCTACTGCTTTTACTGCAGCATCGAAATCTCCAGTATGTCCAACCATATCTCCATTTGCAAAGTTAACGATAATTACATCATGTTTCTTTCCATCAATCTCTTCTATTAGTTTATCTGTAACTTCATATGCAGACATTTCTGGTTTAAGGTCATAAGTTGCAACCTTTGGTGATGGAACAAGAATTCTAGATTCACCATTAAATTCTTTTTCTTCTCCACCATTAAAGAAAAATGTAACATGGGCATATTTTTCTGTTTCAGCTATTCTTAATTGTGTATATCCACGTTTAGCTAAAAACTCGCCTAATGTTTCTTTTATTTCTTCTCTCTCAAATGCAACTTTAACAGTATCTAATGTTTCTTCATATTCTGTCATACTGGCATACATAAGGTTTGAAAGTTTACCAGTTTTTCTTGTAAAACCAGTAAAGTTTGTATCTTTAAATGCATGAGATATTTCACGCGCTCTATCTGGTCTAAAGTTTGCAAATATTACTGCATCTCCAGACTCTACTAAAGCTAAAGGCTTATCTTCTTCATCTACTAAAACTATAGGTTTTATAAACTCATCAAATTCTTGACATTCATATGAATTTTCTATTGCCCTTTCAGCAGATTTAAAGTGTTTACCTTCACCAGTAGTTAATGCATTATATGCAAGTTCTACTCTATCCCAACGTTTATCTCTATCCATAACGTAGTATCTACCACATATGCTTGCAACTTTACCTACTTCTAGTTCTTTACATTTATTTTCTAAAGCTCTCATATATTCTACACCAGATGTTGGAGGAGTATCTCTTCCATCCATAAATGCATGAATATATACCTTAGATACACCTTCTCTTTTAGCAAGTTCAAGTAACGCATAGAAATGTTCTATGTGTGAATGAACTCCACCATCAGATAAAAGTCCAAATATATGTAACTTACTATTTTTTTCTTTAACATGGTTTACAGCATCTAAAAGCACTTTATTCTTAAAAAACTCACCCGTTCTAATCTTTTCTGAGATTAATGTTAAGTCTTGGTAAATTACTCTTCCTGCACCTATACTCATATGACCAACTTCAGAATTTCCCATTTGTCCATCTGGAAGTCCTACACTTAGTCCGCTTGTTTTAAGCGCCGCATTTGGATATTTTGCAAATAGCTTATCTATATTAGGTGTGTTTGCTGCTTTAAATGCATTACCTCTTTCATCCTCATTTATACCAACGCCATCTAAGACCATTAGTACATACTGTTTATCCTTCATATTTTTCTCCCCTATTATCTTGCTGCTTTTATTATATTAGTAAATGTTGGTTTTAAGCTTGCACCACCAACTAGTGCTCCATCAATATTAGGCATTTCAAATAGCTCTTTTGCGTTAGCTTCATTTACACTTCCGCCGTATTGAATTCTAACATCATCTGCTACATTTAATCCGTACATTTTTGCTACATTATATCTAATATGCGAACACATTTCTTCTGCTTGTTCTTTTGTAGCTGTTTTACCTGTACCTATAGCCCATATTGGTTCGTATGCTATTATTATTTTATCTACAAATCTTATATCTATATTATCTATGGCAAGTCTTACTTGATTCTCAATTCTTCCCATATGAATATTAGCTTCTCTTTCTTCTAGTGTTTCTCCAACACATATTACTGGAGTTATTCCGTTTTCTAATAGAACTTTAGCTTTTTTATTTACAGCTTCATCTGTTTCGTTAAAATATTGTCTTCTTTCACTATGACCAATTATGCAATATTTAACTCCTGCTTCTTTAAGCATTTCTACACTTATTTCGCCTGTATATGCTCCTCTTGGTTCAAAGTGTACGTTTTGTGCTGCTATGCCGATATATTCGTTGTCTCTTACAGCATCCATACTTGCCCAAAGAGCTGTATATGGCACCGCAAATCCAACTTCTACATCTCCATCTTTAACTTCAACAGACATAAATCTTAAGAAGTTTTTTGCTTCTTCAGCTGTCATATTCATTTTCCAGTTTCCAATTACAACTTTTTTACGCATATGTTACTCCTTATTTTACACAATCTTTCATTTCTAAATCTTTTACCCAATTTGGTGTTAAAGATTTATGTGAAAATGTGAAATACAGTTTACCTTTAGAATCCAAATTCCATGTTCCCATCCAAAACGATGGATATATTATTTCTAGATAATCCCAATCAGACGATTTAAACATCTTGTTGATTTTATCTATTTCCAATTTTAACTCTTCATCTGAAGTGATTGTTCCATCTAAAAATTTAGATGCTACAGCTTGTTCAATATTGTTAAATACATCTTCAAATTCCTTCATGTTCCCATCTTGCTCATATTGAGCTTTTATACTTAACATTTGTTCTTCTGTTAGGCTATCTGTATTTTCCGCATTTGGGATAACAGTTTTATTATCTTCTTTATCCCCTAAAAGCATCAAAATACTCACAGCGATAATTATTATCGCCGCAAGTATTATTATAACAAATTTATTTGATGCTATTTTCTTCATTTATTTCTCCTTGTGCTTCGTTTTTTGCCTTGTTTTTTCTTTTCTTTTTTATAAAACACACTGTTATAATTACAATTGCTAGAATTAATATACATGGTATTATAAAAAGATCAAATGCTACTCTTAAATGTCCTAAAAATTGTTGCATTGGTGTTCCCAATTCCATACAAGCAGTCATACCTGAGCAGCCTGATATACCCATATTTACATTCATATCATCACCTACTTGTCATTTAGAGCAACTATTCCCGGAAGTTCTTTTCCTTCCATAAATTCTAGTGATGCTCCACCACCTGTAGATACGTGTGTCATTTCATGTTCTAGACCTGCTTTAGCTACTGCTGATGCACTATCTCCACCGCCTATTATTGTTTCAGCGTTAGATTCTGCCATAGCTTTAGCTACCGCATTTGTTCCAGTCGCAAATTTCTTAAACTCAAATACTCCAACTGGTCCATTCCATACAACTGTTCCAGCTCCTTTAATTACTTCTGTGAATAATTCTATAGATTTAGGTCCAATATCCATACCTTGGTATCCATCAGGTATATTCATTGATTCTACTACTATGCTATCTGCATCTTCTGCAAATTCTACAGCCGCTACTGTATCTATTGGAAGTACAACTTTTACATTCTTTTCCTTAGCTTTAGCAAGTATTTCTTTAGCAACTTCTATCTTGTCTTCTTCAAGTATAGAATTACCAATGTTACCACCTAATGCTTTAACGAATGTATATGTCATTCCACCACCAATTATTATTGTGTCTACTTTTTCTAAAAGATTTAAAAGCACTGCAATTTTAGATGAAACCTTAGCACCACCAATTATTGCAACTAGTGGTCTTTTAGGATTATCTATTGCATCTCCTAAAGCTTTTAATTCTTTTTCTATTAAGAAACCACATACAGCAGGTAAATGTTTTGCAACACCTTCTGTTGAAGCGTGTGCTCTATGTGCAGTTCCAAATGCATCATTTACATAGATATCTGCAAGAGATGCTAATTCTTTTGCAAACGTTTCATCATTTGCTTCTTCTTCAGCAAATCTTCTAACATTTTCTAGTAATACTACATCACCAGGTTTCATATTAGAGATAACAGCTTTTGCGTTATCTCCAATTATTTCTGGTATAAGCGTTACTGGTTTTTCTAGATATTCACCTAAACGAACAGCTACTGGAGCTATTGAAAGTTTTTCTTTAGTCTTACCTATGTGGGAGCAAAGAATTACTTTAGCATCGTTATTTATTAAATATTTTATAGTATTTAATGATTCTCTAATTCTTTTATCGTTTGTTATTGTAGTTTTTGTTTCTAAATCTAAAGGAACATTAAAATCCACTCTAACTAAAACTCTTTTATTAGATACATCAATATCTCTAACACTTTTTTTATTCATATATTTTTATCCTCTTAAACAACCTCTTATTTATTATCTACTTCATACATATGTGCTACTAAATCTAACACTTTGTTTGAGTAACCCCATTCGTTATCGTACCAAGCTACTAGTTTTACGAATGTATCAGATAATTGAATACCTGCTTTAACATCGAATATGCTTGTGTGTGGATCATGTATAAAGTCTGAAGAAACTGTATCGTCTTCTGTGTAAGACATAATTCCTTTTAATTCACCATCACATGCTTCTTTAACTGCTGCTACTATTTCATCATATTTTGCAGGAGTTTTTAATCTACATGTTAAGTCTACTACAGATACATCTAGAGTTGGAACTCTGAATGACATACCAGTAAGTTTTCCATTAAGTTCTGGTATAACTTTACCAACAGCTTTAGCTGCTCCTGTAGATGAAGGTATAATGTTGTATGTTGCTGCTCTTCCGCCTCTCCAGTCTTTGTTTGATGAACCATCAACTGTTTTTTGAGTTGCAGTTACAGAGTGAACTGTAGTCATTAATCCTTCTTCAATTCCAAATTTATCGTTTACAACTTTAGCAAGAGGTGCTAAGCAGTTTGTTGTACAAGATGCGTTAGATACAACTACCATATCTTTAGTGTATGTATCGTGGTTTACACCCATAACAAACATAGGTGAGTTATCTTTTGCTGGTGCAGAGATAACTATCTTTTTAGCTCCACCAGTTAAGTGTGCTGATGCTTTTTCATAAGTTGTGAATGCACCTGAAGATTCAACAATATATTCTGCTCCTGAATCTCTCCAAGGTATTTCGTTAGGATCTTTGAAATTGTATACAAGTATTTTCTTACCATCTACAACTAAAGCTCCATCTTCAACTTTAATTTCTTTGTTTAATTTTCCATGTATTGTGTCATATTGTAACATGTACTTCATGTATTCTAGATCTATAAAAGGATCATTTACTGCTACTACATCTACATTTTCCCTTTCTAGCGATGCTCTCATTACTAATCTTCCGATTCTTCCGAATCCATTTATTCCAACTTTTATCATATAAAAACCTCCTTAAATTGGCTAACTATATTTTATATCACTAATATTTATTTTGCAATACTTGTGAGACTTTTATAACTTATTTTTTTAAGTTATTTATATGTGTATTTTAGCATACAAAAAACAGGGTATATTTCATCCCTGTTTTTGTGTTTATATCTTAACTTTTATTTGATATCTTCCTAGAATTTGTTTTTTGTATTCTTCTATTTTCTTTCCATCAACAAGTTCAATATTATTCGCTTTAGCAAGTTCTTTAGCAGATTGAGTAAATGCATTGTTAGTAATAACAATACCCTTATTTGCTTTATACATAGCTATTGCGGCTACTATTTCTTGAACAGCTGCATTTCCTACATGACTACTATAATATTTCGCTTGAATAACATATCTATAATTATCTTTTATAGCTATAACATCCGCTCCTTGATCTCCACTCTTTTTAGTAACTTTTTCTATTGTGTAACCCAATCTTTTATATAGAGTAGCAACGTAGTTTTCAAAATCATAACCAGTTTTAATATTATCCAAACTTAGCTCTAATTCTTCTCTATTCTTTTCTTTGGATAAATCTCCTTTAAGAAGTCTGTCTCTTTCTGCTTTAAGTTCTTCTAGTTCCTTTTCTTCTTTAATTTTAATCATTCTAGCAGATGCATCATTTAATATATCATCTATATTTGTTATTATATCGAATTTAAGAGATGTCTTCATTTTTTCTTGTTTATTAAGAATGTTTGCAATGCCTATTATTTGACCTTCTCTATTAAAATCTATAAGATTAGCAACTATATAATCTATCAATTGTTCTTTAGTTTCAATAACAACATCCGAATCAATATTATACTTTTCAGCCAGTTTCTTTCTTTTTGCTAATTCTATTATCGTACACCAATCTGTTTCTTCTAATTTACCTTTGAATGATTTGGTATATAAATTTGTATAAAGAGTATACATCTTATTTACAATACTTTCATCTGTAATCTTTGCTTCATACATATTGTTATATATTGTGAATAATTCTTCGTTATTTTCAAATTCTATTAGCTTTTCGTTAGCTTTCATCATATTTACAAATAAACATGTGTATACAAATATAGGTCTACATTTTGCAGAAAATCTATATCCCTCATATTCGCTAGACAATTCCGCTACATTATTTGTCGTTAAATATTTATTCACCTGTATATAATCTTTATTATATTTAGTGCTTATTTCTATTTTTAATGTATCAACATTTAATTCATCAATATTATTCAAAATATATTTCGATTTATACAAATCAAATGTTCCATGTGTTTTTATTCCATCGTCTTTTATTTTGATATCTCCTAACACAAAATCCCATAATAATATTTTAAATATTTTTTTAGAATCTTTTCTTAATGATTCTGCACTTTTATACCCGTTGTCTAAAATCTTATAATATAAACATAGTATTTCTGAATTACCTAATATTTTTTTCGTATAT
Organism: Clostridia bacterium; assembly: GCA_045637095.1. Lineage (GTDB taxonomy): Bacteria > Bacillota > Clostridia > TANB77 > CAG-465 > UMGS1649. The sequence goes on along the minus strand of JAZTYX010000010.1, from coordinate 17,702 downwards.
TTTTCTACTATTTTTTTCTTATCTTTCTCATACGCTTTATTCTTTTCTTCCAAAATAGTTTGTTTTATTTTTTTACTTTCAATTTCTTTTTCCTTTTTTTGTCTTTTCTTTTTGGCTTTTTCGATTTCATCTTTTACTTTTTCGGTTAATTCATTGTTTTCTTTCAAAATAGTTTGTATTGTTGCATTATCTTCTATTTTACCTTTTGCACTTTTAATTATTTCTTGAGCTCTTTTCATTGTTGTTTCTTGTGATTTTATTATTGTATTACTTGTAATTATATTCTCATCTTCTTTCAACACCAAATATTGCGCTATTCCGCCAATAACTCCTAAAGCAAACCCTAAGCCGAAGATTACACTCATCCCCAATAAATCTGCTTTTGCTAATAAATCTATTGTCAAATTATATAACCCCAACGATATTCCTGCTATAACAAAGAATATAATTATATTATTTTTATATTTACTAATTGCATCTGTTCCACAAAATTCACATTTGCCACCTATACATTCCATTAATTTATGGCACTTGGGGCAATGTATTTTTTCTATGCTTTCTCGTGATTTTACTTTCACTTCCATTTTCTTCCCCCTAAATTATACCCATATTATACTACTATTTTTATAAAAATAAAAGTAACAGATATAATTTCTGTTACTTTACTTATCTTAATAATTTATTTGTTCTACTTCTACAAGATAATATGACTTACCATCTTTCTTTAATGTATATCTTAGAACAGGCATTTCATCTCTATACTCGCTAATCCATATTTCTTCTTTTTCCATATCTTCATAGTTATCAAAAACATGTACTAAATCATGGCCATTCTTATCTCCAATTATTACTTGTACTTTTGTGTTTTCAAAATCTATATCTCCATATTCGTCTGTAACTACACTATCTTCATCATAGTTGTATACTCCAGATAACATATATGTATATACATAATAATAATCTTTTGTTTCTGTTGCATTCATTAATATTTGTTTACTAAATATTCCAACATATCCCAAAGGTATTACCGAATATGATTTTGATTCCTCGTCATAATAGAATATTGATTTACTTACATCTGGCTCTGTTACTTCTTTAGTATTTATCTTTGCATCTTTACCAAATATTTTCTTTACATATTTGTTTACATTAGCTTCAGAATAATCAAAATCCTCTTCATCCATCATTTTTTGAAGTGTTGCATCCATTATGAAAAAGCTTGAAAATGGAGCTATTTCTTCATAATATATTTTAGGTATAAAGCTATATAATTCTTCTCTCATAGCCTTTGTTACATCTTTTTCATCATCATCTATTTTAGATGGTGCTTTACCTGTAAGTTCACCTGTACTATTGTTATTGTTTATAACATTATTTACCGGAGGTTTATCTGTGCCTGTAAATATTATTACTCCTAGACAAACAACAACTATTAGTGTAATTACTGCTATTATTGTTATTTTCTTCTTATCCATTTTCTCTCCTTATCTACTCGTTCCATAATCCAACTTTGTTTTCTCTTGCTTCTTTTTGTATTTTCTTAAATTCTTCTACATATTTTACATTTGGTGGATATGTTGCAATTTTAGCATATCCTATTTCTAATAAATGCTTATTATACATTTCACCATCTATATATACATATGCAAGAAGTCTTCCATACTTGTCTCTTTCACTAACATCAAATTCTAATTTAACTGTTTTTCCGTTTAATTTAGATTTAGTATAATCTGATACTAGTATACCCTCTTTAGTATTTTTGCTACTATCTGCATGTACACTTTCAGGTGTATCTACTCCTATTAATCTTACTTTTTCTTCTTTACCATTAAAGTCTACAACAAAAGTGTCTCCATCAACAACTCTAACTACTTTGTATTCGTTTAGTTTGTTAACATCAGTGTATGCATTTGATTCTGTAACAACTGCATTATTACTTTCTAAATATTTCTCTAAATCTATATATTCAGTTTCATCTAGTACTATTAATACTAATGCTATTATACTAGTTAATATTCCATATATTATCTTTTTATGTTTCTTTTTCATTTGTTTCCCTCTTAAAAATGGTATCACAAAACATTAAGTATTGCAATTTAACTGTTTTCTTTTACTTAATTTAACATTGTTCTTTTTCATTTGTTTTAATTCTTTGTCTGTAAATTTTACTCTGTATCTATAATTTCTTAGAAGACCTTTATATATACTCTTATGTGGAATCACATAAAAATGTTCCGGTTGTATTATTTCAGGCAAGCCTTCTACTACTCCCGCTTCTTCTAAAACATATTTTACAAACTCTGCACAATACAAATGGTTCTCTTTTTGTATCTTTTTATTTATACTTACTGCAAAAAGTCCTGGTATATTAAATTTGTATTTTTCTTTTTCAGCTTCCATATTTAATATTATTTGTTCAATTTTTGCATATTGTTCATCTGTAACTCTAACTCTTAAAACTTCAGATGTTGTATTTCTAAATCTATAAAACGTTCCGCTATGTATATGTTCATGTACAAAACCACCAATGAAAGTATTGTATGGATTTAATCTACCAAAACTATACATTCTTTCTAACTCTTTATCTAGCGCTATAGACACATGGCCAAATTCTTTTCTAGTATAAAATTTTACTATTCTTGAAACTATAGTGCCTGTCATCGTTAATACTATATATATACTTCTCATATTCCCCTACTTCCTCAAGTATGTATATTATACACGAAAAAAAGCGAGATTTCAACAATCTCGCCTTGTTTGTCAATTTATATACTTATTATTTTACTATTTATTCGTTATTAAAGAAATTAACCAGATTATTAATGCTAACACAACCATTTCTAGAAGTATTACACCAATAAACAACCAAGGTATAAACAATATTACCCATAGTTTGCAAAACTCTGTGTCTATTTTCTTTACCATTGCAATAATTGCAAGAACTACTAACAGTATTCCATAAGGAAATATCGAAAGACATGTACATACAGGGAATCCACCTTCTGTAACTCCATGCCACATTATATAATCTCCAAGCATTCCTAACATTGGTATTATAAATGATGCTATTACAAAAATCTTATCCAATATATGTAATTTTTTCTTTTGCTTTTCTTTGTTTATTTCTTGTTCCATTGTCTTTCCTATTACATAGCTTCTCTATATAATTTGATAAAGTCTTCTTTAGTAACTTCTCTTGGGTTACCTGGCATACATGGATCTGCCATTGCTTTTTCAGCAAGCATATCTAAATCTTCTTCTTTGCATCCAGTATCTTTAACTGTTGTGTTTATTCCAACTGTTTTAGAAAGTTCTAATATCTTTCCTACAAATACTTCTACAGCTTGTTCATCTGTAAAGCTTAATGCTCCTATTACACCTAAACCAGCTAGTATTTCTTTAAATCTATCTGCGCAAACTGCACCATTAAATCTCATGACTGTTGGAAGTAATATTGTATTAGCTAGACCGTGTGGTGTGTCATATACAGCACCTAATTGGTGAGCCATTGAGTGAACTATTCCAAGTCCAACATTTGAGAATCCCATACCAGCTATATATTGAGCAAGAGCCATTTTTTCTACTGCTTTTGGATCTTTTTCATTTACTGCTGCTGGTAAATATTTAAATATTAATTTAATAGCTTGCATGTGGAACATGTCAGACATAGTATTGTGTCCTTTAGTAATGTATCCTTCAACTGCGTGTGTTAATGCATCCATACCTGTAGCTGCTGCTGTAGATTTTGGAAGTGTTTCCATAAGTTCAGAGTCTACTATTGCAAGAAGTGGTATATCGTTAGGATCAACACAAACCATTTTAACTTCTCTGTCTTCATCAGTTATTACATAGTTAATTGTAACTTCTGCTGCTGTTCCATGAGTTGTTGGAAGTGCTACCATTGCCATTCCTCTATTTTTAGTATTAGATACTCCTTCTAAAGATACAACATCTGCTCTATCTGGGTTAGTCATTATTATTGAAATACCCTTAGCTGTATCCATTACAGAACCACCACCTACTGCAACTATTACATCTGCACCAGATTCTTTGCATGCGTTAACACCATCTTGTACATTTTTAACAGTTGGGTTTGGTTTAATATCTGCATAAGTATCATAAGGGATACCTGCTGCATCTAAAACTGCACTAACTTTTCCTGCAACACCGCAATCTAAAAGAGTTTTATCTGTTACAAATAATACTTTTTTATATCCTCTGTTTGCTATTTCTTGAGCTAGTACTTCTCTTGAACCTCTACCAAAGTGTGAAGTTTCATTTAAAACAAATCTTTCTGACATATCTTATTCCTCCTTATTTACATCAAAAAATATATAATAACGTACCTAAGTACCATTATCCAATTTAATACTTTACTACCTTCCTATTGGAAGTCTACAACATTTATCCAACGACTTAGAAATTCTTGTTCTTCTTTAATTCCTTTAGTAAGCTGAGTTGCTGCAACTATTGGAATCCATCTTCTAATGTGCGTTTTTTCTATTTCACTTTCCTTAGAAAATATTTCTAAATATTTTTCTGCTAACTTATCTTTTCCTTGTATTGAGAATAAAAGGAATGTTCTTGCCGCATCACCTGATGCATTACCTTGTGTAGCATGTGACCAATCTAGTACATATGCATTACCTTTTTCTGTGATTATTATATTACTTGGATTAAAATCTCCATGACAAAGTTTTGCATGATTTTTCATACCATCTAATCTTTGTTCAAGTTCATATTTAGTAGCATCATCTATAAGTTCAGTCTCTTTTAATTTTTTACTAAACTTGTCCTTCATTCTGCTAAGTAAAGGAACTCTTTTAGATAAAACTTCTAATTGAAGTTTAACAAATAGTTCTAAATACTCGTCTTCTTTTTCTGGATGTTTTTCCATAAGTTCAGCAAGGGTAGTACCTGAAACATATTCAGATACTAGAGCCCAACCTTCTTTTATTTTAGTTACTTCTAAAAGCTTTGGAATATTTAAGTCTGTAGCTTCTTCTACTCTTGCTTGATTCAATGCTTCATTTAATATATTAGATTTAGGATGTTTCTTTTCGAATAATTTAATTACTCTATCTCCATCTCTATATATTGTTTTATTTTTTCTTTCAGCTAACACCTTTACAATTTTTACTGCCATTATCTTTTACCTCCATAATATGCGTTTAAATACATTTCTTTTATTTCGCTCATTAATGGATATCTTGGATTTGCACCAGTACATTGATCATCAAAGGCTTGTTCTGTCATTTCATCAAGTCTTGCTAGGAAGTCTTTTTCATCTATGCCATAATCTTTTATTGTCTTCTTTATACCAACTTTTTCTTTTAAGTCGTTTACTGCTTTAATTAAATTTTCTAGTTTTTCTTCGTTTGTTTTTCCACCTAATCCTAAAGCATCAGAAACTAAAGCATATTTTTCTAATGTTTTTGGATGGTCATATTGTGGGAATGTTCCCATTTTAGGTGGTGCATCTACGCTATTAAATCTTAATACATATTCTATCATTAACGCATTTGCTACACCATGTGGTAAGTGATGGAATGATCCTAATTTGTGTGCCATTGAGTGGCATACACCTAAGAATGCATTAGCAAAAGCCATACCTGCCATAGTAGCTGCATTAGCCATTTTTTCTCTTGCTTCTGGATCGTTTGAGCCATTATCGTAAGCACGAGGTAAATATTTAAATATATTCTTTAAGCTTTCTATTGCTAAACCATCTGTATATTCTGTGGCCATCATAGATGCTAATGCTTCAAGATCGTGTGTTACTGCATCTATACCTGATGCTGATGTAAGACCTTTTGGTGCGTTCATCATCATATCTGCGTCTACTATTGCCATATTAGGCATAAGTTCGTAATCTGCTAATGGATATTTAGTTCCAGTCTTTTCATCTGTTATAACAGCAAATGGAGTTACTTCAGAACCTGTTCCTGCAGTTGTTGGTACTGCTATAAAGTATGCTTTTTCACCCATCTTAGGGAATGTGTATACTCTCTTACGTATATCCATAAATCTCATAGCCATATCCATGAAATCTACTTCAGGATGTTCATACATTACCCACATAATTTTAGCAGCATCCATTGCGCTACCACCACCAATTGCTATTATGCAATCTGGGTTAAATGCTCTAATTTGTTCTGTTCCTTTTACTGCACATTCAAGTGTTGGATCTGGTTCAACATCAAAGAATGATGCATGCGCTATTTTTAATTCATCTAATTTATCTGTTACTGGTTTTGTATAACCATTTTCATATAAGAATTTATCTGTAACAATAAATACTCTCTTTTTATTAAGTACTGTACCAAGTTCATCTAGTGCAACTGGTAAGCAACCTTTTTTAATATATACTTTTTCTGGTGCTCTAAACCAAAGCATGTTTTCTCTCCTTTCAGCAACTGTTTTAACATTTAATAGTTGCTTTATTCCTACGTTTTCAGATACTGAGTTTCCACCCCATGATCCACAACCAAGTGTAAGTGATGGAGTTAACTTAAAGTTGTATATATCTCCAATACCACCTTGCGCTGCTGGAGTATTTATTAATACTCTACATGTTTTCATTGAGTTATAGAATTCTTCAATTTTATCTTTCTCAGTAAGTGTGTTTATGTATAATGATGAAGTGTGACCTAAACCACCATCTTCTACCAGAACTTTTGCTTTACTAATAGCCTCTTTAAAGTTCTTTGCTTTATACATTGCAAGAACTGGAGATAGTTTTTCGTGAGCAAATTCTTCATCTAGATTTACATTATCTACTTCACCTATTAACACTTTAGTCGTTTTCTCTACATCTACTCCTGCAAGTTTTGCAATTGTATATGCACTTTGTCCAACTATCTTTGCGTTTAATGCTCCATTTATTATTATTGTTTTTCTAACTTTTTCTGTTTCGTTCTCATTTAAGATATAACATCCGCGTTTTACAAATTCCTCTTTAACAGCATCATATATTTTATTATCTACTATTACAGATTGTTCTGATGCACATATCATACCATAGTCAAAAGTTTTTGAGTGGATGATTGAGTTTACTGCTAAAATTATATCTGCAGATTCATCTATTATTGCTGGTGTATTACCTGCACCAACTCCTAGTGCCGGTTTACCACTAGAATATGCAGACTTAACCATACCTGGTCCACCTGTTGCAAGTATTGTATCTACCGAATGCATTAATGTATTTGTAAGTTCTAGTGAAGGTACATCTATCCAAGAGATTATTCCTTTTGGCACACCTGCTTTAACCGCTGCATCTAGAACTATTCTTGCTGCTTCTATTGTAGAGTTCTTTGCTCTAGGATGTGGACTTATTATTATTCCATTTCTAGTTTTAAGAGCTATTAATGTCTTAAATATTGCAGTTGAAGTTGGATTTGTTGTTGGTATAACCGCTCCTATTATTCCAATTGGTTCTAATACTTTCTTTATACCAAAAGCTTTGTCTTCTTCTACTACTCCACATGTTTTTGTATCTCTATATTTGTTATATATATATTCTGCAGCATAATGGTTCTTAATTACTTTATCTTCTACAAGTCCCATTCCTGTTTCTTCTACAGCCATTTTTGCAAGTGGTATCCTTGCTGCATTTGCTGCAATAGCTGCTGCCTTAAATATTTCATCTACTTGTTCTTGACTAAACTTAGCGAATTCTTCCTGTGCTTTTCTTGTACTAGCAATTGCTTTTTCTAATTTTTCCACGCTATCTACTACCATTTTAGTTTTCTCCTTATGTTATATCTTATGTATAAATATATATTTTTGCCTCTTAATAACAAAATCATAGTATCACATAAGTAGTTTTTTGTAAATAGCATATATGATACTATTTAAGTGTATTTCCACAAGAAAAGAGAGCAATACTTTTAAGTATTACTCTCTTTTAATTCATCACTTATATTTTTCTACAAATTCGGTAAACTTGTCCAGTCTATACAGGTTGTACAAACTCGTGTATACCTCCGGGGTATCCAAGCATGCAGACGTTTTGTCGAAAATATCATAAAGGAAAATCCGCACTGCTCCATCATTGTAGATTTGGATACGCACAGCATTCTTAAGATTGCAAAGCATAAAATGACATACATCACTATATGTTGCCTTGTCTGATACATTGACATACACACTGCCTGTTGCATTTTTAGTGGTCTCTTCTGCTAAGTACTTTTCCAAAGCATCTTTGGGAATCTGTTTCTTTTTTCCGTTCCACCATACTTCGAACTTCTCGTTAAGCCAAAACATATTATTCTCCTTTTTTGTTCTGTTGTTTAATTAAACTAAAGCCAACCATTTAATTGACATAAAAAATTATACCACAACAATTAAAAAGTTACAACTATAAATTGAGTTGTAACTTTTATTCTCCACTTATTTTTTAATCTGCCATCTCAAATTGTCTAATAGTATCTCTTAAATTACTTATTTCTTCTTTTTGTTCATCTATTGTGTTTTGTAAATACTCTAATCTATCTTTTAGATTTTCATTTTCAGTAATATATCTTCGATACTCACTCTCAGTAAGATATCTATAATGTTCATCTTCCGCATCTTCTCTGTTTCTAATGTTCTCTTGAATTTTAATTATATTTTCTTGAGATGCATAAATATATACTTCTGCTACACACAAATAACTTTTTATTTTCTTATTATTTATGTCATTAATTGTTCGTTTTATTAAATCAATTATTTGTCTTTCGTCGTTTCCACAATATATATCTATCACGCTGCTTTCATCATATACAAAACAATTTGCATATTTACTATGTTTTATTGTGACTTTAACATTATTTATATCCGATGCTATATATCTATATGAACAATTATGTATATTGAAGGATAAATCTTCCTTCATCGCATACTCATACTCTTCAACTGTATCAAAAGTATCCTCAGTAGTATCTATTATTTCAAAATTAGTTATACCAATTAATATTAAGCCTATACTTACACCTGCTATTATTAAAGAAACAAGTAACATTATGCCCACTCTAACTTTATTGTATTTCTTATTTACAATAAAGTTATATAGCAATTCTAATATTACATAGTTACCTATTAATAGCGCTATTATTAATAACAATGTTCCTACAAATAACATACCAGTCTTTACAAACAAAGTGCTTAGTACTAGAAGTGTGAATAACGAAACAAACGTAAATACAAATAACAAACCTACGCAGATTACTACGAACTTTATAAAAGCTAATACTAAGTTAAATAATCCATTTAGGAATTTAGAACTTGAATGATTTGGATCACGAATTATTACTTTTTCTTTTTTCTTCTCTATAAAGATTTTGTTATTATTTTCAATTTCATCTTTACTCTTATTTTCTTCTTTAATATTTTCCGCTCCTTCTACATTTTCTTTTATTATTTCATAATAGTCTAAATATCTAATCTTAAATATATGTAAGAAAACTGTAGTTCCTGCTATTATAGAAAAGCCAATATATATTGCTTCTAATATTTGTCTTATTCCCTCATAATATAAATCTCCAAATATAGTTCCAAATACATTATTAGCTATATAATCTCCTACCGCTCCTATTAAAAAAAATATAAAAAATATTAAACAAAACATAAAACATTGTTCAATCATGCATTTTAATTTCTGTTTAAACTTCATCGAACTAAACATATCTATAGTTTTAGTAATAAAATTAAAGAAATCTTTTGCATATTTATTAATCATACTTGTAGACTCTTTTGTTTCCTCCACTACTTTCACATTTTCATTCATTAGTTCATCAATATTGTAATTAAATATTTTGCATATAAGAAGAACTTTATCCATTTCAGGATAACTTTGTCCAGATTCCCATTTTGAAACAGCTTGTCTAGATACTCCTAATTTCTCCGCAAGTTGTTCTTGAGACAAGTTATTATCTCTTCTTATTATTTTTAAGTTTTCAGATAATTTCATATGTTTTCTCCCCTTTCTTAATGCAAATTATATAGTTTCAAGTGGTTGCACACTACCAATTTTTAGTTGTTTTTTGTTAATTTTTAGTTGCACTTAACATTTACATCTATTTATTTAAGTATTCCTTTAATAGTTCTATGCTTTCATTTCCCTCTTTAAGGCCTAGTCTATATACTGCTTCTATATTCTCTTCTTCTCTTTCCATCACACTTATATTTAATTTAATACTTGGTCTTATTACAAATATTTCTTTTTTATTTTCTAAATCTATTATTCTTTCTATAGTTTTGTTATATCTTTCATGTCTATTAAGCATTGATTCTATAAAGTTTGGATAATCTTTATACATTAATCTCGTCATCTTCTCTTTACCTCTGCTTAATGGTTTCTTTATATACTCCTTAGGCTGAGTTAAAACTACTATTACTTTATTATAGTCTAGAGATAACATTTTTTCTACTGGTATACTGTCTCCAATTCCACCATCCAAATACTTCTTGCCATCTAACTCTACTATTTTAGAAACTAATGGAATTGCCGCGCTTGCTCTTAATGCTTCCATTTGATCATATACACTATCTATTTTTATATATTCTGCTTTGCCTGTTTCAACATTAGTAACAGTTGCATAATATTCTTTTGTAGCTTTTTTGTATTCCTCATCATCAAAAACATCTAATTCAAAAGGAACTTTGTAAAATGCAAATTCTTTGTTTATTATATTTCCCGTTGTAACTAGCGAATGTATGCTTATATTTTTCTTTTCTTTGCAAAATTTTTTATTGTATCTTACTATCCTTCCTCTTTGTTTAGAAAAATAGTTTACTCCAAATATTGCACCTGCACTTGTACCAATTATTCCATCTATTTTTATATTATTGTCCATTAAGGCATCAAGTACTCCTGCAGTATATATACCACGCATACCTCCACCTTCTAATACTAACCCTACTTTCATTTGTATCTCCTTTGTGTTTATATTTTACTAGTCTTTATTTAACATATTTAATAAATTTATTTTGAACATATCTTTGTCTGGATGTTCTTTGCTTACCATTACACCTTTATATGTACTAAGTTCACTTGTATGTCCTTCTAATAATATGTCTGGTAATATTGTTTTAAGGTATACAATACCCTCCTTTTCATTTACTATATATTCTAACGTAACTTTACCATGCACTTTTTCAAAAAGGCTGTCTGCTGGAAGTTTTAAAGAATAACTAGTTGTTTTATCTTTTTTGTTTACAGTTACAATATCTCCTAAAAACTCGCCTTTTCTTAAACTTGGATAATACTCAAACATTAATTTTTTATATGCTAACATATTGTATTTTTTAAGACTTCTTTCTCTTTTCTTAAAATCGTTTTCTTCTACATAATCTAAAACATATACTTTATTTTTCATAATTCTGTTCTCCTTAAAATAAAAAGCAGACTTGTCTAGTCTGCCTTGTAAGTATGGTGCCGAAAGTGGGAATCGAACCCACACATAGTTGCCTATATCAGATTTTGAGTCTGACGCGTCTGCCAGTTCCGCCATTTCGACATAAATAAATTTTGCATGTCGTTATTCTACCACACAAAATTTATTTTGTAAACATATTAAATTTGATTTGTTTATTTTTATTCTTCTATATTTTCTTCTACTTTTTCTACAAATTCTTCTTCAAATGCACTATCTTCTAACGCATATATTTCAGCCATTATTGGTTTAAATAAACGTTCTTTTTTTGCCATCAAAACAAAAGTTTCATCTTGTTTAATAGCGCTAGTTATATGACTTACAGCATCGTTTATATCTCCCATTTTCATATTTATTAGTGCTAATGTATATTCTGCTTTTGCTTTTAGGTTTTTATCTAACATTGCTTTTTCTAAACTATCTTTTGCAAGCTCATATTCCTCTTTAACATAATATAGTCTACCAATTGAATAATATGCTTCATACATTTCATCATCTAACTCTAATACTTTATCATAAGCAGATATTGCTTTGTTTATTTCCCCTGCTCCTGAATAAATAACTGCAAGATTAAAGAATGTATCTGCTGTTGCTTCATTATTCATTGCAACATCTTCATATATTGCTTTAGCTTCAGTAACATATCCCAAATCTGAGAATAATATTCCTAGCATTTCTTTGGCTTCAGTATATCCTACATCTAATGTTACCGCTTGATTAAGCATAGCTATTGCTGCTTCTTTATTTCCTTGTTTATCTAAAAGCACTGCTATCTTGTAATATACTTCGGCATTATCTGGATTTACAGTTAATGAATTTAAAAGTACATCTTTTGCATCAGATATTCTATCTAATTTTTCTAACGCCTTTGCCCTTAAATAATAGAAATGTATATTTTTTCTATCTTGTTTTATTGCTCTTTGTAATAGTCCTTCTGCAAATTCATAGTTTCTTATGAAGCACATAAACTTAGCTACATAATGCACTAATGTTAATTTAACACTCTTTTCTAATCCTTTTATACTTACTAGTAATATTGGAATTATATATGAAAATATTAAAATTAATACTTGCATAAAGTCATTTAAATCTTTTCCATTTGCCAAACATATTACAAACACTGTCTCTAAGAATATTGCTATTCCTACAAACATATAAAGTACTGGATCTTTTTTAGTTGATGTCTTAGACATCAGTTGTATTATATAAAATACGAAGGTAATTATTATTACTACATTTATTAACCACATATTATCACCTACATGCACATATTATATACTAGTTATCCACATTTTTCAACTATTAGTGGTAAATTCACACCCGTTAAGTTGCAACTGTTTTTGGTTTGATGTATAATACACATTGCCTAGAGGTGATAATTTTGAATAAAAATGATTTTAATGAATTAGAAAATATAACAAAAATACATATGATTGGAATTGGTGGAATAAGTATGAGCGGTATTGCCGTTATGCTTAAAAAGTCTGGTTTTGATGTAACTGGTTCAGATAGCATGGGTTCAGCCATGGTTGAAATGCTTGAAGGCGAAGGAATTCCAGTGCACATCGGTTCTAATCCAGATTTAGTAAAAGACGCAGATATGGTTGTATATACAGCTGCTATTAATCTTAAAACAGATAAAGAATATCTTGAAGCAGTAAGACTTAACAAACCTGTTTTAGAAAGAGCTCCTTTTTTAGGAAAAATGCTTAAACAATATGATAAACCAATCTGTATAGCCGGAATGCATGGTAAAACTACAACTACATCGATGATAGCTTCTGCACTACAAACAGCTGGAGCAAATCCTACAGTTTTAGTTGGTTCTAAATTAAAAGAATTAAATAACTTTAACTACTCTATTGGAAATAACGAATACTTTGTATTAGAATCTTGTGAATATGTAGATAGTTTCTTAAACTTCCCTGGAGATACTGCAATAATATTAAATATTGAAGAAGAACATTTAGACTATTTCAAAGATCTAGATGATATAAAAGACTCATTTGCTAAATTTATTGGTATTATGCATGAAAACGGTAAGTTAATAGTAAACAAAGATGATGAAAATACAGAAGATGTGTTAAAATTAGCCAAAGAAACTATTGAAACTAAAAACATTTCTGTATACACATACTCTACTAAATCTACAGACGCGGATATGTATGCAGCAAATATCTCTATAGCAGATAACAAATGTTATGAATTTGATGCATATTATAATAACACATTACTTACTCATGTAAGATTAAATGCACCTGGTATACACAACGTTTCAAATGCACTTGCTACTCTTCTTTCATGTGTTGTTAACGGCATAGATGTAGAACTTGCAAAAGCAGGTCTTGAAGAATTTACTGGCGCAAGTCGTAGATTTGAATATAGAAAAACAATTGGCGAAAACGTTAATGTTTATGATGACTATGCTCACCATCCAACAGAGATAATGACTACATTAACTACGGCAAGAGAAAAAACAGATGGTAGAGTTATAGCAGTATTTGAACCACATACATACACAAGAACTTATACTCTTTTTGATAAGTTCGTAGATGTATTAAAGACAGCAGATATAGTTCTTCTAGCAGATATATATGCTGCAAGAGAAAAAGACGAAGGTATTGTTTCTTCTACTATGCTTGCAGATGCAATTACTTCCGCTGGTACAGATGCTAAAAACTTACATACATTAGAAAACATCGCTAAACATATACATGAAATTATTAAACCAAATGATATTATTTTAACAATAGGTGCTGGTACAATAACTAAACTTGCAGATTTGTTGTAATAATAGATTTCAAAAATTTTAAGAGAGGAATTAATACGCTAATTCCTCTCTCTTATTTTATCATTTATTTATGTTTTCGTTAATTTATTAAACTAAAATCTGTTGTTGTTCCTACTGTAGCTGGTATTGACGCTTTTAAGCATACCGTTGGACGAATTCCCAAAGGATATCTAACCCCATCCCCATAAATTCCACCATAGCCAGAGCCGGCTGCCCAATAAATTTCATTATATATACCATCGCCATAACTACCCTCAGGTGCAACTAATATATAATCTGAAACTATATACACATCATCCCTAACACTTACTTGATCGAATCCTTCACCTATTCCATAATAACCATACCTACTATCATACGTTATTTCAATTGTAGGTGTATATCCTTTAGCATTCCAACCACAAGCCAAAAGCTCTAAAGTTGGGGATCCTATTGAACCAACCACATACGAACCATATTTTGCTGTATTTGCAAATTCAGTATAATCCTTTACTAATACAGATGCCAACATTGGTGTTTCTGCCTTTTCCCAATTACCTACTTGGAATTTCTTATATAAAGCCTTTTCTTCAGAAGTTAACTCATCTGGTACCGTTGGTAATGTTATGTCATTAATATATTTTTTACTTACTAAATAAACATACTCACTATTATGATAATATATTTGCCAATTATCATATACAATTCCGTCTACTGTTACAGTATAATCTACTGTCTTGCCATAATCATCTGCTGTAATTATAGTGCCTAATCCTCTTTTAGCATTTTTACTTGTTATGCTTACACCCGTGTCTGTTACTGTAATATTCCATTTATCTGACGTTATTCCTTGTTCAGATAACTTTGTTGTTACTTCATTTACTAGTTCATTCCCTCTTTTATTATCCATAAAAGCATCTGCCCAGATTAATGCTGCTAAATCTTGCACTTGCGATTCATTTGTTGCATCTACAGCTTCACTTGCTCTGTTTATTACGCCAGTGTTAGATAATGTTATTACTACACTTGCTGCAAGTATTATCATAACAATAATTGTTATTACTAATACTATTAAAGATATTCCTTTTTTCATATTTTGTTTTCTCCCTTCTTGTATAAAATATATATATTACATAATTTGTTTTTTTTCAACTGTTATAAAAAAATTTGAGAGGAAATATTTACATTTCCTCTCCTCTTTTTTGCCTATTTAATCATAGACTTAATCTTTGGCTCTATTGCTTTGCAAATAGGTATGCTTATAACTATAATAATAACATCTGCAACAAATGCATAAATGTTGGTCATAACTCTTAAAGTAAATGGCAATGTATATATTACATGCTCTACTAAAGATTTAATTACAAGTATTCCTAGTGCTACGCTAATAATCGCCACCACTGTAGATATAACTATCTCTATTACCGGTTTCTTTATTTTCTTTGTTAACTTAAAAGTTAATCCTAAGATTATTCCAATAACAAGATTACCTAGCGCCCAACCCGGCATTCCCCGAAGTCCACCTGTTACTAAGCAATATATAACAACACCCATTGTCCCTACTATTGTTCCACTTGTCGTTCCAACAATATAACAAAAGGCTGTCATTACAAAATAACCTAAGCACAAATAGTAATTTTGAAAAACAGGTACTTGAACGCATAATGTTAATGCTACAAACAGTGCTACACCCATTGCAGTTATGCAAATTTGCTTTGTTGTATTTTTCATTTTATCCCCCATATTAATTAATCGTGGTATATTTTTTCTACAGCAGTATTATACCAAAATATATGCGCAAAGTCAATTTTATGTAAAGTTGTCTGTAGTAAAAATACACTCATCACACTAGTTATTCCTAATGTTTTGAGTGTATCTCTTTTCTTTTATTTAACCATTCTCTTATTTTGCTCTTTAAGCTTTTCTTTACTGCAAATTTAACTATCCATCTATGGACATTCTTGTGAAGAATGTTATAGCCCAAAGCCCACATATAGCCACCAAACCGTAAACTAGTCTAGTTAACATTGTCATAGAACCAAATGCCCAAGCAACTAAGTCAAAGTTAAATAAAGCAATTAGTCCCCAGTTTAAAGCTCCAACTATAACTAGCACAAGTACTAATGTATTTAGAAACTTCATATTATACCTCCTTACAAATAATCTTTTTAATTATCTTCACATATATTGTGTGTCTAAAAAATATTTTTATTCTATATTTTTTAATACAATTTTTAACAAAAAAAATTAATATACATACACTACTAATATGTTTAGGAGGTATTCTATGTTTAAAGGCGCATATACTGCACTTGTTACACCATTTAAAGATGGCAAAATAAACTTTGGCAAGATGGCAGAATTAATTGAATTCCAAATTAATGAAGGAATCGATGGATTAGTAGTCTGTGGTACCACAGGTGAAAGTGCAACATTAAGCGATAAAGAAAAAAGAAGGCTTATTAAATTCACAGTTGAAACTGTTAACGGTAGAGTCCCTGTTATAGCCGGAACAGGATCTAATAACACAATACACACTATAAAACTTTCTAAATTTGCCGAAAAAGTCGGTGTAGATGGTTTGCTACTCGTTACACCATATTACAATAAAAGTTCTCAAAAAGGGCTTATAGCTCATTTTAAGACTATTGCAGAAAGCGTTACCACACCTTGTATTTTATACAATGTTCCAAGTAGAACTGGAGTAAATCT
Source organism: Clostridia bacterium (assembly GCA_045637095.1). Classification (GTDB taxonomy): domain Bacteria; phylum Bacillota; class Clostridia; order TANB77; family CAG-465; genus UMGS1649. The sequence continues at coordinate 806 of JAZTYX010000010.1, read as the reverse complement.
TTTACCAGATACTGTAGCAAAACTTGCTGAAATAGAAAACATTGTTGGTATAAAAGAAGCAAGTGGTAACTTCTCTCAGTTACTAGAATTAATGTCTAAAGTTCCAAAAGATTTTATTGTATTATCTGGCAACGATGATAGCATTATTCCTCTACTTTCTATTGGTGGAAAAGGTGTTATATCTGTATTATCTAATATATATCCAAAAGATACACATAACATGTGTCAAGCATTCTTTTTAGGCGAAACAAACTATGCTAAAGAGTTACAATTAAGATATGCAAGTCTTATTAAAGCGTTATTTATTGAACCTAATCCAATGCCTGTAAAAGATGCTATGAATATTCTAGATATGGATGTTGGGAATACACGTCTGCCACTAGTTGAAGTATCTAGCGATACACACGAAATACTTAAAAGTGTACTTTATGAATTAAAGGATAAATAACCTTTAATATATATTATATTTTGTTAAAGCTTACAAAACATTTGTAAGCTTTAATTTTTCGCTTTCTACTACTTTTTCTATTCTTTCTTTTAATGTATTACATTCTATTAATAGATGAGGTTTAACTGTTTCTTCTTCAGTTAACAAAAATATATACCTACGTATATTAGATATGCTTTCTTTTACATTTGATACAAAACCACTTAATCCTTTTTCGTCATCTTTGCTTGATTTAGTTTCTTTTTCTACTTCAATATCAGTGTTCTTAGCATCTTCAATAGTTTGGCTATATGTATTCTCGATTAAATCACTAGCTTTAACACTAATAGGTACAACCATAAATAGAATTATTCCAAAT
>JAZTYX010000009.1:0-34918 GCA_045637095.1 Clostridia bacterium | reverse complement strand
TGTTAATGTTTTACCATCGTATGCAGCTGTTATTTGGTTTTGTAAACCTTTTGTTATACCTGATAATTGTGATTGTGCACTTGTTATCAAGTTAGTACCCATATTTGATATTAAAAGTACTGATGAAATTATTATGATTGTAATGAAAAGTCCAACACCAATCATAATAGCTTTTTGTGCGTTATCCATTCTCTTTTTTCCCTCCTTTGTTAAATAGATAATATATTATAATATATGTTAAACACATCGCTGTGCATTAACCTGTTTTATTAACACCTTTTGGTGTTTAGAAACTCATCGCTCCCATGTAGTTTACAAGTTGTAGTATTGATACTAGTAATAGTGGCCCTACAAAGTAACCTGCAACTAATATTATTAGCGGTGTGAATCCTATTGTTTTTCCTAACGAAGTCTTTTTATTTATTATTCTTTCGTTAGCATCTTTTCTCTTTTCATGTTGGAATGCTCTTTCTGTTTCCAACTCATCGAAAGCATCTCTAATTGGAATTCTTTCAACAGCAGATATTAAAGCTTCTACTATACGTTTGAAATCTTTTTGTGGTATAGCATCTTTAAGATCTTGTAATGCTTCTATAGCACCCGCTTCATAGTTATTTAGTGCTGTAGATATTGGTTCTTTATATGCATATGAATATCTTTCAAGCCATTCAAGTACTGTTTGTACGTCAACTCTTTCGATATACATAAGCATTAGAATTATTGATTGGAACTGCATTACTTCATCTTCTTTTTCCAATGCTCTTATCTTATTTTTAATTAATAAGATACCATTTGGAACAAAGTAAACTATTACTGCCACTAGAAGTGCTATTAATGTCTCCCATACTTTCCAGTATGCATCTTGAACTCCTTCAACTTTTGCAAGTATTCTATCGATATCTGTCTCTGTTGCTCCATGTCCTAATTCATTTTCTATCGAAGCTCTTAATTCTTCACCTGAAACTTTATTATTTTTTAACTTCTCAACTATTATCTTATCTTGTTCGTTAGTTTGTTCTGCAAGTGCTTTATCTGAATCCGATAAAGCTCCTAAACTTATGAACTCTTCGCTTATATCATTATATATACTCTTTAAGTCTATAATATGTATATTTACTAATAGCGCAAATGTTGCAACAAACGCAATCACTGCAAAAGTTAATTTATTAACATAGAACCATTGAAGTGTTAAATATGAATTCGATGTTTTTATATTTTCAGATATTCTCTGATGTTTTTTTGTATGCGGTGATGGCATAAATCCATCAACTATAAATCTTACTACCGGCCATTTATATATTCTTTCTTGCCATCTCTTTGTTGATATTCTATCGAATTTAATTTCGTTTGAATCTTCTTTAATTGTTTTTAGTAAGAAGTATGCAATAAATATCGATGCAACAAGTATTGCTTGAATTACAAATCCAATACTACTTGAATAGAAGTTTATAAGTGATGGGAAGTTTGTTACTGCCCAACTTTCAATAAACTTTATAAAGAATATTGGTGCAATAGTAATTGCTGTTAAGCTCTTAAACATGTAGTTTAATTTATCCTTCTTTAATATTTCTAGATAAATATCATTTAACATATTGTTTAAGTTTTTAAGATAAACTGATACACCATCAATCTTTCTATCTCCAAGCTCCATTGTTAAGTAAGAAAGTCCACAGAATAATTTTAAGTATTTATTTGGAGCCGTATCATAGTACTTTTCCATTTGTACTTCAGGATTATCTGAAAGTATTGCTTCTTTAATCCTTTTTATTTGTGGAGTTATTTCTTGATCCTCTAGTTCATCTATAGCATCATTAAATGCTTCCTCAATCATTCCATGTTCGTGGAATGAGTGACGTATTTCTGTAAATACTTCTGGTAGTTGTCTTACTATCTTATCTGCTACCTTATTAACCTTTGAGTTAACAAGTACATCGTTTATTACAAATACCATTAAAACAACTACAAGTGCCATATATAAATCATCAACAACATTTAAGAAAACATATAACGCTGCAAATATGAATAATACTGATGTTAAAACTAGCGAACCAGTTTTTCTTCTTATTTCATATTCAGTATAATCGTTAACCATTTCTAATTTTAGTCTTGTTTTCTTTGTATAGTGACTTATTAATGGTAATTTAGCAAATATTAGATACATTACTTGATAAAGTCTATCGAATATATCTTTTAAGCTAGATTTGTTTTTTACTACTATTTGATCTTTTTGTTGTAGTTTAGTGTTTTTAGAATATTTCTTTTTTGTTGCTGAGTAATAGATTAAAAGAGCTAACATACCAATTGTACTCACGCCTACTAACAAACCAACAATTAGAAATATGTTATTATTTGCTCCCATAAACTATCACCCCCAAGCTGTATCTAAGAATTTATCAAATTCTTTAACGTCTTCATCTGACATGTTTTCTCTCATTGCTTGTACATTTGCTTCAGATAGTTCATGAGTAAATACATATTCCCCATTTTTGAATTCTACTACGTTATGATAATCATAGTTAGAAGTTTGTGTCATATGTCTAAAGTATTCTGTAGCATTATCCATGAAAGCTTCCCATTTATCATCCATATTCTTAGCTGTTCTGTAACCTTCATGATATTTGAATTCTTTTTCTTTTGGAACACATTCAGTTATTCTTTCAATAAATCTTGTTCCATCTACACCTCTTTTTAAGTGTATATCAAAGTTTATAACGTTAACAACTTGCACTTCTGCAACGTCTTCGTTATTGAACATTCCTATTTTAAGTAGTGAGTTTCTAAGTGCTGTTATTAAGTTAGGGAATGTTTTGGCGTGGTGTGTAAATAGTGTAAACTTAGAAGCAACTTGCGCCATTTGTATCATCCAAGCAGCAACTGGATCAGTTGCAACCTCTCCTAGGATGTTAACACCACCATCTGTTTTCTTTTGAACGTCTAGTCCCATTTGACCAGTGATTGTGTCAGTTTCTCTTAGTGATAAGATGTTGTTTCTTGGATAAATTTTTCTTAAGTGTAATTCGAATGCAGTTTCCTGTACACGAATTGTGATTGTAGGATATAAGAATTTCATTATCGCCATAAGAAGTGTTGTTTTACCACAACCTTGCTCTCCTGTAACGGCTGTAACTCTTGCTCCTCTTATTAAATATTTTAATAGTTCTATTACGTTTTCTTTATTCTTGTGTATTAACAATTGCTCTGGGTTAACTAAAACCGGTGGAGCGAACTTTCTTACGAAGAAAGCCCAAGATTCTGAGAAGTTCGGTCTTAGAACAACTATTCTGGAACCATCCTTCATTTCGTTGATTTTGAAACCAACTGATTCAGATAACTGACCTGGATTGTTAAACTTGTATATGTTTTGACAAACTCTTCTTAATTCTGCCTCTGTTCCAAATGATAGGAATGATAAGTACATTGATTTACCTTTATAGAATATCCATACTGAATCGTATGACATTGGGATATTGAATTTACCAGTTGCATCTAGGTAATCTTCCATATCACCAACTTGGTCTAGGAAGCTTGGTGGTATACCAGATACGCCTCCAGAAACACCATCTATGTTTTGGTCACGTATATCATCTATAACACTAAAGCCCTTATAACCTTGGTATATTCTTTGTACTACTATTTGAAGTTTATCTTCAAAATCTATTGTTTGTCCCATTATTTGTTCTTCATATATGTGGCTAATTTCTTCTGGTGTTATTACATAAGAAGGAACCGCAGCATCATATTCAAATTTTGGTTCATCAAGTCTATATTCAGATATTATTTGTGACAATGCGTTAGATTTATATTTTTTCTTATACATATGTAAAAGAATATCAAATTTATCTGCCGCTGTCATTTTATCTACATTATCGAAAGGAATAGCGTAGTTTATATTTCTTTCGTTTACCTTATACTGATTTCTAAGTAGGTCAAACATTAATGTTTTAACATACTTTTTATCGTTTGCTGAAGCATATCCTGCTCCTTTTAACGCTTTCTTAAGTTCGTACTTAGTATTTTTTCTTCTTTCAAACTCATCTTCTGAAAGAGCAAGATCGTATAGGTTCATTCTTGTTATTTCGTCAAACTCGTGTTTTATGAAATCTGACATTCCTTTTACACTATACTTTTGTCTTTCACGTTCTACTTCATCTACTATACCTAGTTCGCTCTTCTTGGCAGCTGCATAATATATACATACACCAACTAGAACTATTAGTACTAAAGATAAGATGATATTAAATATAACTGTTAATGACAAGTTCTTACCCCCTCACTTTATACTCTTACTTTATTTAGTATTTCTTTTAATGCTTCTTTTACTTCTGAAATGAAGTAACCATTGTAATCCATTTTATCTGCGTTTAGATTGTTATATATAAAATCTATTACATTTCCATCGTTACATGCATCTGTGAACATGTAGTTTGCTGGAATAGCATATATTGGATCTTTTATACCGTATTTTCTTTTTATATTAGGTATGTTGTATTTAGATTTTGGCTCATAATTACACATTAAAAGCATTTTTGGTTTATCTTTTATGAAATCATTTTCCATATAAGCTTTTATAGCATCATCTAAAAACATCGCTTCTTGATTTATTGTACATATTACATAGTCTGCTTCAGATAAGATTTCTGTTATATAAGATTTATCTGTACCTTTTGGAAGATCAATCCAAACTAAGTCATATGTTTGAACAGCATTTTTAATAACCATATTTAAACTTTTTGTTAATTGAACAAATTGTTCTCTACTTGCTACGTTTGTACCATACATTATATCCAATCTTTGTTTTAATACTGGTTTTGCGTAGTTTCTTATTCCTTCAGGAGTTAGCTTATTACTTTCAACTAATCTTGCAAGCGCTGTTATACCCATACTTGAACTTCCAAAAACATTTGTCTTTTTAAGAGTTTCAAAATATGTAAATGCGCTTTCAATTTTCTTTGCTTGCCAATGACCATGTAATAGTAAATTTGAATAATCTTCTTCAATTGCCATTACTGATGTTAATGCAACACTAGCAAGTGTTTGCCCTATTGATTTAGGCTCTGGACTCCAAAAAACTATTTTTGGCATTATGCTCTCCCCCTTGTATACATTTTTATCATTTTCTTAATATCTACTGAAGCAACATCTCCTAATATATCTGATGCTATATCTGCCATCATGCTTATAAATTGTTTAGTGTGTCTATTAACATCTATATATCCACTTTGTTGCATTTCAATATCTGCTATTTTATCTTGCTCCATAAATGGAAGCTCGTAATCTCTTTCGTTCCACTCTATAGGATAGTCTTCTATCATTCTTGCAAAATACTTATCACTTGTTCTAGAAACATATTGCTTATATATTACTCTTGTTAGAACAGGTTTCTTACCATCTTCAACAAATGATGTTAATGCTTTTAATATTTCAGCATTTCTACCAAAAGAAATATTTAAGTACTCTATGAAGAAGAATGTTCTAGTGAATTCTTCTGCGCCTTGTCTAAATCCAACATATGAATCCGCATTATCTATGTCTAGTAATATAATGTCATATGTTTCTGCATCGGATGTTTTGGTACAAATATATTCTTTTATTGCATCTATATTATTAAATCCTAATGCGTAATCTACACCATCGAAGTTTGTTAAGTATTCTTTTTCAGAATTGTTGAAGGCCGGTATTGTATATCTTAATCTTTCTTCTAAAGTCGCATCAATTACTAGCACTTTTTTGCCAGTAATTGATAGTGTCTTAGCTAGATTTATTACTAATTCCGATTTGTTTACATATCCTACCAAACCTATTATTTTTTGCATTTGCTCCTCCTACTTAATTATTGTTCTAATAATCCGCTTCTTAATCCATTTATTATTTCTATTGAAGTTCCAACTCCGTTAATTACATTTTCATATGCTTCTGAATTGTTGTTTTCGAATAAGTCGATACTTGAATCCATGTTTGCACGTGCTGTTGAATTAAGTCTTTCTTTTGCCTTTTCAACTATGTTTGGATTTTGTCTCATGAATTTCATAACCTCTTCATTTGGTTGATAATTAACTTTTGTCTTGTTATATGATTCAATATAGTATCTGTATTCAATCGCAAATTTAGAAACCATGTCTGATAATTGTTGAGTAGTTGGTGTGCCAAGTTTAGTAACTTCTTCAGTAATTTTAGTTCTAATATATTCTTCTGCGTTAGCAAGTTCATCATCTGTTCCTAATTTAATTTGTGTAGTTGGATCTGCGTATCTAACTGCATATATCTTTGTTCCATCTCTTAAGTACGAGTCAACCATAGCACTGTTTAATATTAATGTTTCTTCTTCAGTCATTTCTAACCAAATTACAGAACCATAAATTTTTTGAACTTGTTTTTGTGCAAGCACGATATATTCAACACCACTTGGGAATGTTATACGAACATCCACATAATCCCCTTCAACTATATCTATTGGTAATAGTATTGAGCTTATTTCTTGTACTCTTGTATCTTGGCTAACAAGTTTTGTTGCAAACATTCCTGAAACTGCTGTTGTGTTTTTAGCTATATTGTATTTAGCTGTTTGTCCAACCGCTTCGTAAATATTTGTTATAGCATTTGTTGCCGCTGTGTTTTTGTGTATTCTTGTTGTAGTTAGCATATCCTCTGTTATTGTTTCGCCTTGTACAACATCTCTTGTTAATGTTACAACATTGAAAGTATAATCCCTTCTAAAGTTTTCATTCGTACCATCTTTATATGAATTTACTACGTTATTCATTAACACGAATATTACAATCATGCCCACTATACCAATAGCTAGACCTATTGCAATACCTCTAAATAATCTCTTCTTAATTTGATTCATTCCTATCATATGTATAAACCTCCATAATACTGACCAAATAATATAACAAACAGCTATTTTAGTCAACGATTTTAAGGCATTTGAGATACATTAAACTAAAATGTAAAATAAATGTAATATTTGTGTAATATTACATTTATTTTTGTGTATTCTACTACATTTTGAGCACTTTTTTATTTTTATTTTTACCCTATAAAAATACATATTTTTCTATTATTTTTTTAACATATTCACCAAAATTTGAGCGTCCTATTTTCTCGTCAATAATTAGGTTAGTTTCACTAAGAATTTCATTGTTTTTATCTAACCATTTTATATTACCAACAACACTTCCTTTTGTTATAGGAGCTGTGATATTTTTACTTATCTCTACTACCTTTCTAAATTCTAGTGTTTCACCTTTTGTTTTTAGTATACTCTTATCCAAATCTGGTATAACATTATACTCCTTATCCAAGCTTTTATTTACTTTAATCTTAGCTATAACATCATTCTTCGTACACAATTTTTCTACAGAATAGTTTGCAAAACCATAGTTAAGTAACGTTGTTATTTCCTCATTTCTTTCAGCACTCGAAATCCCTTTCATTACAACCGCAATAAATGTTAAACCTTCTCTTGTTGCTGTCGCAGACAAGTTAAACATAGCTGTTGATGTAGAGCCAGTTTTAAGACCTGTAAGTCCATTATATGTCTTTAGTAACTTGTTTGTGCTAGATAATGTAAATGATCCATTTCTTATATTATCTTGCCAAATGCTTGTGTATTTAAGTATGTCTGGATGTTTATTTATTAGCTCTCTAGACATTATTGCTATATCTTTTGCTGATGTGTAGTGACCTTCTTCATCTATACCGTGTGCATTCATAAAATTGGTATTTTCCATCCCTAATTCTTTAGCTTTGTTATTCATCATATTAACAAAGTTTTCGTGACTTCCGCCAATTAATTCCGCCATAGCAAAGCTAACATCATTTGCAGATACAACAGCTATACATTTTAAGGCTTCATCTACTGTTAATGTTTCACCTTCCTTAAACCAAATTTGTGATCCACCCATAAGCGATGCTTGTTTAGAACACGTTACGATATCTGTATACTTAAGAGCGCCCGAATCTATTTTTTCCATTATTAAAAGCATTGTCATAACCTTCGTCACAGATGCTGGATAAAGTCTATCGTTCTCGTTATTTGCGTATATTATTCTGCCCGTACTTGCTTCCATTAATACTTGTGCTCCAGATGTAAAATTAAACACCGGAGCATTTGTTTTTATAGACGATTCCTCTGTTTTGTATTTATTATTTAACTCTACTATCGCAAACGATGGTAAAGCATAAACAAGATTAAACACAACCATAACCAGATATACTAACGCAAAGACTACCATTTCTTTTTTTAAGATACTTCTCATATTTTCACCCCATTAAATATTTATTAAATTATATTTTGCTAACAAGAATATTATGCTTAATTTTTCGTATTATAATCATTTAGATGTCTATATTTTTATTTATTAACAAGACAGAAAAACACCCAATTAGGAATTCCTAATTGGGTGTTTAATTACTAGTTACTTTGTCTTCTAGCTTTCTTTATATGCCACACTTCTGTAGCATATTCTTTAATTGTTCTGTCTGATGAGAATTTACCAGCATGAATAGTATTCTTGAAAGCCTTCCTTGTATAACAAGTATAGTCTTTTGTTCTCTGCTCTCTTGCATAATCTGCATTGGCTTTAAGCGTAACTGCCACATAAGACTTAAGGTCATACATAACAAAATATCTATCATCATAAAGGAGAGTATTTACAAGGTCCCAGTAGATACGCTTAAGTCCTTTTTCTCCTTTAAGATAAGCTAAAAGCTCCACAAGATCTTTGTTTGCCTCAAGGAACGAGTGATGATTGTATATAGCCTTAATGCGCGTAAGCTCTTCAACAGTTGCGCCAAAGATATAATTGTTCTTAGTACCTGCTTCTTCAACAATCTCGATATTTGCGCCATCAAGAGTGCCGATTGTAGGAGCACCGTTTAACATGAACTTCATGTTGCCAGTACCAGAAGCTTCTGTACCCGCAGTACTTATCTGCTCAGAGAAGTTAGCTCCCGCATACACTTTTTCAGCATAACTTACATTGAAGTTTGTAAGAAATACAACCTTCATTTTTCCTTGCATATCCGGATCGTTATTTACAAGCTCTTCAATATCTTTGATAAGAGATATAATTTGCTTTGCAGCAGCATATCCCGCAGCAGCCTTTCCACCTATAACAAAGGTCGTATTATAGAAGTCTGTAATAGTTCCTTTCTTTATACCATCATAGATATACAAGATTCTAAGAGCATTCATCAGTTGTCTCTTATACTCGTGAATTCTCTTTACCTGACAATCAATGATGCTTGTAGGATCTATACAGATTCCTTCTTTAGCGTATATATACCGTGCAAGGTTTTCTTTAGCTGCCATCTTAACCTTTGCAAAACGTGCAAGAACTTCTTGATCATTCTTGTATCTTTCCATAGATTCAAGTCTTGAAAGATTGGTTGTCCAGCTCTTACCAAGATAAGAATCTAAGAAGTTTGCAAGATCATAGTTTGCAAGTTTAAGCCAGCGTCTTTGTGTAATACCATTTGTTTTGTTGATGAACTTATCTGGATAAAGCACATACCACTTATTAAGAGTTTCTCGCTTAATTATACCACTGTGAATCTCTGCAACACCGTTAATTCTGAAGGAAACATAGCTTGCAATATTTGCCATATGGATAACGCCATAAGAGAACATTTCATATTCTCTTACCTTTTCCCAGTTAGGGAAATATTGGAGCTTTCCGTCTACAATACTCGTGAAGTTAAACTCAGGCTTGCCAATAAGCTCGTTAATTAAAGCTTGGTTGATTTCCTCAATTATCTTAAAGATGTTTGGAAGCATGTCCTTAAAGATAATAATCGGCCATTTTTCCAAAGCTTCACTCATAATTGTATGGTTTGTATACGCAAAACATTTCCTTGCCTTAGCAAAAGCTTCATCAAACGTATATCCAGCGTTCTTAAGAAGACGAATAAATTCAAGGCAAGCTACAACAGGATGAGTATCGTTCATCTGGAACACATAGTATTCCTCGATGTTATCCAATGTTCCATGCTTAGCATAGTGCTTCTTAAAGATATATTGCATCATTGCGCTTGAGAAGAAGTACTCTTGTCTAAGCCTTAGTCTCTTACCATCATCAGTGTCATCCTTAGGATAAAGAACATCCGAAATCTTAAGCGCAGATTCGTTTGTACCATGGATACCTTCAGACTTCCAAAGTGTAAGCGGGAACGCATTTGCAGTATAGTTTTCTCTGCTTGTATTGTATCCAATAATAGGTAAAATATATGGTACCGCTTTTACCTTAGTATCTTGGTACTCAACTATAACAGAATCTTCATCTCGTGCCTCAAACCACGGCTCACCGTGGCTTGTCCAATCATCCTGTACTTCTACTTGGTTACCGTTTCCATCAAAAGTCTGTTTGAAAAGGCCGTACTTGTAGTAAAGTCCTGCACCATAAACAGGATAACCAAGCGTTGCAGCCGATTCAATGAAGCATGCAGCAAGTCTTCCAAGGCCACCATTACCAAGAGCTGTATCATCTACATCTTCAAGGCAGTTGATGTCAACACCTTCTTCTAAGAAGATTTTTGCCGTAAGCTTTCTTAATCCAGCATTTGTCAAAGCATCAAGAACAATTCTACCCATGAGAAATTCTATAGAGAAATATATTGCAATTTTCTCTTTAGAATAAAGATTCATCGAGTTTTCGAAATTGTTCAAGATAACTTTTGACTTTATTACGTGCGCAATTACCGCATTTAATTCATACGGATCAAGCATAGATAGTTCTTTATTAAAGAAATTCCGTGCAGTATCCGTATACATTTGTTTTAGAGTTACTTTGTCGTACATGTATGTTTCTCCTTTCAATGTATTTTTTCTCACACATAATCCTCCTTTTAAGTGAGTATTAAAAATATACGCTAAATTCTCAGCGTACCAAAACAATTTAGTTTCTATGTATTCTAGCACAAGGGATTAAAATATACAACTCTATATTCAAATTTGTTTAATTATCTACGCGAAAATTAAAAAAATAAAATTTATATAACTTTTTTTGATTTTTTAGTTGACTTTAGTCTGAAAAAATGTTAAGATATTTCTTGCATGGGATAGTGGCGGAACTGGCAGACGCACAGGACTTAAAATCCTGCGAGGTAACACTCGTATCGGTTCGATTCCGATCTTTCCCACCAAATTAACACCAAACATTATGTTTGGTGTTTTTTGTTGCTAAATTTAGCAATCTGTGGTAAAATATTTTATGTTAATTTAATATACCGAAAAAATATTTTTGGAAGGGATACATATGAAAAAACGATACTATATTACTGCTTTTATTTTTGGCATATTCGGTTTAATTTATGGAACAATTTGTAACTATTTTGTGCGGACAGAAAGAATCATATTCTTTTCTATAATGTCTGGCATTTTCGTAGGGCTCTTATACTTCTTTATGTATTATATCTTAACTCTTTTCCTTGGTTATCAATATGATGAACAAGAAGATAAAGCAATGGAAAAATATATGAAGATGCTAATAAGGATTCAAAACCTTGTTGTCTTTAACGCATTGTTATTTGGTTCTTCGCTATTAATAGCTACCGGTGGTAGAATTGCTTTACCTCTATTTTGGATTCATATAACCAATATTGGTATAAGCATAATAATCATTACCACCTCAAACTTTGATGGTAGAAGAATTCGTATGACTCGCGCTAGAGAAAAAAAGAAAGCAACATATGTAACTGGGGAAATGGCAAAAGTCCTAAGTTCCGAAGAACTTATGCACTTAATTTCTACTGCTCCAACTACAGATATTGCAGACCAAATCATCGAATCTGTTACAGGTATAACAGAAACAAGAGAAAAGTACCTTTTAATCAAAAAACTTTATAAAGAATCTCTAATAAATATTTCTCTAAGTACAGATGAAGAAATATATCTAGATATTCTAAAACAAGTTATGGCAAAAAATACTATTAAGGAGAACACACAATGAACTTAACTCATGAGCAACTCAAACTCTTAATTGAAACTGCGCCTAGTGCAGAAAAAGCTGATGAACTCATCGAAGAAACAACAGGTCTTAAAAATGTAAGCGAAAAAGCAGCATTCTTAAGAGGCATGTTTGGTATTAAAGTAGTAGGTAAATCAGGTTCCTATGATAGAACGGACTACTATGTTATGCTTGAAACCATCATCAACGGATATTAATTATACCTCTTTAGTATAGTCGCTTTGGTAAACAAAACACCTTGAGAAATCTCAAGGTGTTTTTGTGCTTAAGTTTTGTTTTTTGGTTCTTTACTCTTATGGAGTCATATTAGCTTCGCTTAACACTTCATTTACATCTTCTAATGTTAATTCCTTTGTTTCAAGTCCTTCCAAGATAGAAAACGCAAGCATTGCTTGAGCTAATTGATGTTCATTTGGTTCTTTAGTAAAACACTTCTCTTGAAGTAAATATCCAAGCTTAAATACAGGTTTAAGAAGTATATTAGTTCTCTTAACTCTAAACAGCTCATAGGATATTGTAATACCCAAAGTAAGTTCTATAGAGCTCCAAATGTTAATACCACTTACAATCTCAAAAACAAATATAATTACATATACACAAATCATTATACTTGCAAGCATCGTTCCACAGTTATCACTAACTCTGGGAGCTTGTTTACAGTTTTCAAGATTTATCTTTTTACCCGCATAATTAGTTTCTATGACCTTGTGTTCCGCCCCGTGATACATCCATGTATTCTTCATGTTAACAAACATCTTTGAAAGCAAATAAATAATAAGTGCAATCGATGTAATAACCGAAAGAATGGATAATACCATAAGAGCTATTATTAAGCCTTCGCTTACTGTACCTGTCGTGTTTGCCGTGGTTTCTGTTGTTCTTCTTGCTAACATTATAATGTTTAATACAATATCCACTGCAAATATTGCAAGTAGAAACTTGTTTTTGCATATAACATTTACAAAACCTCTTACAAGCGGGATTTTCTTTAAGAACCGCATAAATTTACTTGTGTCTTTTGCTATGTTTTGCTTTACAGTTATTTCCGTTTTTCCGGGCTTATCTTCAAAGCTAACACTATATGTTTCGCCTATAAAGCGAATACCATTGTTGTAACTACTTCCTCCTACATTAATCATGTTCTTCTCCTCTTTAATTATTTTGGAATTTAATAAACTAGCCTAGTAATTATACCATAATTACTAGGCTTTTTCAATGTCATGATATTTTAGTTTATCCCTTACTTTCTAGCTTTATTAAGTAATTAGTAAACACAGGAATTGCTATTGTTGTTACCACCAAAAGTAACTTGAAGAATAGCAAACTATTTAATACTCCTGCAACCAACATCATGCTATATCCTATAAATCTTCCACAAGATATAGATGCTGTAACATATGCAAGATATTCCTCTTTATATTCCTCTAATCTCTCATCTACTACTATATTTGCCTTCTTGATGTTGTATACAACATCATATATTCCAAATCCAACCATATAGCAGAAATTAAATATTATTAATGTTATTTTATTTATATCTAAAAATAATCCAATTACACTAAATATTATTGCTATAGAAAGGATGTTAAATATAGACTTATATGTCTTTTTTGTATCTAGTTTATTATATATTAAAATTGCTAACATTGAACACAACGAGAATACCGTTGTAAGTATTCCAAGACTCATTTCAGTCTTAAATGTCATTAATGTTATTACAATAATAATTTTACTTATTGTCTTTTCAAATATACCATAAGCAACACCTGCTCTAGCAAAATTTCTTGTTCCTTCTAAGTTTTCTTCTTTAATCTTCCACTTAAAAGCTTCCATGTTATATATCTTTTGTGATTTAGAAATATTAGGCTGCTTTATCCATAATGTTATTGCAATTTCTATTAGTGCTAATACAAATACATATATAGATATTTCGTTAAACGATGCTAGCTCAATAGATGTTCCTAACACTACAGGAGCAACTATATTTATTACTTTATCTAATACTTTTTTGGTTGCCACAAATTGCTTTCTATTATTGTTATTTGTAAGTCCTATGTACATCATCTCATGCGTTGACCAGTAAAGCACTTCAGACAATGCATAGATACTTGCTACCCATATGTAATTTCTTACTATTTCTTCTTTTAATACTACTATAAAAAGTATAAATATTGCTCTGGCTATTACACTTAAAGACAATACTGCCTTTATAATTCCCGGATGCTTCTTTATATGTTCACCTACCGCAAGCGCTCCTATAAATCTTATAGCGTGCACTGTTAAATAGTATAGTGCTATTTTAGATATGTTATCATCTGTTACCTGTAAAAAATATGCTACTAAAAATGTATTAATAAACACTCCCGTTAAAATGTATATTAAATCTCCACATAGCAATTTTTTAGCTTCTTTTCCTATTCTTTTGTTCATTATACCCTCTTTAATACTTAAAGTTGTAAATGTTAGTTATACGCTACATTTACTAAGAATAACCCTTCAGGTGCAACTGTTCTTCCACCTAAATTTCTATCCCCTGTTTCAATCATGTTCTTTATCACACATATGTCTAATTTACCAGAACCAACATCTATTAAAGTTCCTGCAATTATTCTAACCATATTGTATAAAAAGCCATTACCCACTACATCTATTATAACTCTATTTCCAAGTCTTGCAACCTGTATATCGTAAATTTCTCTTTCAGTATCTTTAACTGTGCTTCCTGCTGCCATAAACGCCTTAAAATCATGTTTGCCTTTAAGATCATTTGCTGCAAGTTGCATAGCTTCTGTATCTAAGAAATATTTATAATGATATTCTCTATTTGCATTAAGCGCAGATGGAAATTTAGCATTGTTAATCACATATCTATAGTGTTTTGCCTTTGCAGATATTCTTGCGTTGAAGTCTTCATCCACATCTTCCACATTAAGTATTACTATATCATAAGGTAGCATTGTATTTAACGCAGCATGTAACTCTTCTGGTTTTATTGTCTTGTCTGTTTTGAAGTTTGCAACTTGTCCCATTGCATGAACTCCAGCATCAGTTCTACCAGAACCAATTACTTTAACTTCCTCTTTTAATATTTTTGCTAAAGCTGTTTCTAATTCTTCTTCTATTGTTCTTTTATCTTTTTGTATTTGCCAACCACTAAAGTTAGTTCCGTCATATTCTATTGTTAATTTAATATTTCTCATAATTTCTCCCAATGTATTTGTATAAATTCTATTACTTGTTTTGTGTATATAAAAAGCGAATACTTATGTATCCGCTTCATGTTTATCCTCTTGGATGTGCTTTTAAGTACTCATCTCTTAGTCTCATATCTGCAACATGTGTGTACATTAAAGTAGATGCTACATCTGTGTGTCCTAATAATTCTTGTACTGTTTTTATTTCAGCACCATTTTGCAACATATGTACTGCAAATGAATGTCTGATTGTGTGTGGTGTTAATTCTTTATCTATTTTTGCTTGTTCTTTATATTGTTTTAATATTTTCCAGAATCCTTGTCTAGTCATTTTTTGACCATTAGCGTTTATAAATAAAGATGGCTCGTCCTCTGTTTTAATAAGTAGAGGTCTTACATTTTCTACGTATTCTCTTAAATATCTAAGAGTTGTATTTCCTAATGGAATAATTCTCTCTTTATTTTTCTTTTTAACTTTTATATGTCCAGCGTTAAGGTTTAATTCACTTAAATTCAAAGATATTAATTCTGTAACTCTGATACCAGTTGCGTAAAGCGTCTCCAACATAGCCTTATCTCTTTGGCCTTTAAGGTCAGAAAGATTAGGTTGTTCAAGTAGGCTCTCTACTTCAGTTACAGATAGTATTGAAAGCTCTTTCTTTTCAACTTTAGGTGAAGATAGCTTGTCTGCTATATTTTCTTCAACTAGTTTTAATTTTAATAAATATCTGTAGAATGCTTTCATAGAAGCAATACCTCTAGATATTGTTGCATTAGATTTTCCTAATGTTTGCATGTAAGCAATATAGGCTACTAGGTCTTCTTCTGTTGCTTCGAACATCTTCTTTCCAACTTCATCTAGATATTCTGATAGTTGGTTGATATCTCTTTTGTAAGATAGTAATGTGTTTTTAGACACTTGTCTGCTTTCTAAGTACTCAATAAAGTCTTGAATTATAAGTTCCATTTCTTACCCCCATATGCTGTATATTACATAATTTTTTAATAACTGCTACTATTTTACACTACTTTTTCGGGATTTGCAAGTGTTTTTTTATTTTTATGTAACCAATTTTGTTTTTTATTCTTTTTATACTTTATTTCATGTTCAAAAATAGCTTTAATACAACTAAACTTGTCATTTGCTCTGCAATTATACCAGAAAATATAACCACAAACGAAAGTATTCCTTTACCCAGATAACCCAGCATTTCTAAGCTTGTTATTCCACTTCTCTTCTTAAATATATTAAAATGTATTTCCATAAACATAACAGATAAAAAAATATATGCAGGCAAATATATAATATTAACCAACACTACCAATAAAAACACCACAAGTATTCCATATCCAATTCCAAATACATTAAATAAAATAGCTGCATATATACTAAGCATTGCTCCTTTAATTACCGCCATCATTTCAATTATATATCTGCCAAACAAAGTAACACTAGCTATCCCCAGAACACATATCAATATAATATTTATTTTTATGCCATTTGCTACAACATTAGTTTCTAAGTATTCTTTACTAGCACTAATCTTAAACACACCTGTTGCTTCGGTTATTAATACCTCTTTAACATTTGAATCAGAAAAAGCATATACTCCTATCCCTACAGTAATTCCTATTAAAATCATTATTAATATAACAAACAAATCATATTTATTCTTTAATATGTATTCTTTAACTAATTTTTTAAGCACAAAACCACCTAAAACATACTATGTATGTTTTAAGTGGTTTATGTTTATTGTCTGTTATTTACTAAAGTATTCTTCTTTAAGCATAGAATATGTCTTTAAATCTATGAATTCGCCTTTACTAAATCTTGCTTGTCTTAACGTTCCCTCGTGTACAAGTCCACATTTTTCCATTACTCTATACGAACCTGTATTTCTTGCGTCACACTGGATAACAACCTTGTTTAATCCCATGTTTTCGAAACCAAACTTTAGTACCTCTTTAACAGCTTCTGTCATTATACCTTTGTTCCAATGTTTGCTAGCTAACCAATATCCTATCTCTGCTACACTATGTTTTTCATTTACATGAAGATAATTTATGCTTCCTATTGCTTTATCTTCACCTTTTAAGGTTATAGCCCAAACGGGTGGTTCTTCTAATTTTACATATTCTTCTTTTAAGAAGTCTAATCTTTTATACGCATCAGCTATTGATGTATATGTATCAAAAGAAAGGAATCTAGTAACCTTTTCATCGCTACATGCTTCATATAACGAATCTGCATCTGTATCGTTAAATAATCTAAGTTTTAATCTTTCTGTTTCAAGTTCAGGATAATCTTTAAATACTTTATATACAAGATCTGTTCTTTCACATTCTTCGTTAGCTTTACTTTCCACATTTTCAAGCTCATCTATGTTCTTTATGGCTGCTACTGCAAGCTCATCACATCTATTATTGTACTTGTTGTCTGCATGACCTTTAACTTTAACAAAGTTAACCACATGTATATCTCTTAATCGTTCAATTTCTTCCCATAAATCCACATTTTTAACAGCTTCTTTTTGGGAATTTCTCCAACCATTCTTCTTCCAGCCTTCAACCCATTTGTTTAGATATGCATTTACTAAATATGCACTATCTGAGTATAATGTAACTTCACATGGTTTAGTTAAAACTTTAAGCCCTTCAATAGCGGCTCTTAGTTCCATTCTGTTATTTGTTGTTTGTCTTTCTGCTCCAAATATTTCTTTAGAACTATCTCCACACATAATTATTGCAGCATATCCTCCAGGCCCTGGATTTCCGCTACATGCTCCATCTGTATATATTGTTACTTTTTGCATAACGCTCTCCTTTATTGTAATACTCACTCTTTTGTGGTATTATATATCATATGAAATTAACTTGCAACAAAAGGAGATGAATAAATGAACATTGTAGGGATAATAGCAGAATACAACCCCATGCATAACGGACATATTTACCACATACAAAAAGCTCGCGAACTAACAAACGCAGATTATGTAATAGTACTAATGTCTGGTAGTTTTACTGAACAAGGTAATATTGCTACTCTAGATAAATTTACTAGAGCTAAAATAGCTGTAGAATGTGGTGCAGATTTAGTCTTAGAGCTTCCTACTGTATATGCAACTTCAAGTGCAGAAAACTTTGCAAGAGGTGCTGTAAATATCTTAAACAGTCTTGGCTGTGTTACACATATAGCCTTTGGCACTGAGACACAAGATATAGAAAACATTATAAAAATAGCTAGCGCTAAAGTAAAATATGAAAAAGAAATCTTAGAAAAGAAAAAACAATATCTAAAAGATGGTATTACATATGCTAATGCAGAATATCTTGCTACAATGGATTTTGTAGACTTCGATTTAAAAAATGTTTTAGAAGAGTCAAACAATCTTTTAGGTGTAGAATATATTAAAGCTTTAATTAGCTCTAGAAGCCAAATTAAGCCCGTTTTAGTTCACAGAGATAAATCTAGTCACAAAGACAATAAAATCTCTAAAACAAGTAATTATGCAAGCTCTACAGCTATTCGTGAAGCCCTTGACAATACACTAAAAGAAATATCCTCATCTGTACCAGAAAATACTTTTTTAGCATTAGAAAAAAATGGATATAAATTGAACAAAAATATTTGGGAATTATTAAAATTTAGTATTCTTAAACTTGGTAAAGATGGATTAAAAAACATTCAAGATGTGTCTGAAGGCTTAGAAAACAAGCTATATGATGAACTTCTTTCCTCTTCATCATATAACGAATATATTCTTAATGTAAAAAGCAAAAGATATACATTAAGCAGAATTAAAAGAATTTGTACATACATATTACTTGGAATAACTAAAGAAAAATACATAAATCTATGTAACGTAAATTATGCAAGAATATTGAAAGTGAAAGAGTCTTCATCTAACCTGCTTTCTTTGATTTCTAATAGCAAGGTGACATATATTCCTAAAGTTACAGATGAAATAATAGGCACCTTAAAAAATAATGAAAAAGAAAGTATATACTTAGATATATTAGCTAATAACATAGCTCATAATATGAATGAAGATTATACAAACTCTATTGTTGTAAAACAATAAAATATAATATGTATAATAAAATTTAAATAAAAAAATAACCGTCATGGAGTTCCTTGGCGGTTTTATATATAAGCTAATTTATGTTAGCATTAAATATATAAGTATGTTGTTTGTTTAATAATTAGCTTGCGTTGGTTTGTACGTATATTATTACTAAAAATATGTATAGGCGAGCCTCTGAAACGCCTATGTCTCCAATCGTGATAGCTTGACTATCACAATACGGTGCCAGCTTTTGTTCAAACAAAATCTGTACAAAATAGTATGATACCATAACGCATCTTTAGGCAATCTTACCTTACATCACACCTGTAAACGTGTCTGATGTTTTTCTACCAACTCGTCAGATGTAATAGCGTCTGATGTTTTACTACTAACCCGTCAGATGTAATAGCGTCAAAGTATACTTTGAAGTATGTGCATACATGCACTCTTAAATAGCTGGTCCTGCGTATAAACAGGATAAACACTACCTTATTCTAGATAGTGCGCTATTTAAAAATACATATACTATATGTATTAAATTACATATACTATACATACCTTAAATAATATATATCCGTCAAACCATTAAATAGAATTTATTCTATTACTCATCCATTCCACTTAATAAGGTGTTTCAGGATCTTTCTTATACACTAATATTGTAACATTTTATGTTAACAAAGTCAATAAAAACACCTAATCTTTAGTGATTAGGTGTTAATTTTTTATATAAGTTCAATTATAGCCATTTCAGCAGCGTCGCCTTTTCTTGCAACAAGTTTAGTTATTCTAGTGTACCCGCCTTTACCTGCTTCATATTTAGGTGCTATTTCGTCAAATAATTTATCTGTTAAGTCGATTGTGTTACCTTTAGCATCGTGAATTTTGTTTACAAGCTTAAACATTTTTCTTCTAGCTGCTAATTTAGAAGGCATATCAACTTTAACTGTTTCTTTAACTATTTCTCTTTCTACTACTTGGTATTTCTTACCGTTCTTAGAAGTCTTTTCAATTTTTACTTTTTTTCCGTTCTTATCTAATTTAGCTCTTGAAACAGTTTTCTCTTTGTTTTCGAAATTTGCTGCTTCTTTAATTGCAAGACTAATTATGCTATCTGCTAATGGTTTAACTTCCTTAGCTTTAGCAAGAGTAGTTTCAACTTTTCCATTTTGGATTAATTGTGTAACTAGCCCTTTTAATAGCGCATCCCTAGCTCCTTTTGTTCTTGATAGTCTATTTGTTCCTGGCATTTTAAATTCCTCCTACTTATTTTATTCTTCAGGTTTCTTGAAAGATAATCCTAGAGAAGCTACTTTAGCGATAACTTCATCTAATGATTTCTTACCAAGGTTTCTAACCTTCATCATATCATGTTCTGTTCTAGATACGATATCTGCAACAGTATGAATTCCTGCTCTCTTTAAGCAGTTATATGATCTTACTGAGAACTCTAATTCTTCAATTGGAGTTTCAAGTGTTCTATCTTTTTCAGATAGTTGTTTTTGTGACATTATTGACATATTTTTAGCTATATCTGATAAGTCTATGAACATTTCTAAGTGTTCGTTTAATATTCTAGCTGCCATAGATAAAGCTTCATATGGTTCAATAACTCCGTTAGTCCATATTTCAAGTGTTAACTTGTCATAGTCTATTTCTTGTCCAACTCTTGTTTTTTCAACAATAAAGTTAGCTTTTCTTACTGGAGTAAATATAGAGTCGATTGGAAGAGTATTTATTGCTCCACCTGCTTCATCTCTATTTTTATCTCCTGGTATATATCCTCTACCTTTTGTAGCTGTCATTTCAGCTTCTAGTACTCCACCTTCATCAAGGTAAGCAATGTGTAAATCTGGGTTTACAACTTCTATTGTTCCATCAGTTATTATATCTGCTGCAGTAACTTCACAAGGACCTACTTTAGAGATTTTTAATGATTTAACATCTGTATCATGAGATTTTAAGCAAACTTCTTTTAAGTTAAGAATAATGTTTGTTACATCTTCAGATACTCCTGGTATTGTTGAAAACTCATGTGCTACTTTATCTATTTTTAAAGTATTAATTGCATATCCTGGTAAAGAAGAAAGTAATATTCTTCTTAGTGAGTTTCCTAGAGTGATTCCAAATCCTCTTTCTAGTGGTTCTACAACGAACTTTGCATAATATGTGTCTACATCTACTTCAACACATTCAATTTCTGGTCTTTTCATTTCTAACATAATAATTCCTCCTATCTGTACGCTCTGATTACACGTACACATAAATTTGTTAGCTTATATTTTACCTTAGTGTCTATTTACTAGTTCTTAGAGTATAACTCAATAATTAAGTTTTCAGCTACTTCTAGATCTACATCTGCTCTAGCTGGTATTCTTATAACTTTAGCAGTTAATTTTTCTTTATCTACTTCTAACCAAGCTGGTACGTTTTTAGCTTGAATTTTTTCGATCATAGCTTTAACTGTAGCGTTATCTTTCTTTTCATCTCTTATAGCTACAACATCACCAACTCTTAATTGGTATGATGGTATATTTACTTTTTTACCATTTACTGTAACTATTTCATATCCTACTAATTGGCGGCTTTCTCTTCTTGAAGAACCTAATCCTAATCTGTAGCATACGTTATCTAATCTTGTTTCTAATAATCCAAATAGGTTATCAGAAGTAACTCCTTCTCTTCTAAATGCTTCTTCGTAGTATTTAACGAATTGAGCTTCAGAAACTCCGTAATAAACTTTAGTTTTTTGTTTTGCACGAAGTTGTAAGCCATATTCAGATAATTTAGTTTTGTTTTTTCCGTGTTGTCCTGGTGCATATGCTCTTCTTTCTATAGCACATTTACCTGTGTTACATCTTTCGCCTTTTAAGAACAATTTTTGTCCTTCGCGTCTGCACTTTTTACAACTTGCTCCTGTATATCTTGCCATTAGTCTTCACCCCCACTAAACTCTTCTTCTCTTAGGTGGTCTGCATCCATTGTGTGGTATTGGAGTTACGTCTCTAATTGTATCGATTTCCAAACCTGCTGTTTGAAGTGCACGAATTGCTGCTTCACGTCCAGCTCCAGGCCCCTTTATATTTACTTGTACAGTTCTTAAACCGTGTTCTTTAGCTGCAGTTGCTGCAACTGTTGCTGCTTCACTAGCTGCGAATGGAGTATTCTTTCTTGAACCTTTAAATCCAAGAGAACCTGCACTTGACCAAGATAATAAGTTACCTTGTTCATCAGTCATGCTAACGATTGTATTGTTAAATGATGAATGAATATGTGCAACACCGCTTGCTACGTTTTTCTTTACTTTTCTTTTAGTTACTTTTTTCTTTGCTGGTGCCATGATTATACTCCTTTCTTGTTAGCCACTACTTTTCTAGGGCCTTTTCTAGTTCTTGCATTTGTTTTTGTTCTTTGTCCTCTTACTGGAAGTTTTCTTTTATGTCTGATTCCTCTAAAGCATCCAATTTCCATAAGTCTCTTGATATTTAAAGAAACATCTCTCTTAAGATCGCCTTCAACAACGTAATCTCTTTCGATTATTTCTCTTACTTTAGCTTCTTCATCTTCTGTTAAGTCTTTGATTCTTTTAGAAGAATCAATTCCTGCTTCAGCTATTATTTTCTTAGCTGATGTTCTACCTATACCGTAGATTGCTGTTAAACCAATTTCTACTACTTTATTTTTAGGTAAATCTACTCCTGCTATACGTGCCATTTTAGCTCCTCCTAACCTTGTCTTTGTTTGTGTTTAGGGTTTTCGCATATAACTCTAACCACACCATTTCTTCTAATTATTTTGCACTTTTCGCAAATTTTCTTTACAGATGGTCTTACTTTCATTTTGTGTTTCCTCCTTAAACCTGTATCTGTTTTATATATATAACAAATATTAAATATATGAGAGGTACACTCTTCTCATACAGCCGCTCTAATATTTGATTATACCAATATAAATTATTTATCTCTCCATGTGATTCTTCCTTTTGAAAGATCATATGTAGATAACTCAAGTTTTACTTTATCGCCAGGTAAAATCTTTATATAATGCATTCTAAGTTTTCCAGATATGTGAGCTGTTACTACATGTCCGTTTTCTAATTCAACTTTAAACATTGCATTAGGCATTGATTCTACTACTGTTCCTTCAACTTCTATAACGTCATCTTTTGCCATAAATTCCTCCTATACACATAGATAGATGCTAAGTTTTGAAAAAGAGCATAAATCGCCCATAACTTAACGGTTAAATTATAACTCTTTTTGGGTAAAAAGTCAACGATTTTAATACATTTTTATGTGAATTTTGGTATCTTTTTTAGCTAAAAAATATATAGGCATAAAACTTATCCCTATCTATTCTTACAATTATATTAAATTTTATCTTTCTATTATATTAATCCATTAAATAATCTATAGAAAAAGAGCTGTGTTTTCACACAGCCCTTGTAATAGGTATTTAATTGTAGTGGTTATCCTTGATGAAGTAATATTCACTGTTAGGATAACGAATTTCATTCTCTTCGCCAAACTTCTTGCAATTTGCAATTCTGCTTTCGAAGAACGGGATAGGGTTACACCAATCACGATTGGTCTTTGCATCAGCAAAAAGAGTATCATCTTTCTCTGCCATTTCTACGGCACCCATGTCAACAACATACTTGTGTTGTCCTGCTTCATTGATGAACAATTCGCCGACTCTAAAGTTCTTAAACCACACGTCATATTTGATCATTGCTAGTATCTCCTTTCACATATAGTGATTAGATTATTATTTTACACGCTATAATAGTATAACACACTTTTTGTTTTATGTCAACTGTTATATTATAATATCATCATCACTTCTTTTTTTACCTTGCATAAATTCATCTCTACTATTTTCTATTCTATGTTCCATTGCCATTTTTCTATCTTCAAAACAAGCTACCGCCATTGCTCTTACATGTTCAGGTAATTTTGTTCCTATCTTTGCTTCTACTTCAGCTATAGCCTTAGATATATCCAACTTGCTTATTGTTGTTTCAAAATATTCTGCTACTCTTTCATCTTCGCATAAAAAGTCTAGTGTTTTCTTCCACATTTCTTCACTTAGCGAACCAAATTCCTCTTTAGCATTTTTCTTTACTCCACCACGTAATATAGCAAAAAAGTTGGCTAGCTCCGGCGACATATCACTTGGTATGCTTGGCGTTTCTTCCTCTGGTTCTGGAATTATTGAAATCCTAGGTTCTTGCATAGCAGTAAGCGCTGCTGTTTTTGCCCAACTACCCGCTATTATATTCATCTTATCTGGTTCGTTCCCAAGAACTAGTGCTGCTTCTGTGTCATACATAGGTGCTAACCTTACTGTTCTTTTTCCGTTTTCATCTTTGCCAAATATTAAAGATATATTTTCAAGATGTCTATCCGCTTCCATAATAGATAAATCAAATAATAGTTGTTTTCTAAGACTTAACATACATTGATCAATTGCATTATCATCAAATCCTTCTGCTTGAAGTTTTTCATCTAAGCCATCAAATACGTGGTAAATATCTATGGTATCTGGACAAGTTTCACTGTCTGGACCATTTCCTATAAGCTCATAAACAGAGATCATTTCTTCACCTGGATTACACATGTTTTGGGTAATAAGACCAGTTTCACCTTTATATCTAACCATGTCATATTCTGCTGTTTCTAATCCAGCTTGTTTAGCTAGCGAACAAGAAATAAGTTCAGAATATTCTGAGTTTGGTTGACCGTCCGCATCTGTTTTTACAAGTACACTTCCGCCTTCTATTTCAATCCAGTCTTTTTCTCTATTTACATTACCTCTGACTTCACGTTTAGTTTCTACATCATTTTCTGCAACTACTCTGTCAAAATCTATATAACCATCAGGTGATCTATATTCACCTAACTCTTCAAAAGTTTTGTTTATCATATTAGCCTCCTAAGGTCATTATAGCATTTATTAATAAAAAAAAGCAAGATAGTTTTTACTATCTCACTTTCTTCTTTTACAATGTTAAGATTTCTGGTCCTTCTTCTGTTATTACAATAGTGTTTTCGTAATATGCTGAAAGTTTTTTATCTCTTGTAGTTACAACCCATTTGTCTTTTCCTACAACAACCTCTGGTGAACCTGCTACAACCATTGGTTCTATAGCAAGTGCCATTCCAACTTGTAGTCTTTCGCCTCTACCCTTTTTACCTATATTAGGCACTCCAGGATCTTCATGCATTTCTCTACCAATACCATGACCTTGATATTCTCTTAGAAGATTAAATCCTGCTGACTCAACTACTGTTTGAATTGCATTAGATATATCTCCTATTCTATTACCAGGTATAGCTTGATCTACTCCTGCAAAAAAGGCTTGTTCTGTAACTTGTATTAGTTTTTTTGCAAGTGGTGAACCTTCACCAACTATAAACGTTCTTCCTGCATCAGCATGGAATCCGTCCTTTATATACTCCAACGTCTACGCTAACTACATCGCCTTTTTTAAGCGGTCTTGAGTCTGGTATTCCATGGATTATATCTTCATTTACACTAATACATGTTGCATGGGTGTATGTCTTACCACCTGGATAAGGACATTCTACTCCTCTAAACGATGGAACTGCTCCATGTTTAATCATTACACTTTCTGCTACGTAATCTAAATATGAAGTTGTTACACCTTCGCGGACATTCTTTTTGATTTCACTTAAAACTTCTTTCATAATCTCCGCTGGTACTCTCATTTGTTCAATTTCTTTTTTAGATTTTATATACACCATTGTTTAACATTCTCCTACTTCAAATCCCTAATTAAGTCTGCTGTTACAACTTTAGAGCTTCTTCCTATTTTATCACCTGCTTTTTCAACTCTTAATTTACCGTCTTTAGCATAGTGATTAAGAACAACCTCTGCGTTAGCATAGTATATGTCTAATCTTTGTCTTACAGCATCTTCTTTGTCGTCATCTCTTTGTACAACAGGGCCACCGCATTTATCGCAAACACCTTCTACTTTAGGTGGATTGTATTCTGTGTTGTATCCCTCTTTACAAGATTTGCACACTCTTCTAGTTGTTATTCTAGAAATAAGTTCGTCATAATCTACATCAAGATTTATTGCTAAATCTACTTTTCTGTCAATGCTTGCAAGCATTTCGTCAAGATCATGACATTGTTTTTCTGTTCTTGGATAACCATCTATCATTGCACCTTTTTCAAGTACATCTTGCTTAGATAATCTATCCATAAGAATTCTGTTTGTTAGTTCGTCCGGAACAAGATTTCCAGCTAAGATGTAAGTGTTAGCTTCTTTTCCAAGTTCAGTTTCATTCTTGATGTTCTCTCTAAAGATATCACCTGTAGAAATGTGAACAAGACCTAATTCTTCAGCAACTTTTACGCCTACTGTTCCTTTTCCGCTACCTTGAGCTCCTAGTATTACTATTATCATATAAATACCTCCTAAAAGTTTTATATATTATACATCAGTTTAGAGCTAAAGTAAATATTAAAAGGATTTTAGTTAAAAAATAAATAAAACTAAGCTAAAACTTAGTTTTATTTAACTATTAATTACTATTAATATGGGCTAGCTTCTGGAACTGTTGAACCATATGTACCATATGCAGTTCCTGAAGTAATTGTTGCGGTAGAAGATACTGCTGTACTTCCGCTTGATGTTGTTGTTACATATTTACTTCCTACATATACCTTAGAAGAAGATATATATGCACTTCTGTTATTGTATGAGCTGTTTACCCATTCTGTCCATGTTGATCCACTTCTTGTATAACTCGTTGTTCCTGCTATAGTAAACTTAATTACTGTGTAAGATTTACCAGCACTTGCTGTTGCACTTGTATATCCTGTTCCTGCTGGTTTTACTGTTATTGTATATGTTCCATTTGTTAATCCTAATGTAGATAAATCTACAGTTGTTGTCGTTACTGTTTTCTTTAATGTTCCACTTGCATATATTGCAAATTGTGTAACTCCACTTGGTATATTAGATATTGTTAATGTATTCGCGCTTAATGTTGTTGTTAACAGTTTATTTGTTACTGTTACTGTGCATGTAGCTGTAGTGGTTCCTGATGTAGCCGTTATTGTTGCTGTACCTGATGTTTTTAGTGTTAATGTTGCTCCTGTGTTAGTTCCACTAACTGTAGCTACACTTGTATTACTACTTGTCCATGTTATATTTCCTGTAAGATTTGATGTTGTTGCTGTAAGCGATACTGTTTTAGTACCTCCTGTAGCTACTTCTTCAGATAATGTTGTTTTATTTAATGTTATAACTGGTGCAGGTGCTGGTTTGTTTGTATCATCCCCTGTATACTCTAATGTCATATCTGAACCGGCCTCTTGAGATATAGTAAATTCATTTCCAGATACTGTTGTTATTGTTGTACTTCCATCTGCATTTAGCACACCATCATTTTCTATTATACCTTTATCCTTTAATTCTGTAATAAATTCTTCTACTGTTATTGTTCCTAAATTATCTGTCATTATTCCGTTTTTTATTACTTGTAGTCTTGTATATTCTTCAGCATAATTTTGTTTTGTTACAGTGTTCTTTGCTCTTCCTATTATTCCACTATCTTCTAATGCAATTATTGCTGTTGCTGCAAGTATTGCCATTACAAGTATTGTTATACTTAATACTATTAAGCTTATGCCTTGTTTTCTCATATATTCCCCCTAATATATATTCTCATATATATGTATATTAATATATATATGAGTATTTGTAAATACCTTTTTAAAAAAGAGTTTAAGCGAACAAAAATGTTCGCTTAAAGGGGAAAAATTTATCAGTATATACTATGTAGAAATATACCTTTATCGTATGCTTTCTACACTTATATACTACTATATAACTTTGTATAAATTATTATATTTTTATGGGAAGTTGTGGGATAAAAATAAAAGGTAAGTTAGACTTACCTTTCAATTTTATTCTATATCATTGTTTCATCAGGACTTATTATTTCGAATTTATAATCTTCCTTCATTTTTATGTCATAACCCTCATTGAACAAATCCCTATGCTCATTCATTAAAATATCTATATATCTTCTTTCAGCTACTTCGTTAGATATTTTATCTTTTGAAAATTTGTTTTCGATTATTATCGCTATATATTCGTTATATAAATCTGACGCTAATTCTTGAAGTTCTGGTTTATCTTCTAATTTATTAGCCATTGTTGTTACTTCTTCTAACAAATCAAAAGCTACCGCTGCAACTCCTACTATAGTTGAAGTTATTAAGTAAGACATTCCTACTGCTATTATTGCTATAACTAACGCTGTTACTTTCAATCCTGTTTTTGCTGTATTGTTTTTATTTAGTACAGCTATTATTCCTAATAATAGCGCTATACCAGCAAATATTAAACCTATTATTGGTACCCAGAACGAAAGTAATCCCAATATTCCAAAAATTATACTTGCTACTACCATATATTTTCCCCCTCTTTATTATCTTTGCATAAATACTATGCCGCATGGATTCTCTAAATTATCCTTAATTATTGAAGAATAATATATTTGCCCTGCATTTACACCAAAGCTGTCCCACAAATCTGCAAATGATGTTCTTTTTGTATTTTCATCAAATTCTAATGCTGAACCCATATAATATACCCCATCGGTATAAGTCTTATGTTCCTTTGCTACTGCTGCATCTTTTGAATTACTTACTTTTAAGTTGTTTTCGTTTAATTTGTATTTACCTGTATATGCAGTTCCTTTTTCATTAGTAATTAATATTATTGAAAGATCTGAATTTTGGTATTGTTGAAAAGCCGCTAGAGCTTCTGCTCCTGTTAAAGTTTTTGCATCATATGCCGCTATAATAAGTCGTTGTAATTGATCAGATATCTTTTCTAATTCATCTATAGCTCCAGAAAGATCTGGTACTTCGACTTTAGGTTGTTCAACATATTTTGTCATACTTTCTATAGATATTTCTTTCTTTTTACTTACATCATAAGCATATTCTACATTCTTATACTCTTTTGTAGATAAATCCATAAATGTAACTACAAGACTTGTATTTTCTCCAGAACCTTTTCTTTCTATTCTAGATACAAATGTATTTGATTCCTCTTTTGCCACATTGTCAAATTCATACTTAAATAGTTTGCCGTGAGATGTTTGTATTAGCATATATTCATCAAACGCATATACTTTTGAGAACGACAGTTTAGATTTCGAACTATTTGTTATTACTTCGTATACATCTTTTTCGTTGTTCCAATGATAACCATAATTATATTTGTCTAACGGCATACTCCACATCTTTCCATACTCAATTTTGCCTACAAACCCATACTTTTCATATGGTACACCGTTTCTATCTATAAGGTTTCCATCAGATGTTAAGAAATAAAAATGCTCGTATGTATAGTTATCTAAATATGCCATGTCCACTATGTTATATTTATTAAGTTCTAACACTTGTGTACATGAATCATAAGAAATATCATATACTTTTCCTTCTTCTGTAACCATTACTGCTACAACAGCTGGTGGATCAAGCATTATTCTCTTAGGAGTACCTATAGTTGTCCATTTATGAGTTGTTCCATTTTCAGTATCTTTAGAATACACTGCTCCATTTTCTATATACAACTTAATATTCTTTACAGTATCTTCTTTTCCAGACCATTTAATATTTGGGTATTTTGCATACGGATCAATTTGCGCTGGTTTATCTTCATCGCTAGAGTTATTCTCTTCTTGGCCCGATTGTTGATTGTTATTGTCTTCATACTCATCCATAAAGCTGTCTCCTAGATTAGAGATGTTGTTTTCTATTTTACCAACACTATCTACAATTCCCGCTGCTTTTTTATACAATTCTGTTCCACCTTTAAGCATAGCTAATATTCCTGCTACAACTAAAATAATTATAATCAAACTAGCAAAGCTTGTTCTTTGTGGTTTTAACTCATTATTAATATTATTGTTGTTTAAATTATTATTCATATTATCCATCATATTACCCTCTCTTTTGTATATAGATATAATATACCAAAAGCACAAATTGGTCAATGTTATATTTAAGCAAAAAAAGATGCCCAAAGATTAACTTTGAACAACTTTTTTATATTTCTTATTAGTCTAAGAAACCATCGTAATGTCTTGAAACCATTTGTGTTTCTATAGTCTTTAATGTTTCTATAGCAACGCTTACTACGATAAGTATTGTAGTACCACCAAAAGATAATGCTAAATCTGGCATTAAGCCTTGGCATGCTACTGGAAGTACTGCAACAAGTGCTAAGAATATAGCTCCAGACCAAGTAATATTTTTTAATACTTTTTCTATATATTCTGCTGTATTCTTACCAGCTCTTATTCCTGGGATAAATCCACCGTTTTGTTTTAGGTTGTTAGACATTTCCACAGGATTAACAGTAAACATTGTGTATACAAATGTAAATCCAATTATTAATAACATGTATATAATAGCATATGCTACTAAGTACCAACCAGGAGCTGCTGAACATATTTTAAGAACTACTCCCCAAAATCCTGTTGCTGCACCTTTAGTTACTAATTGAATTATTGTACCTGGTATCATTAAGAATGACATTGCAAAGATGATTGGCATTACACCAGCCATAGCAAGTTTTAATGGTATGTGTGTATTTTGTCCACCATACATTTTTCTACCAACTACACGTTTCGCATAATTTACTGGTATTCTTCTTTCAGCTTGTTGTACAAATATTACACCTGCTAGAAGTGCAACAAATGCAATTACAACGCCTACTACTATTAATATATTAAGTTTTCTTATAGCTGCAAATCCTGCTAGAGCTGTTATTGCAGTTGGTGCGCCTGAAACGATACCAACAAAGATTATCATTGACACGCCATTTCCAATTCCATGCTCTGTTATTTTATCTGCTAGCCACATTAATAA
Organism: Clostridia bacterium; assembly: GCA_045637095.1. Classification (GTDB taxonomy): domain Bacteria; phylum Bacillota; class Clostridia; order TANB77; family CAG-465; genus UMGS1649. The sequence continues at coordinate 3,757 of JAZTYX010000009.1, read as the reverse complement.
TGCAGTACCTGCAGTCATGCATAGTACAAACATTATCATACCAACAGCTTTCATTGCTCCAACAGATAATGCTGGTAACATAGCTGTTCTATAGTTAAGGTAAAGACCAATAGCTTCAACAACTGCAAATGCCATTGTTAACATTTTTGTGTATTTACCTAATTTCTTTCTTCCTGTTTCCCCTTCTTTAGCAAGTTTTTCTAAACTTGGGATAACAGTTTGAAGAAGTTGTAGTACGATTGATGCTGTGATATATGGTGATATAGTCATCGCAAATATAGACAATCTACTGAACGCTCCACCTGAAATAATGTTTATTGTTCCAAGTATTCCATTTGATTGAGCTTCGAAAGCTTCTATAAATGCTAGTTTGTTTATTCCAGGTACTGTTATAAATGTACCAATACGGAATAAAAGTATTATAAATATAGTGTATAGTATCTTCTTACGAATATCTTTTACTACAAACATATTTTTTATTGTTTCAAACATACTATTTCACCTCTATCTTTCCACCTACTGCTTCTATTTTCTCTTTAGCTGCATTAGTGAACTTTTTAGCTTCAACTGTTACTTTCTTAGTAAGTGTTCCATTACCAAGTACTTTAAGTCCTGCTAATTCTTTTCTTACTAATCCTTCTTTAACTAAAAGTTCCATATTTACTACTGTACCATTTTCAAATCTTTCAAGATCAGAAACATTAACTGTAGCGTATTCAGTGCTAAATATGTTATTAAATCCACGTTTAGGGATTCTTCTATAAAGTGGAGTTTGTCCTCCTTCGAACCCTCTTCTTATTTTTCCACCTGTTCTAGCTTTTTGTCCTTTATGTCCTTTTCCAGCAGTTTTTCCGTTACCGCTTCCAATTCCACGACCTACTCTATTTCTAGATTTCTTTTCAACAGCTGGTCCTAAATTATGTATTTCCATTTAGGTCATCCTCCTCTCTTATACTATTATTTTAATAATTTTTCTACTGTAATATCACGAGCTGCAGCCACTTGTTCAACTGTTCTCATTTCTTGTAATGCAGCAACTGTAGCAAGTACTACGTTTCTTCCATTACGAGATCCTAGTGTTTTAGCTGTAACGTTTTTAATTCCTGCAAGTTCAAGAACTGGTCTTACAGCACCACCAGCGATAACACCTGTACCTTCTGGAGCTGGCTTGATTATTACGATTGAAGAACCAAGTTTTTTAGTATATTCGTGAGGTACTGTTCCATTTACAACTGGAACTTTTATTAAGTTTTTCTTAGCTGCATCTGTAGCTTTTTTGATTGCTTCTGGAACTTCTGATGCTTTTCCTGATCCAACACCAATTCTTCCTTTTTCATCTCCAACTACTACAAGTACGCTAAATCTAAATGTTCTTCCGCCTTTTACAACTTTAGCAACACGTCCAACGTAAACAACTTTTTCTTTGAATTCAGGTGTTCTGTCTTCTCTTTTTTCTCTACGTTGTCTGTTTTCTTTAACTTGTTTAGTATCAGTCATTGTTATTTTTCCTCCTAACCTTAAAACTTAAGTCCTGCTGCTCTTGCAGCTTCTGCTAATTCTTTAACTTTTCCATGGTATAAGTAACCATTTCTATCGAATACTACTGTATCTATTTTCTTTTCTAATGCACGTTTAGCAATTAAAGTTCCTACTTCTTTTGCTGCTTCTACGTTAGAAGCTTTAGTCTTAACCTCTTTGTCAAGAGTTGAGGCTGAAACAAGTGTAGTTCTAGTTTCATCATCAATTAATTGTGCATAAATGTTTGTTAAGCTTTTGTTAACACAAAGTCTTGGTCTTGCGCTTGTACCTTTTACAGTAGCTCTTACTCTGCTTTGTCTTGCAACTCTTTTAGCTTGTTTGCTATCTCTACTTCTCATTTTTTATCCTCCTTACTTCTTGCCGCCGGCTTTTCCTTCTTTTCTGATTATACGTTCATCAGCGTATTTGATTCCTTTGCCCTTGTATGGTTCTGGTAATCTGTATTCTCTTATTTTAGCTGCGAATTCTCCAACTTCTTGTTTGTTGATTCCTTTTACTAATATTGTGTTAGGATCTGGTACTTCAGTTTTAACTGTATCAGTATCTAATACTTCTACTGGATGAGAGTAACCTAGAGTTAAAGCAAGTTTATTTCCTTGTTTAGCTGCTCTGTAACCAACACCGTTTATTTCAAGTTTCTTTTCGAAACCTACTGTTACACCTGTAACCATATTTGCAATAAGGGATCTTGTTAGTCCATGTAATGCTTTGTGTTCATCGTTGTCTCTAAGAACTACTACAGCGCCATCTTCAACTTTAACTGTCATTTCTTTTACAGCGTCCATTTCTAATGTTCCTTTTGGTCCTTTTACTACAACGTGATTTCCATTTACAGTAACTTCTACTCCAGCTGGAACTGTTATAGCTTTATTTCCTATTCTAGACATATTTTCTCCTCCCTTACCATATGTAAGCGACTACTTCGCCACCAACGTTTTCTTTTCTTGCTACTTTATCTGTAACAATACCTTTTGATGTAGAAATAATTGCTATTCCTAATCCATTTAATACTCTTGGTAATTCTTCTTTTTCAGCGTAAATTCTTAGACCTGGTTTAGAGATTCTCTTTAGACCTTGGATTACGCATTTGTTTTCTTTATACTTAAGAGTTATTCTTATATTTTTATGTGTTCCATTTTCTACTACTTCTCTATCAGCAATAAAGCCTTCGTTTAATAGTATGTTTGATATTTCAGCTTTAACTTTTGAATAAGGAACGTCAACAGTTGCATGTTTTTGCTTTGCTGCATTTCTTATTCTAGTTAACATATCTGCTATAGGATCTGTTAAATTCATTCTTACGTTCCTCCTTACTACCAGCTAGCCTTTTTAACGCCTGGTATTTCACCTTTATATGCTAATTCTCTAAAGCATATACGGCATATACCATACTTTCTTATATAGGCATGTGGTCTTCCGCACAATTTACATCTGTTATAATATCTTGTGCTAAACTTAGGTGTTCTTTGTTGTTTAGCTATCATTGATTTTTTAGCCATTAAACTTTCCTCCTTAATTCTTTGCAAAAGGTAGGCCAAGTAGTTCTAGAAGAGCTTTAGCTTCTTCATCTGACTTAGCTGTTGTTACGAATATAACATCCATACCACGAGCTTTATCTACCTTATCAAATTCGATTTCTGGGAATATCATTTGCTCTTTAATACCAAAAGCATAATTTCCTCTTCCATCAAAAGATTTTGTTGAAAGACCTTTGAAGTCTCTTACTCTAGGAAGTGCTACGTCAAATAATCTAGTAGCGAAATCATACATTTTTTCTCTTCTTAAAGTAACTTTGCATCCGATATTCATACCTTCTCTTAATTTAAACGCAGCTATTGATTTTTTAGCTTTTGTTATAAGAGGCTTTTGACCTGATATAGCTTCAAGATCTTTTGCAGCGATATCTAATGCTTTAGAGTTATCTTTAACATCAGAAACACCCATATTTATAACTATTTTTTCAAGTTTTGGTACTTGCATTACTGATTTGTAGTTAAATTTTGTCATTAATGCAGGTACTACTTCTTTTATGTATCTTTCTTTAAGATCCATCACTTAGTCCTCCTTATTTAATTTCAGTATTACATTTTCTGCATACTCTTATTTTTTTACCGTCTTTAACTTGTAGTCCAAGTTTAACACCTTTACCACATTTATCGCAGTAGTAATTTACTTTTGATACGTGGATAGGAGACTCAACTTTAACTATTCCGCCTTG
>JAZTYX010000008.1:0-15954 GCA_045637095.1 Clostridia bacterium | reverse complement strand
GATCTATATATTTTGGTATTATTAATCCTTCTTTTTCATAATATCTTAATGTCTTTATTGTTGTTTTAGACATGCTTGAAAACTCTCCAATTTTATACATATTGTGCCTCCATAAATTATTTATATAATCTACTCTAAGGGGAGAGTCAATACATTTAATAAATAATTTGTATTTTTACTTTAATTTTCTTTCTTGTATTGTAGACATTAATTTTAGATTTCTCATAGCTTGATTTTCTTCTATTAGAAGAAATCTCTTTATAAAATACTCTTGTGATATCATAAGCACCACCTCAATATTTCTCTATATAAACTCTTGCCATACTATATTGGCTAGATCTTCTCCTTTATATGTAAGACGTATTCCTACATCATCTTTTTCTAATAATCCTTCTTCTACTAATTTATCTATTTGTACTTTATATAGGTCTAATACATCTTTCTTAAACTTTAGTTTGAACTCATTAAAGTTTAGTCCTTCTGTTAGTCTAAGTTTTAATATTATATATTCCTTCATAGTATCTAATAGATCCATTTCTTCAATGTCTTGTTTTACACTAATACCTTGTTTCATGTATTCTATATACTTATCCATATCTGGTATATTTGTATATCTAGTGCTGTTTACAAAGCTAGCTGCTGCAGCTCCTAATCCTAGATATTCTTGTTGCTCCCAGTATGCTGTATTATGTTTAGATTCATATTTAGGTTTAGCATAGTTAGATATTTCGTATCTAGCAAACTTATGTTCTTTTAACATATTATCTAACATATACTTCATTTCTCTTTCAGTATTTTCATCTGGTAATGTTAAGAAACCACTGTTTAACAAAAAGTCTAGTTTTGTTCCTTCATGTACTTCTAAGCTATATGCAGATATATGTTTTATTTTATCTAGATTAAGAATGTATTCTACTGTATTCTTAAAGTCTTCTAATGTCTCATCTGGAAGACCAATTATTACATCTGTAGATATATTGCTAAAGCCAGCTTCTACTGCATCCATATATGCTTTTTCAAACATTTCTTTAGTTGCAATTCTTCCTATTTTCTTTAATGTGCTGTTATTTGCAGATTGAAGTCCTAAGCTTAATCTATTTACTCCAGCTTCTAGATATTCTGTAAGCTTTTCTTTTGTTAGGCTTTCTGGATTTGCTTCTATTGTTATTTCTTCTATACTATTATTAAATAACCTAATAAGGTCTAGTATTTTAGTTATATATTTTGCATCTATTAAAGAGGGTGTTCCACCACCAAAATATACAGTAGTTATATTTCTTTCTTGTAATAGTTCTGAGTTAGCTAAAAGCTCCATACATATTGTATCTATATATTCTTCTATATTACTACTTGTACATTCTGGTTTAGAATAAAAGTCGCAATAGAAACATTTAGATTTGCAAAATGGTATATGTATATATATTCCTAAATCTTTCATTCTTCCTCCGCTATAGTTACTATTTTATTTAATCTATGGTATACTCCAGATTTACTTATTTCATAAGAACATTTAGCCGCAAGTTCTTCTAATGAAGCCGCTGGATCATCTTCTCTTAACTCTGCTATTTCTCTTAGTTTAGCGTTTAGGGTATCGAATCTTCCATCTGCTTTTAACTTGTTTATTGCTTCTATATGCTTATATGAAGCTTTTGCAATCTTATTTAAATTTGCTGTTTCGCAATTTACTGTACGGTTTATATCGTTTTTTATACTTTTGTTTATACGAACATCCTCAAACTTAAATACAGCTTTATTTGCTTCAAATATTCTAAGCATAGTAGCTATTTGTTCTGCATCTTTTATATATACTACATAGTCTTGATTTCTTTTTGTAATCTTAGGTAAAAGTTCATATTCTTCCATTATTCTTACTACATAATTTGCATGAGCTTTCCCTTTTAGAGATACCTCAAAATGATGATATTCTGATTCTGGGTTCACTAAACACCCACTACCTAAAAACACCCCTTTTAAGAATGCTTTTTTGCAGCAGGCTTTTGTTATTAATTTCTTTAATTCTGTTACAGTTATATCTTTAGATTCAGTAATTAGTTCACCATATCTTAAAGGTATAACACAACATTTTTTATTCTTAGTTTCTAGTATTTCGTTTTTTATTTCTTCTGAAAACGACATTTTACCACCCTATCTTTTGAATTTATATCTTTAATTACTTCTATGTCCGTATACTCTTTATGCGCCTTAATGATGTTTACAACATCTACTCCTTGAAGATGTCCTATTTCTACAAGTATACTTCCACCATCATTTAAGAAGTTTTTAGCTTCATTAAATATTATTCTATATGGCTTAAGGCCATCTGTTCCACCTCTTAACGCAAGTTCTGGTTCGTTTTTTACAAAGTCTGAAATATCGTTCATTTCATCGTCTGTAAGGTATGGCGGATTTGAAGTTATTATATCATACTTATTTGTACTTTTGTACATACTTTCAAACATATCTGATTTAATTACTTCTACTTTATCTTTAACGTTATTTAGCTCTATATTTTTGTTAGCTACTTTAATTGCAATATCTGATATATCTATTAATGTTGCTTTTTCTATTTTTGAATTCTTAGTTATACTTATACCAACACATCCTGTGCCCGTACAAACGTCTAAAAGACTTAAATAACCGTTTTCTTTGATACAGTTAATACTTTCCTCTATTAAAGTTTCTGTGTCTTGTCTTGGAATTAGAACGCCTTGTTCTACATAGTATTCTTCGTTATATATATATGCTTTATGTGTTAAATACTGTGGTGGTATTTTATCCACAGCTATCTTTTCTATCATTTGATCTAACACAAGCACATCTTCATCTGTTATTTTTGCCATTCCAAGCTTTATATCCGACATTTTAGCCGATTTTATTTCAGCAAGTAATAAAACAACAAGTTCCCTAGGATTACTTGTTATATCTAGGGAATCTATATTGTATTTATTTATATATTTGTCAGTTAGTTCATTTAATATATTACTCATTATTTCTTTCCTTTATATTATCTAAAACTTTCTTTATTTCTATATCTAATTTACTTCCTTCTTCATAGTCTGCAGGTGCTGTTATATTAACACGACCATCTGCTAAAAGTTTAGTAGAAAGTATTTCTTTATCTTTGTGTACTGCTACAGCTACACCGCCATTATCTTTTACAAGCTTCATACAAGGTACATCTGTAAGTCCATCACCAAAGTACACCATATTATTAAATGGAATTGCTTTTTTATCTTCTTCCATTTTATCGTTTATAGCTTCATCATACACTTCAAATATCCCTTTGTTTATTCTAAAGAGGAATTGTGTCTTATTTGTATAGTTAACACATACTGCAGGCCATTTAGCTATATCGTCTACATTGTATAGGAAGCTACAAGCATATATTCTTTCAAATTTATCTTTTATACTTGTTCCTTCTATCATTTCCTTTATTCCAGAAGATACTATATAATGATGTATATTAAGTCCTAAAGCTGCGCCATAATTATTTATTCTATCAAACCAATCTTCTACACCTGGATAGAAAGTAACACTTTTTCCGTACTCTACAAAAGCGCTTTTCTTAACAGATATATTCTTTTCTTCTGCTTTCTTAAGCATTAAATACATATATGCTAGAACGCCTTCCATATTGTTTGCTATTTTAATTCTTTCAGCTTCTTCCCAGAACTCTTTAGATGTCATATTAAGGGCTGGTATAAAGTTATACTCTTGTATATTTCCATGTGCTAAAGTTCCATCAAAATCGTATATAAATGCTACGTTATTGTTTTTCATATATCCTCCTTATTTTGAGTAAAATAAAAGTGCTACATTATGCAGCACCGTTATATTACTTATTTGTTCCGTATTTTTCCATGAATTTTGCGGCTCTACCTTTAGAAGAAACTGCTTGTTTTAATCCAGTAAAGAATGGATGACATGCGCTACAAGTATCAGTCTTCATATCTTTCTTAGTTGAACCTACTTCAATTACGTTACCGCAAGCGCAAGTAATTGTTGTTTTTTCATATTTTGGTTGTATTTCGCTTTTCATTATTTGTCCCTCCTTATTAATAAGATTCGCTTTTACCTAATATATTCTAACATAAGTTTATTTAAATTACAACTTTTTTATGATATTTATGTAAATATTTTTTAATTACTATTTTATTTAATCCAAGCTCCTAAAAGCCACTTATTAAATAGCTTAAATTCACCACTTACTATATTAGCTTCTGTTATTGCATTTTCTGAATATTGGTATTCTTCAAATTTTTTATCATACTTGTATGAAATAGTATAGCCTATTCCAGAATATATAACTGCATCTTCCTTATATTCTTCTCCTGTTATTTTACCTGGTAATACGCCTAATTTTTTATTAAATCTAACAAGTTCCATAACTACAAAAAGAATAAATACAATTAATAAAATAACTATTATTTTAATTGCTGCTTTTAAGAATCTTTTAGTCTCTTTCTTTATAGCTTCTTTTTTAGCTTTCTTTGTTTCTCTTTCTATTGCTTTTCTTGTTCTAACGTTCATTTTACCTTCCATATATTATCCCTCGATAGATGTATTATATCACATTAAGAAGATATTGCAAGAAATTAATTAGATTAAACTATATTTACAAAATAAAGTATGGTATTGCTATACCTAAATATAACAATACCATTTTATAATCAATTTATTATGATCCTGTACTTTTGTATTTCTTCATTCCTGCGTTGAATGTTAAGCAGGCTGGAATTAGCGTTATTAGGCTTAGTATTGGTAGTAATATGTACCACCATCTATCTGATGAGCCAGTTATATATAGCATTGGATAATACGATGTAAGTCCTATTGGAACAATATATGTAAAGAACGTTTTTACTATCTTGTTATATATTCCTATTGGATATTGAGCAAAGTCTCTTGTTCCATATATGAATATGTTTATTACTTCCAGTCCTTCTATTGTTACAAAGCACATCGCAGCGCTTAGTATTAGAAATGCTGCGAATACTATCGAGCTTCCTAGCATCATCATAAGTATTACAGGATAATATATTAGTTTTAATTTAAGATTTATTAGTGCATATCCTAGTATTATTAAAGATATTACACATTTTATTAATTTAGATAGCTCTATCTTATACCCTATTATTTGTAGGTATATGTTTTGTGGTCTTACTAGAAGTTGATCTAAATGTCCGTGTTTAATTATTTCAGAGAATTTATCAAAGCCTCTTAGTAAGCCTTCTGCTAAGTTTTCTCCAAATTGTACTACTGCAAAGCATAATATTACTTGGTATATATTAAAAGATTTAACAAGTCCAAACTTTGCAAATAGCGAGTAGAAAACAACACAGTAACCAAAGAACGCAGCTATTTGAGCTATTATTAAGAATATAAATGAGCTTTTATATTCTAGCTGCGACTTTAGATGCATTGAAATATACTTAAACATTTTAACCTCCTTGTATATATACTTTCTTCATCGCATATTTTAATATTTTCATTCCGGCAAATATTAAAGCTACTACCCAGAATATTTGTAATCCCAAATATTTTAGTCCGTCTGCCACTGGTATATCTCCAGAGTATATTCTAAACGGGAAATCTCCTATTAGCCAGAACGGGAAGATTATACATATATTCTGTACAATCGTTGGTAATAGTGGTAGTGGTAAGCTTGTCCCACTTAATAATTCTGCAAAGTTGTATATTACAGTTGCAATTCCTTTATCCTCATAGGTAAAGAATGCTATGGAGTGTATTATTACCATTATAGCGGTTACGATTAATGCTCCTAAGAATAGATTTAATAGGAACAATAAGAATGCGCCAAATGATATTGGTAAAGATAAATTGTATGGTGCTGGTAAAAATAGTGTTACAGCAATTAATACGCCTGAACGTAATGTTACTGCTGCTAGCCTTCCAGCAATACATTTAATAAACCACCATATATATAAGTTATATGGTCTTACAAGTTCATAAGCAACGGTGCCGTTTTTAATGCTTTTAGCTATACTCTCATCTCTTATTCTTACAAATACAAGTGTTAGTAATGCTTGTTGTAGCCATATATATGTTACTAATTTTTCAAAGTCCATCGGAACATTTTGTCCAGTTCCTGCATAAAATGCTTGGTATATAAAGATTTGTAGAAAGCCCCAGAAAAACTGAGTACATATTCCAGCTATTGCTGCTGTCTTGTATTGAAGTCCTGAAACAAGAGTAGTCTTAAAATAACTTAAATATCCCTTCATAGTTCATACTCCTTATACATTTCTAGAATAATATTATCTATATTATTTTCGTGTATGTTTACATCTTCAATACTACATACTCTACTATATTTTTCAATAATACTAGATATGCTTTCTTTTTTAGTATTTACTTCTATTAATACTTTTTTATCATCTTTTTCTAGAATCTTTGATTCTATTTTTGGAGCGGCTTGTAATTTTTTATATATTATTTCTAATTTTTTAGTTGATTGAAATTTGTGTTTGATTTTTTCTAAGCTTCCATCATACAATAGTTTTCCTTTACCTATTACGACTACTCTTGATGCTAATTCTTCGATATCTGTCATATCATGTGTTGTAAGAATTATTGTAGTCTTTTTCTCTTTGTTAAGTTCTTTAATAAATTCTCTTAATTGTACTTTTGAAACTGCATCGAGCCCAATTGTTGGCTCATCCAAGAATAAAATATCTGGATCATGTAACAGTGCTGCGGCTAGTTCGCATCTCATCCTTTGGCCTAAACTTAGTTGTCTAACTGGTACATCTAATAAATCTTGCAGATTTAATTTTGTGACTAATTGTTGCTTTGTCTTTTGGTAATTCTCTTCAGGTATCTTGTATATTGCTTTTAGTAGTTCAAATGATTCGATAACCGGTATATCCCACCATAATTGAGATTTCTGTCCGAATACAACGCCAATGTTTGCAACATATTCTTTCCTGTTCTTAAATGGATTAATGTTTCCTACTACGCATGTGCCACTATCTGGCTGCATTATTCCGCATAGCATTTTAATTGTCGTCGATTTACCGGCTCCATTCGGCCCTATAAATCCAAGGATTTCTCCTTTTTCAATACCGAATGATATATTGTCTACTGCTTTAATCGTTCGGTATTTTGGTTTAACAAATGCTTTAATTGCATTTACTAACCCTTTGTCTCTTACCTTAATCTTAAAGTGTTTGGTAAGATTCTGTACGTTAATATACATAAAAACACCTACCTTTCTACGCGCGAAAAAATACATTACCCTAGGTAACTTAAAGATTAAAGATTTTTTATTTATTCCTTTCTTCTTTTTACTCTAATGTAATGTATTTTTGTAACGTATGCATAGGACTATATCACAAACAAATTTATTTGTAAATAGTTTTTGCAAAATATTTTTATTTTTATTTAATTTTCCACGAATTTGTTCCGTTGGGTTCTAATTCTAATGTAGATTCTAGAGAAACTACCGCTCTAACGTTATTTATATTTTCTATAACATCGCCAGCTCCAGCAATAACCACTCCCGGAGTCTCTATTATATCCATTAAAGGTAATGCTCCAACAACCCCTGCAGCAACTACATCATATCCATATACTAGGCAACCGGCGGATGTACTAGACAATGCAGGTGTTGCTAGCCAATAATTAAAATTCGAACCATTATTTATTAACATACTATATGCAGCTGTATCTACACCTAATTTTGTACCCATATATGTAGAAGCTGTCATAGTTACTTTGGCTGCTTTAGTCGAGTCTAAATCATCGACTATAGTTCCCGAATCAGCAAGTTTTGATGTTCTCCATTTTTTATCAGATTCATCATACCAAGTAAATACTCTATGTCCCACATCAGATTCAAAGCTAATTACCTTTGGATTAGTATCCTTGTCTAATGTATAATTAAACACTGGGTAATTCGAATTCCATGTAAATGTTACTTCGTTTCCATAATCAGAATTTCTAAATTTATTTTTTTCTTCTTCTGTAAGTTCATCAACTGGCATCCCCATTTCTAAAAATAATGAAATTAATGAAAAGCTATTGGGCGTATAATTAATTATTCTATCTATATCTTCTCTTTTAATACTTCTAGCGCCAGTAGCTTTATCCCCATTTTTATAAGGTTCGCAAGCATTTTGTATAGTAGTTAGATAACCATTCGGATAATTTGCTTGAACCTCCGAACGCGTAGTAGATCCAAGTTTCAAATTTTCTAATATATAGTTTGATGATAAGATTAATAATTCACCGTTTTCTGCTCCTAAAACTTGCCAACCGTTGGCATCTGTATATCCAGACACGTTTGATTTATAATCTATATAGTCTCCTACTGTTAGTTCGACAACTCCGTTTGTTACTTTATAACCCGTTTGTGTCCACCCACCTTGTTTATTAGTTACTGTAACACCTTTATCCGTTACTATAATAGTATAGTCATCTATATAATCTTGCATGTTATCTAATACATAGTCTTTTAATTGACTTCCTTCTAGATTATCCGAATATCCATCAGCCCAAATTAAAGTTGCCAATTGTTGTACTTGTTTTAAATTTGTAACTGATGTCGCTTCATTTGCTCTACTAATTATTCCAGTATTGCTAAGTGTAATTACTACACTAGCTGCTAGTATTATCATTACTATTATTGTAATAACCAGAACTATTAACGATATACCATTTTTTCTTCTCATAATATCCTCCTTAGTTTAATAAAATAAAATAAAATAATATAATATATATTATTTTTTGTCTATATTTAATTCAACTTAATTAATTCAAACTTTGTATAATCTCCACTAACCATTTTGTATTCTGTACCATCTATGTTGCCTTCTTTTATCATATAGTGGCCATCTCCGTGAAGATGTCCGTAGATACATAGTTTAACATTATATTTCTTAAATAATTCTTTTATTTCATATCTAAACGGCGGAAAATGTGTCATTACTATTATTGGTTTATCTTTATTTTCTTCTTTGATACTGTTTAAAGATAATTCTAAACGCACTAATTCTCTTTTATATACCTTAAAGTCATCTACTGTATCATCATCTGTATTTCCCCAACCTCTAAAACCACATATATTGTATCCTTCTACTAGATATGAATCATTGTTTAATACAGTTATTGTATTAAAATTATTATCCTTTAAAAACTTATTTACTTTTGTTAGTGTTGAGAAATAATAATCATGGTTTCCTTTTATTATTATTTTCTTTCCAGGTAGGCTATTTAAATAGCTAAAATCTTCATATGCGGCTTCTAATGTTAATGCCCAAGATATATCTCCTGGCACTAAAACCGTATCTTCAGCTGTTACAGTCTTTTTCCAATTCTCATCTATTTTAGCTTCGTAGTCTTTCCATTCTTCGCCAAACACTTCCATAGATTTATTTTTTATTGCTTTAGATAAATGTAAATCTGATAGTGCATATATAGCCATTTAAATCCCCTCCTTTTTCTTCTTAATTTATTTATATATTATTCGTTCTCTATATTCATACTTGCTTTTGCATTTAAGCTTAGATCATTTGTATAATTTCCTTCTCTAAACTTAAATATACCTGCTGCAGTTATCATAGCAGCATTATCTGTACAGTATTTCATTTCTGGTAAATATATATCTATGTTATTTTCTTTCCCTTTAGTTTGTAGTTCTTCTCTAAGTCTTGTATTTGCAGATACTCCACCTGCTAATGCTATTTGCTTTATTCCTTTTTCTTTTGCTATAGCTATAGTATGATCTACTAATACTTCTGCTACATTTTGTTCAAAGCTACGACACATATCTGCTTTTCTAAGATTATCTTTTTCCTTATTAGCAATATTTAACACTGCAGTTTTTACACCACTAAAACTAAAATCATAATTTTCTTCAAACTTAGTTTTAGGTAATTTGTATGTATCTTGTCCAACTTTCGCCATTTTGCTTACTTCTGGTCCACCAGGATATCCTAGTCCTAATACTCTTGCAACTTTATCGAAAGCTTCTCCTACTGCATCATCACGTGTTTTAGCTAGTATCTTAAATTTAGTATAATCACTAACCTCTATAACATGAGAATGCCCTCCAGAGACTACTAGAGCCAAAAATGGAGGTTTAAGTTCTGGATGTGTTAAATAGTTTGCGGCTATATGTCCAGCTATATGATGAACCGGTACAAGCGGAATATCTAATGCATATGCTATAGCTTTTGCAAAAGATACACCTACAAGAAGTGCTCCTACAAGTCCTGGTCCAACTGTAACTGCTACCGCAGATATATCTTCTAATTTAATGTTAGCTGTGCTAAGCGCTTCATCTAACACCCAACCTATGTTTTTAACATGTTGTCTAGATGCTATCTCTGGCACTACTCCACCAAATGCTTTATGTATATCTATTTGTGAAGATACCGTGTTAGCTAACACCTTAAAATTGTTATTTTCTTTTTCAAATTCTAATATAGCTATTGATGTTTCATCACAGCTACTTTCTATTCCTAATATATACATTTTGTATCCCTTCTAAATACTTAGTATTAATCCTAGCACCCAGTATATTGCCATACTTGCTGGTACCATTATATAGTCTATTAAATCTGTGAAGAATAATATCATAAGAAAAACAATTGAATATTCTTCCATCTTTGCCATTATTCCTTTAGCGTTATATGGTAAGAAATAATATAATATCTTTGAACCATCTAACGGTGGAAATGGTATCAAATTAAATACCGCAAAACTTACATTAAACATTATTGTATACATTAATATGTCTAATACTATTGTACCAATGTTGTTACTTACTAGCCAAACATCTAATCCAAATACCATACATAACTTTAACAACACCGTTATTATTATTGCAAGCAAAACATTAAACGCTGGGCCAGCTAGTGCTACTAGCATATTGCCTTTACCTCTTTTTTCAAAGTTAGTATCATCTACCATTACGGGTTTACCCCAACCAATACCAATTAACGCAATTGCCGCAAATCCTATAGGATCTATATGGGCCCACGGTGTAAGCGTAAGTCTTCCACGCGCTTTTTGTGAATTGTCTCCTAATTTATACGCTACCCACGCATGTCCAAATTCATGTATAGATAGTGAAAGTAACAATGCTGGTAGAAAATACAAGAATTGTATTAATCCGCCTTCCTCAAATATACTTATCATTGTTTATATATCTCCTTTTTAAGAATTTATTATTTCATCTAATATATTCTTAACTCCTTTTACAAAGTTATCTGTATTACTAGTATATACTTTAGGTTCAAAATTTGCAATCTCTTTAATTTTGTCTACAATTAAAGTTTCATCTTCTGTACTTAGTATATATCCATCATCTGTCATCTTTTTAATTACTTGTAATTGATGATCGTTTACATGTTCATTAAATTTAGCAAGTCTTGGTACAGCAATTACCTTTTTGCCAAGTTTAACAGCATTAAGTATAGAGCCTACTCCACCGTGAGTTATTATTATATCTGCTTTCTCCATAAAACTAGCAAACTCCTCAAATGGAATATAGTTTAGTATTTTTACATGCTCTGATTCATACTTAGTATTCCCTGCTTGAATTATAACTTCATCTGTTATTTTTTTATCTATAACTGCTTTTTCTACAGCTTCTATAAGTCTCTTAAAAGACCAATCTTGTGTTCCAACTGTAACAAATATCATTAGAAAGCACCCCCTAAATGTATACCATCAGGATATACTTCTCTTAATTCTTCCCATTGGATTATGAACTTATCTGCATATTTGTATAAAAACTTACCAGTTCCTGTTGGTGTGTATACATTTGCAAATGTTTCTATAAAGACAAGTTTAGCACCAAATAGTTTCCCTATAATACAAAGAGGCATCGCTGTATGCGCTCCTGTTGTAACTATTACTTTTGGTCTAATTTTTATATATAATCCAAGAAGTTTTATTACATTTAATATTACCTTAAATACATATTCTACTTTTTTTGTTCTTATTCCCAATATAACATAGTGTATACGCTTGCCATATTCCTTTTTAAGCGATTTTGTTGAACCCGTCTTCTCTGTTACTATATGATAATCATAATCCTTAAAAATTGGTTTTAGAACCATTAATTCAGATAAATGTCCACCTGTGCTAGAGATGAATATTACTCTATTATTCTTCTTCATGTATCCTCCGCTTTTTAATTTGCTTTATTTGCTAATAATATAATTTATATTAGCAATAAATTTATTAAAGTTCTTAATATATTTTCCTTTAACTCCCATTGTCTTAAAATATCTATTCTTTTTATATTCTGGAAACTGTTCGTTTACTTTCTTCATTGCAAACTTAATTCCCTCTTTATATTTTTTCTTATCTTTACATTTAGCAAGTCGCTTTGGGAAAGTTGCATAAGCATATCTTAAATACAAATATTCTAGTTCCTCTTTATATTCTTCATATATACCATGCTCTTTGTAATACTTAATTACTGTATCCATATTTGTAATTATATCATAAAGCTTATCGTTGTATGTATATGTTATTGAGTTACCTCTTTGAAGATAATTATACATTGGCTCTTTTACTACTCCAATGCTGTTTATTCTAGGATATACCTTAAGGTTAAACTCCATATCTTCATACCATACGCCTTTAGAAAATTCTATTCCATCTAACAAGCTCTTTTTATATATCTTGTTCCATACAACAGGATAATACGTAAGCATTGTTTGTTTAATTTCATCTTTGTTAAAAAGATCTTTTTCATATGCTGAAGATATTATTTTTTCTTTATCGCTATTTTCATAAACAAGTTTTACATCTGAGACTACTATATCATAATCTTTTTCTAAAGCTTTTTTAATCATAAGCTCATACATGTTCGTTTCAATATAGTCATCGCTGTCTACAAACGCTATATACTCACCTTGAGCTTTAGACATACCAAGATTTCTAGTATCACTTAAACCAGAGTTCTCTTTAGATATATATATTATTTTATCTTTGTATTCTTCTTTTTCTAAATATTTAGTTATAATTTGCTCTGAGTTATCTTTAGTACCGTCGTTTATAACTATTAGCTCAAAATCTTTATACGTACTATTTAATATTCTCTCTAAACATTTATCCAAATATTTTTCTACATTGTATACTGGTATAATGATACTAAGTTTTGGCATTTACTTTCCCTCTTTTCTTGTTAACTTATTAAATTCATTTATTAGCGTTCCTGTCATTACCGCCATATATATTGTTATTATATATTCGTCAATTACATGTCCCGCAAAGAATCCTATTACATACATCATAAATATAGCAAGTGCATAAGCCATTATTCTTGCATTAACTAATGCTTTAATTTTTCTTAAACCAGTTATCATTACATAAAGTACTGCAATAGCATATGGTGACACAAATAATATAATACCTATTACCCCTATGTTATAATAGTGAGATATAAGATCATTTTCTATCATATACTCTCTTTGATTCATAGGTGTTGCACCCATTCCAACAAGAGTATCATTTAATGTATTATTATTTAGTTCCTTAATTCTTTTAATAATGACAGACTGTCTTGCGCGGTTATCTCCTTTTACAGAAACAGGTTGCTCAAATAGGCCAACCCAGAACTCAGGATCTTCTGTATAAGGATATATATTCATTACATATTTTTTAGCTATAGCATGTTGTCTATAATTTGTTTCAATATATTTACACATTGTTCTATATGTTAATTCATCAAATGTAATATTTTTGTTCTTTTTAGCTTTCAGATATTCTCTCATTTTAGCTTCATCTGAAACTATTTCGTTATATGCTTCAATTGTTATATATTCATTCGTTTCCGTTTCATCTTCAGATAGTTCTATATACATTCCTCCGTTAGCAGTAGCAAATGTTCTGCTATTTGATGGCGAATGTTTATATATTAGTAATCCTAATGCTAATATAAATAATATTGCTAAAATTCTTTCAAAGCGAATTTTATTTTTTCTTATTATAGATATTACTATATATCCTAAAAGCATTGCAAGTATACATAGCACATATCCATATGTTGCAACTCTTGTTCCAACTAAGACCATAGCTATTACTTGTAGCAACCCAACTATATACACTAACAATTTATTATATTTTAATGAATATAACAGTGTAATAGGTAACAGCACTACAAGCAATGCACCTATTTGGTTTGCAGAAACAAAGTAACCTTTAGATAATGTTTCACTATATGAAAGTTCATCATACTTAAACCAATCAAAAATATTATATTCTATAAAAGCATTAGTTGGTGAATATGATGCATATGAAATCTTAAATATATTCGTTATAATAATTATTAAAGATATTATTGCTACTGCTACTAGTATTGCTTTTTCTATACGCTCCTTCTTTGGCTTTGTTATAACAACAATATACATTAAAATAATTGGTACTACTAAACGCAGTACATACATAAGTTCCGTTGCAAAATCATATAACCCGTTTGTTATATAATATCCGCCGCTATTTACTATGTTGTAGTGATGGAAAGTTGCATATATACCAACTACCGCTAAATACCCCAAAAGAGTATATAACCATTTTAGCTTGTACTTATATATTATTTGACTTATACCAACTACAACTACTAAAGCTACTGTTGTTATCGTTCTTGTGAAAGTTACAATAGAGATTCCCAAAACATCTAAATCTTCCCCTATAACTCCCATATATATATCGCAAAGAGGCTGCACTATTAAAAATATAACTAGTATAACGTTTATTATTCTACTTATCTTTTTATTTTTCACAGTCTACCTCCAGTACTTCTTTTATTTTATTTATTATTCTCTTGTTCTCTCCCTCGTATGTATAGTACTTGGTATTTTCTATTAATTTTTCTACCAACTTATCGTTAGTTAATATTTCTTTAAGTACTAGATATACGCCTTCATCAGTGTTATCTACAACTATGCCTATATCATTGTTTACCATTTTATTTGTATTGGCCACATTAGTAGTTATTACAGGAAGTCCTAATATTAGAGCTTCAATTCTAACCATTCCAAAAGATTCACTTCTAGATGGCATAATGTATAAATTACAATTCTTCATAAATGCATATGGATTGTTCTCCAATTCTGACATTGTAATTACTTCTATGTTATCTTTTAGATCATATTCTTCTATTTGTTTATTAAGTTTTACTTGCTCTTTTCCATAGCCTAAAATATACACTTTAATTTTATCTGTTTTTACATTATCTTCTTTTAGCTTATTTAATGCCGTTATTATTCTATCGAAACCTTTTTCATAACAAAATCTACCTAGTGTTACAGCATTTAGTCTATTTTTATTAACCGCAATATCTGATTCTATTTTTGCCTTTTCTAATATTCCTGTTTCATCTATGTAATTTTCTATGACTTCTGTTCTTTCATTAAAACCATATATTCCATTAAAAGATTTAGCAGCATCTCCAGAAACAATAATATGCTTATCAAAAGCGCTAAAAACGATTCTAAAGAACTTTTCATATCTTTTGGTCATATTATATGTTCCATAATCTTCGTGAACCCAATTTATCTTATATTTTGCATTACCACTTGCGACAAATACAGAACATATTCCCGCCTTGAATGCCACTTCTACATCATAGTCTTCTAGCTTCATATCTTTTCTTATTTTAGCCATATATTTTTTTGCCTTACACATCTTCATAAGATAAGCAAGATGTAGCTTTCTTAAAGCTCCAAATAAATTGCCGGACAAAAGCAATTCTTTTACTCCTCTATCTACTATGTCTAATTTTTTAGGCCCATATATTACTTTTATTTCTTTTCTTAGATTAGAAAGTCTTGTTCCGTTATTGTGCAAGACAAGAACTGTTATATCTAATCTTTTTAGATCTATTTTATTTAATATGTTTTCTAAAACTATACTTACTCCGCCTAGTCTTCTTTCATCTACTACGAACAATACTTTTTTCTTCATGTTTTTTCA
>JAZTYX010000007.1:0-10160 GCA_045637095.1 Clostridia bacterium | reverse complement strand
AACAGCTTATTAAATAACGATTTGTTTTCATTAAACGGAGACCGATTAGAAGTATTTGGGATAAGCATAAACATTGATGACTTAATAATACTAATAATGCTTTTCTTTATGTTTAGAGAAAACCAAATAGATTATAGTATAATCATAATTCTCGCACTTATACTATTTGACCAAAATTAGATTAAGCTATTAAATTCGTGACAGATATACTGCTGTAATATTCAACTAACAGCTTATCTATCTCTTTACTTGTTATAAGTATCTCATCATAAGACTTGTTTTCTAGAATTTGTGTTTCTAGTTTCTCTCTTAACACATTTATTTGTTCTAACATGTTAATCACATCCCTTATAATTTATTTATAACATTTTTGTACAAGCATGTCAATATTTTTTCACCAACAATCGACCGCAAGTTTCGCTATTTTTCGGCATTTTTCGACATTTAGGCATAAAAAAGAGAGAGTCCTGTCCGCGACTCTCTCTTGCTTTATAGACTGTTAGATAAGGATTGGGATATCCTGTACATCTACGGGGCGTTATACCCATTCGTAACATTCCCGCCTAGAAAGGAGTGTTATATAGTATATCTTTGCAGTCTTCCCCGCTGACATGTCACGTTTACCCTTCACGCTTATGCCATTCACCTTGAATAACCAAGTCCTTTCGGATACATCGGATTATCCAACATATTTATATCAAAGTTGTGTTTCTACTAACGGGTCTTAGCCGCCGATTAAGGTTTCATTACCCAGCTAGTGCCAAGCGTTCGCTCGCCGCTACTAACCTATAACACTACCCGTGGTCGGGTTTCGCGGGCACATGCAATAATCGCATTCAAAACACTACTCTAACATACAACAAGATACATAGTTAGTATCTACTAAATTGTTTGTAGGGCCATATTATACCTTACCATTTTGCATTTGTCAAATAATTTTGATAAAAAATAATAAAAACCCTATAAAATAGAGCTTTTATTATCATTAATTTTATTTTTTCTTTTCTGTAACTTTAGATACAACCATATTATCTTCTCTAAGATTTTCTTTTATGAATTTATCTACTTCTTCTTTAGTTATATCTTTTATCACATTTGCCATTTCAAACACGTCTGTATCTTGAATTATGCTATCTATTACAGTTCTATGGATTCCCATAAAGTTTTCTGCATCATAGATTAATTCGCCTTCTTTTTTCTTCTTAGCTATTTCGAATAATTTCTCATCTACTCCATTTTCTCTTAGTTCTTTAAAGTACTCTTTTATTTCTTTTTCACATTCTTCGTGTTTTTTAGAAACTGCAAATAATATTGTGTGTGAAAACTCTTTTCCAGATTCATATGTTATTTCTACTGGTTCCGTTATAATTTTACTGTTAAACATTTTCTCATGGAAATCTGACAACGGAGAAAAGCATACATCATCTATTATTTCCATTATTACCGTATTTCTTGCATTAATCTTTCCGTCACGCTTTTCATGTTTAAATCCCATACAAATATATGGCATATACACATCAAGTTTCTTTTCAATTCTCTTTTCTGCTATTTCTTTAGGTTCTTCAAGTATGAATCTTTCAACTGTTCCTGTTTTTCTATTCACATTTTCTTTGAAAAAGCTTTCAATTTGGTTGACAGTTTCCACTTCATCCACATCGCCAATTACAATTACAAACATATTCGCAGGATTATAGAAAGTATTGTAGCAAGAATATAACGCTTCTTTATCTATTCTATATACAGATTCTACTGTTCCACCTATATCTACATTTAGCGGGAATTTTTGGTACATAGCTCTTAATACATTATAATATGCAACCGAACTTGGTTCATCTTCATACATTTTTAATTCTTGTGCTATTATACCTTTTTCTTTTTCCACATTTTCATCTGTGAAATATGGTGTATTTACAAATTCTAATAATTTGTTTAAGCACTCTTCATGTTTAGAACTTGTTTCATAAAAATATACTGTATGATCAAAAGATGTATATGCATTAGAACTTACACCCATTTTAGCAAATACGTCTAGTGCGTTTGCATCTTCTTGTTCAAATAGCTTGTGCTCTAAAAAGTGTGCAATTCCATCTTCCACTTTTAGTCTTTCGCCTGTTGTTATATCTATAAAATCATTATCTATAGAACCATAAACAGTTCCATACATACCAACCTTTTTAATGTATCCTGGTTTCTTACAAACATATACTTTAAGGCCATTAGCTAATGTCTTTTTGTATATTTCTTCGCCAGTTTTTAAGTTCGCTTCTACTTTAAACATCAGCCTTACCTCCTAACAAGAATATATTTGTTACTACTACTCTGTTTGCAATTTCTACTACATCGTCTAGTGTAAGTTTAGATATTTCTTCTATCATTTCATCAAAATCTACAGTTCTTCCAAAATATATTTCATTGCTAAATAAACCTTTTGCTTGACCACCTTTAGAATCTTGCTTTTCTTTATATGCAGAAATTAAATTTTCTTTTGCCGCATTAAATTCAATATCCGAAACATTTCCGACCTTGATATCTTCTAATTGTTTTAACATTACTTCTTTAGCTTTTTCGTATTTTTCTGGTGCTATTCCTGCAAACATACATACACTTGAAGCAAACATATTGTACATAGATTTTGCAAAGTATGCTAAACTTTCTTTTTCTCTTACATTTTGGAATAGTTTAGCTGCAGGTGTTCCGCCAAGAATGTTATCAAAAAGACGTGCTTTATATACATCTTCTGTTTTAACATCTTTTATTCTTGCACCTATACAAATTATACTTTGGTTTATATCTTGTTCTTCTATCTTAGTTTCTATTTCGTTAGCTATTGCTTGTTCCACCAGCGGCTTAATATCTACTGTGTGTTTTCCACACTTTCCACATATTCTGGCATATATATCCTCTGCTAGGCCATCCATATTCTCTAAGTTACCAACTGTAGCTACTACAATTTCTGCTTTAGAAATTACATCGTAGTAGTGTTTAACTAATTCCTCATTAGTTATTTTTTCTACATCTTCCATTGTTCCATACAAAGGATAACCATAATCTGAGCCCTTAAACATTTCTCTTTCTAACGAATCTAAAGCATACTTTTTCTTATTGTCTTTTTCTTCAGCTATTCTTTCCATTAGACTTGCTTTTTCTAGCTCAAATGTTTTTTCGTCGAACTTACCATCTACAAAATTTGGTTCACATATTGCAGAGTAAAGAATATCTACAGCTTGTTCTAAAGCTTCTTTACCTGTATATTTTACATTTAATATTTCTATGCCAAATGTAATATCGTAAGCGTTAGATACTTTTCCTACACCTGCACCAAATGATGTGTTGTATAGTTCTGCTAATTTTCTTTCTAATTCTCTTTCTGTTTTATACTTGCTATTTGATTTCTTTAGCATCATAGCAAGAAGAGCATTCTTGCTCATGTCCTCTGCTGTTAGTGGTAACAACATATTAACTTGTGCAAAAACACTCTTAAATCTATTACTATTTCTAATAATTATATTTTTCATACTTGCTCCTTTTAGTTTTGTTTTATTTCCTCTTATATCTTACGCCTATTAAAGTTTTCCTAGTTCTGCTTTAACTATGTCAGATACTAATTTACCATCTGCTTTACCAGCTGTTTTTTCTCTGATGCTTCCCATTACTTTACCCATATCTTTCATTCCTGTTGCACCAACTGCAGCTATAGCGTCTACTACCATTTTAGTTATTTCTTCTTCAGATAATTGTTCTGGTAAGTATACAGATAATATTTCTATTTCTTTGTTTAATTGATCTACTATATCTTGTCTTCCACCTTTTTCGAAATCTGCTATAGATTCTTTTCTCTTTTTAACTTCTTTAGCAACTATTGTTCCCATTTCTGCTTCAGATAATTCTTTCAAACCATCTTTTTCTACTTGAAGTATTGCTGCTCTAAGCATTGTTATTGTTTCTTTTTTTAATGTATCTTTATTTTGCATAGCTTCTTTTAAAGCTGCCATTAAGTCTTGTTTTAATCCCATCTTTTATTCCTCCTAAACTTTATCTTCTTTAGATGTTTCCTCTGGAATCATCGTACTTCTTCTTACTTTCATATCGTTATATATGTAGCCTATTGCCCATATTATTATAGCTACTGCGATACAAATTATTCCTTGTACTGTAAATCCACTTACTAATGTTACTGCTGTTATTCCTAAAATACTTGTTAATCCATAAAGTATTAATACTGCTTGTTTTTGCGAAAAACCATGTTTTAATAATCTGTGATGTATATGCCCTTTGTCTGGAGCTGTTATTTTTTGATGCTTTGCAAGTCTTCTAATTATTGCAAATAACATATCAAAAACCGGTACTCCACAAACAATTATTGGCGTTACTATTGCTAAAATTGTATATCCTTTTGCCATCCCCATGATAGATACTGTAGATAATGTAAATCCCAAGAAGTTTGATCCTGTATCTCCCATGAATGTTTTTGCCGGATTAAAATTATATGGTAAAAATCCTATTGTAGCACCAGCTAAGGCTAAAGTTATTACTATTACTTCCATTCCAGCTCCTACTAGTGAGAATATTACAAGTAATGATATACTTGCTATTGCAGATATACCAGCTGCCAAGCCATCAAGCCCATCGATTAAGTTTACTGCATTTGTTATTCCTAAAACCCACGCTAGAGTTAATGGGAATGACCATAACCCAAAATCTATTATATGTGGATATAAAAATGGTATTTTTACACCCGCTATACTTATTCCAAATACGTATATTACCATTCCGGCAATTAATTGGAATAAGAATTTATATAATGGTCTTAAATTTTTCATATCATCTACAAATCCCATTGATACTATAATTAATCCACCAAGTGAATATCCAATTAGTTTTGTATTTATATCCATGTCTAATATTAAACATAAAATACAAAATGTAATTATTGTTACTGCCATACCAGCAACCATTGCTATACCACCAACACGCGGTGTAGGTTCTTTATGAACTCTTCTATCATCTTGCTTAGGATTATCTATAATCCCCATTTTCTTTGCGAATTTAATCGCAAATGGTACTGTAAAATAACTTACTAAAAAGGATAGTAAAGTTAAAGCACCATATATTATATACTCTCTCATTTTTTCACTCTCCACAATATGAGCTATTCTATATTTAATTTTTAGCTCATATATATTAATGTGTGTTTACCCCACTTAACACAGTAATATTACCACAGAAGTGGGTTAAAGTCAATTAAATAGAATTGTTCCTAGTATTGTTATTTGTATATTTATATATATTTATACAAACACACAATTTAACATTAAAATTGGTTGAAATGACTTTTAAAATAAGATATAATATTACCTTAGAATTGGAGGGAATTTTTTTGGCTATAAAAAAACAAACATTTATGAAAAGTGTTACTGTTGTTTTGGCCGCTCAGCTTTTAATAAAGTTTTTGGGATTTATATATAGAGTTATCCTTACAAACATAGAAGGATTTCAGGACGCTGGTAACAGTTATTACGGTACCGGATATAAAGTTTATGTATTTATTTTAGCGATTGCCACAACAGGAGTTCCTAATGCTATTTCCAAGCTTGTTTCAGAGAAGCTTGCTGTTGGCGACGCAAAAGGTGCTCACAAAGTCTTTAAGACAGCACTTAAATTATTCACATTTGTAGGACTATTCTTTGCAGGCATATTATTATTTGGTTCAAACTACATCGCAACGAATATTCTTTCAAACGAAGGTGTGCGTTGGACGCTTGCAACACTAGCACCAGCTGTATGGTTCGTTTCCATAGCTGCCGTGTTTAGAGGATATTTCATAGGAATGCAAAACATGTCCGCACACAGCAAAGCACAAGTTTTAGAACAAATTGTAAACAGTGTATTCTCGGTAATATTCGTATTACTTTTAACTGGCAAGAGTCCAGAAATAATGGCTATAGGTTCAACAGCTGCAACAGCAGTTTCATGTTTAACCGCACTTATTTACTTATATATATTCTATAAAAAGAATAGAAAGAGTATATATGATGCTATTAAAAACTCCGCACCACACATGCAAGACAGTACACGTGTTACAATTAAAAAAATATTAAGATATGTAATACCTATATCTTTTGCAAGTATAGTTGTTTCATTATCTGGAATAGTAGACATATTATCTGTTATGGAAGGTTTAACTAAATACGGTTATGACTTAGCTACAGCTAATGAAAAGTACGGAATTATTGTTGGTAAAGTAGATATTCTAGTATCTATACCACACACATTTAACGTAGCTTTTGTTACACCTCTTATTCCAATAATAACAGAACATATTGTTAAGAAAGAAAAACAAGCTGCATTAAACAAGATCAATTTCTCTATGAAATTATCTTCAATAATAGCTTTCCCATGCATGGTTGGTCTAGCAGTTCTTGCTACTCCAATATTTAACACAGTATTCCCTAACGCGCCACTTGGTGCAACACTTCTTCAAATAGAAGTATGGGCAATAATCTTCTCGCTTATAGCTCAAGTGTCTCAAGGTGCTTTAAATGGAGTTGGAAAACTATTTGTACCTGGTATGTCTGTGCTTGTAGCAGCAATAGTTAAATATATATTAAACATTAAATTAATACCAATCTATGGTGAAGTTATCGTTCCAATAACAACAATTGTCTACCATCTAGTTAACTGCTTAATAGTAACAACTGTATTATATAGAACACTAAGAAAGAAACCAGATATAAAGAATGTATATATAAAACCACTTGTTTCTTCAGCTATAATGGGAATTATAGTACTAGTACTATTCAATCTATTTGGCGGATTTGTTCCAACAGCAATAAACATGGTGATATGTGTTGCGTTTGGTGCATTAATATATGCTGTTGCATTATTAAAAATGAGAATCTTTAACAAAGAAGAACAAGCTTCTTTGCCAAGATTCAAAAAAATATTTGATTTATTCTAAAAACTCTACCTAAACCGTAGAGTTTTTTCTTATACCCTTGTAAAATAGGGCTTTTATGAGTATAATATACATATATTTAGAGGTGATAACATGAAATCATTAGCAATAATTTTAGGAAAAGCTGCAATATTCGCTGGTAAAATTCTTAAACGCGGAAGCTCATTACCTGGAGATGTTGCGCTAAAAATAGATAAAAAGTTACTTACAAAGCTACAAATACCAGAAATTAGAATTGCTGTTACTGGTTCTTCCGGTAAAGGTAGTACTTCTAGTATAATAGCTCACATATATAGAAGCATGGGATACAAAGTTGTACACAATGCATCTGGCGCAAACCTAACAGCTGGTATAACTACTACTCTACTAGAGAACTGTACACTATCTGGTAAAGTTAAAGGTGACGTGTTTGTATTTGAGATGGATGAAAGATATGCAAAATTTGCATTTCCTGATGTAAAACCAACTCATGTAGTTATAACAAACATTACTCGTGACCAACCACCAAGACAAGGACATGTAGATTTAGTGTATAACGAAATAAAAAAAGCATTACCAAAAGGCGTTCACTTGATACTTAACGGTGATGATCCTTATCTTATGAAGTTTAATTTAGAAAATGAATACGAAACTACATATTATTCTCTAGACAAAACAGATATGTCTTATACAGATAGAAAGTTTAGAAATCTTAATATGAATTACTGTCCAAAATGTAATACAAAACTAGAATATGAATATTACCATTTCGAAAATCATGGTAAGTTTAATTGTCCAAAGTGTGATTTTACACATCCGGAATCAAAATACAAAATTACAAATATAGATTATCCTAACTTTGAAATGACAGTAGATAACAAACATACATTAAAACTACAATATGATTTATTATATAGCGTATATAATACAATGGCTGCATATACTGCTGCTTGTACATTAGGATTAGATGAATCAGAAGTTGCTAAACACATTAGTGAGCTTAATGCTAACACAAAAATGTACAACCACTATAAATACAATGATAGTGATGTGTATGTGTTAAATAACAAAAATGAAAATAGCACTACATTTAACCAATCTTTACTTTTCACAGAAAGATTTATTGGTTCAAAAACTGTAGTAATTGGCTGGAAAGAAATAAGCAGAAGATATGCCTTTGATGATTTATCTTGGTTATATGATATAGATTTTGAAATATTAAACACACCTGACGTAAAAAACATTATTTGCGCTGGACCTAATGCATACGATATAGCAACAAGGTTAATTCTTGCTGGATATCCAAATGAACAAATCTACATATTTAACAATCTAACAGAAGCAAAAGAAGCAGTAGATATGAATAAAACAGACTACATATTTGGAATTCTTAATTTTGACTATGTAGAACCATTTAAAACAACATTCACTAAGAAGGAGGAAGTATAATGAAAATAACAATCGGACATTTATTTTATGACATACTTAACCTTTATGGTGAAAGCGGAAATATTTTAGCACTTAAGTATGCTCTAGAAAAACAAGGCGTAGAAGTAGAAATTAAAGAACTATCTTTAAATGATGAACTTTATTTAGGCGATTTAGATCTTGTATATATGGGCGCTGGAACTGAAGAAAACCAAATGCTTGCACTAGATTATCTAAAAAAATATTTACCTACTATTTCTCAAGAAGTATTAGGCGGGAAGTTCTTCTTGGTAACTGGTAATTCTGTAGAGTTATTTGGTACACATATTCAAGATGGAGATAATAAAATAGAAACACTTGGTATATTCCATTATTTCACAGAAAGAACTAAAGAAAGACTAGTTTCTGAATGTGTTTTCAAACATAAAAAAGTGGATGATTTAATTCTTGGTTTTGAGAACCATCAAGGTATATTAAGAAAAGTTTCTCTTCCAATGTTTGAAGTAATAAAAGGATATGGTGCCGAAAAAGATACTGGTGTAGAGGGATTCAAGCACAATAGTTTTAGAGGAACTTATCTACTAGGACCTATTCTTGCAAGAAACCCTAAACTACTTGAATTCTTTGTAAAAGAATTGATAAGTAAGAAAAACAAAGATTTTGAATTCAAACCATTAGATTTAGAAGTTGCTCAAATGGCACATGATAAATTTATGGATAAGTACACAAATCTTTTAGCCGCACTAGCAGAAAAGGAAAATAAAAAATCTGCAAAAAGCAAAAAAGAAAATAAAAAGAATTAGAGTATAAAAAATATATAAAAAGAAACAGCAAATATTGCTGTTTCTTTTATTAATCTCTTTTCTTTGTCCAATTATAAAATATAGCCCTATTAATATTTAGATTGTTATTCATTCCTGTTCCAAGTTCTATTCCTGGTTTTACCGTTCCGTGATAATCACTTCCACCAGACACCATCATATTATGAGCTCTCGCCCACTTTTCTATTTCATTCATTTGAGTATTTGTAAATGTAGAATGATAAACTTCTACTCCATCTATTTTATGTTTTTCTATAAACTCATTTAAGAAATCTATTGTATTATTAAAGGCATATTGATATGGATGTGCAAGTACTGCTATTCCATTTGCTTTTCTTATTAAACCTATAGCTTCATCCACGCTAGGACTAAATTTAGATAAATCTATAAACAGTCTATGCTCTGGATTAACCACTCCATCTCTAAAGAAATTCTTAAGAGATGCTAATAAATGTTCGCCGTAGACTTGCACAGCTTGCTCTTTATGTTCTACCAAATAATCATATACTTGATGTTCTGGAAATCCAGAAAAATCTATATCTCTCATATCTATCGCAAAGCCATCACGTTGTAAATTCTTCACTAATCTAGACGCCATATAACGCTTTCTAGCAAGCTTGTGCTTTGGAGTATAGTAATTTAACATATACTCATTAATAACCTCTGGATTTACGCCATAGCCCAAAATTTCTACTATTCTTCCCTTGTATGATGTAGTTATTTCACATCCAGCTATAATTTTTCCAGAATACAAACTTTTATAATCGAATTTCTTTATATCCTCATAGCTTTTACAAGTGTCATGGTCGGTTATAGATATTATTTCTAATTCTTTTTCTTCGCATAATTTCAAAAGATTTCTTACAGTATCACTACCATCAGAATTTTTTGTATGCATATGTAAATCTACCATTTCTTTCTCCTTTGTTATAGATATATTCTAGAATATATCTAAAAAAAATACAATATATATTTAC
>JAZTYX010000006.1:0-3322 GCA_045637095.1 Clostridia bacterium | reverse complement strand
AACTCTTGTCTTAAATTCTCTCAAGATAACGTTAGCTATCTCTTAATTACTTTGTTTTAATAAAATTAACGTGGTTGTTATGTTTTCCATAACCCCATTCTTTACTTGGCTTGT
Source organism: Clostridia bacterium (assembly GCA_045637095.1). GTDB lineage: Bacteria > Bacillota > Clostridia > TANB77 > CAG-465 > UMGS1649. The sequence goes on along the minus strand of JAZTYX010000006.1, from coordinate 3,208 downwards.
TTTACTCTTTATTTTTCAATGTGCTTTAAAATATCGCGTGTTTACCGCGACATCGTAGATATATTTTAGCACAGGGTTATCATATTGTCAACACTAATTTCAAAAAAAATTAAAAATTTTTTAAGTTTTTTTGAAACCCTTGATATTGCTGAGTTTCAAGGCTCACTTTTTTCTTAAAATTCTACCAAAATTACATCTTCTCCGATTAATTTTACATTATTCCACGGAATAGTTACATTATTTTTTCCACCAATGCTTTTTATTAGTTTTCCAACCCCAGCTACAACTATGCTTTTTATAGCTCCATTTGTTAATTCCGCATCCACATCTATAACGAATCCTAGTATCTTTCCATCTCTTATATTTACTACTTCTTTTTGTCTAAAATCTATTCCTCTTGCCATACAGCCTCCTAACAAACTTTAAGTTTCATCCCTTCTATTATTCCATATGCTATAGCCTCTCCAATTATATATATATTATTAATTATCCACTCAGCATCTCTTATATTGTCATGATATCCAACTTCAACAAGAACCGCCGGACTATTAACACTCATTATCTCAACTATCTTGTTATCATATATAACGCCATTATCCGTTTCTTTATTATAATATATCATTTTTAATCCTTTATATATTTCTTTTGCTACTCCATTAGATCTTTCGCAGCCTACTTTAGGGAAACATTCTGGTCCATTGTTTCCACCATAATTACTATGTAGCGCCACGTGTATATCTACATTTAATATATTACTTTCCTTTATTATATCTTCTCTACCCATTCCTCTTTTGTTTCTGTACACAACGAAATCTTCTGAGCTTAACAATATTCTTTCTACCACATCAGCTATCATATTCATTCTATATTCTTCTGTTCCATATTCACCCACTCCAAAACTCTTATCTTGTGTCGAGGGACTTAAATAAATCTTATACATATTAATCACCTATTAATATATATAATAAAAAGAGTGAAAAAATATCACTCTTTTAACATTCTTCTTTTCATTCTTTCTAAAGCTGTTTTTTCTATTCTAGAAATTTGAGCTTGAGACACCCCTATTTCTTCAGCTAATTCTACTTGTGTTTTATTATCAAAAAATCTTCTTTTAATAATATTTCTTTCTTTTTCAGATAGTTTTTCCAACGCTTGTATAACAGCCAACTTATCAGTTAGTGTTTCTGCATCATTCTTCTCGCTCTTTAATTGATCCAATACATATATTACATCACCGCCATCATTATATACAGCATCATAAATAGACATTGGTGTGACCGTACTATCTAAAGCTAATATCACATCTTCCTTGTTTTCTCCAACCGCTTCTACTAAATAATCTATTGTCGGTTCCTCATTATGCTCATTTATATATTTTTCTTTTTCTTTAGATAATCTATAAGATAAATCTCTAATAGATCTACTTATTCTCATCGAACTACTATCTCTTAAAAATCTTTTTATTTCTCCTATTATCATCGGAACTGCATATGTAGAGAATTGTACATTCTGAGTTATATCAAAATTATCTATCGCCTTTATTAATCCTACTACACCTACTTGAAATACATCATCTACATTTTCGCATCTATAATTAAACTTTTTTACCATGCTTAATACAAGCCTTAAATTTGCATTTATAAATTCTTGCTTTAGCTCTGTATGTCCTTCTTTTATTTTAATTAACATTTCATTTTGTTCTTTTGCAGATAGCACTGGTAATTCTTTTGTATTTACTCCATTTATTTCTACTTTTATTGTTCTCATTTGTTTCCTCCCTAATAAGTATCCACTTACTAGTCATATTTTGCTTTAGTTTATCCACTTTATTCACTGCGAGACATCAAATTTCTTTTTTAGACGATTTATGACTTTCTTTTCTATTCTAGATATATACGATTGAGATATTCCTAGTTTGTCTGCAACCTCTTTTTGAGTTAATTCTTTCTTTCCATCAAAGCCATATCTTAACTCCATTATTTCTTTTTCTCTAAAATCTAAGTTTTTTATTGCCATATTTACTATCTTTTTATTATCATTGTCCTCTACTTGTTTAAATAAACTATCATTATCTGTCCCCAAAATATCACCTAACGCCAAATCATTTCCTTCACTATCTGTATTTATTGGTTCATCAATAGATACTTCTGTTTTCGTTCTTTGTGTTTTCCTTAAGTACATGAGTATTTCATTTTCTATGCATCTCGACGCATATGTTGCTAGTTTAATGTTTTTGTCTAAATTAAAACTATTTACTCCCTTCATGAGTCCAATTGTTCCTATAGATATCAAGTCTTCAATATTAATACCCGAGTTTTCAAATTTCTTTGCTATATACACAACTAACCTTAGGTTTTTCTCTACCAGTTTCTTTCTTGCATCATCATCACCCACTGCTAATCTATCTAACATTTCTTTTTCTTCTTCGTTTGACAAAGGCTCTGGCAATTTATCTGTTCCCGCTATATACAACAGTCCTTCTCCTGCATTTAGCAAACTCATTATATATTCATATATTTCTTTTATCTTCTTATTCTTAATTTTCATATCTTAATCCCTCCCATAGAATCTGTATATAATATGTAGTTTAGTATCATGTTGTAGTTGTTAGATTTAGAGAACTGTCTTTCTTCAAATACAACGCCTGCTTTAACAACCCAACTTTGTTTTTTACTACTTATTTTTATATCTTCTAAAATATATGCTTTCTTTGTACAAACATTTCCAAGTGTTACTGTTTTTACATTAAAACTTTCTATATTGCTTAAATTTTCTAATATATTTTCGTCTATAACTTCAGCGAATATTACCGGCAAACCATGCGAATACACCGTATTTCCGGTATCTAAAAAACCTGTAAATGTGTACATCTCTCCTTTTATGTTTAACTGAACTACATAATTTAATTCTCTTTTATTAAGTTCTACTTTATATATTTTCCATAATCTAAAGATAAATGTTTTGGCTAAATAATATGTAGCTATATATACTAATACTTTTTCCAAGGCACTACTTACAGATAAATTAAATATATTAGATATACATACATATGCTCCTGTATTTATTACTGATACCATAAAAAATACCAGCACACATTTTAGATAAACCTTAACATCTTTGATTTCTGTAGCGATATATATAGTTAATAACGCTAAGAACACTTTAGATAGTGCAAAATTCATTTCTTTAATTTTGAAAAAAAGCATGA
>JAZTYX010000005.1:0-45666 GCA_045637095.1 Clostridia bacterium | reverse complement strand
AGTAAAAATATTACAAAAGAAAAGGTGAAATAATGATAGATATAAATTCATATTTTGATAATTCATATCGCGGAAGTAAAAATCCGGATTTAGGAAAGATAAAAGAATTCTTAAAGTTATATGATAGTCCTGAGACTAAGCTTAAATGTATACATATAACAGGAACTAATGGAAAAGGTAGTTGTACAGAAATGGTAAGTAATATCCTTGAAAAACAAGGCTATACAGTAGGTAAGTTTATAACCCCACATTTAATAAACTACAACGAAAGAATTAGTGTAAATAGCGTACATATAACAGATGAAGAATTAGAAGAGTTGATATTAGAATTACAACCTAAAATGGATGAGTTCGCTATAAACACAGGTGTAAAATTATCATATTTTGAGATAATAACAATAATTGCATTTATATATTACACAAGAAAAAATGTAGACTTTGCGGTTTTAGAAACAGGCTTAGGTGGAAGAGATGATGCAACGAATATAATAACAAATACACTTGTATCAATAATATCTTCAGTAGATTATGATCATATAAAATTATTAGGTGGTACACTTACAGAAATTGCTACAAAGAAAGCAGGTATAATTAAGCCTAATTCGCATACAGTAATATTCAAAATGAAAGATGAAGTGATGTATGTAATAAACGAAAAGTGCAAGAAGGAAAATAACTCGTTACATGTATTAGATTCTAATAATATAAAAGGATATATATATAATGAAGATTACCAGTATTTTGATTACACAACGTTACAGAATGTAGCGGTAAATCTAAAAGGTAAGAAGCAAGTAGAAAATGCTTGTATGTGTATAGAAGCAATGAATATACTTAATAGTTTGGGATATAAAGTTTCAAACGAAGCTATATATGAAGGCTTAAGAACAGTAGTGCATAAAGCTAGAATGGAAAAAATATCTGAGTTTCCAGATATATATTATGATGGTGCACACAATGCCCCTGCAATGAGAATATTTTTAGATATGATGGAAATGTACTATAAAGAAGAAAAAAGAATATACATAGTGTCAATATTAAAAAGAAAAGATTATGCTAAGATGTTAAAGATACTGTTAGAAGATAAAGATGCAACAATAATATTAACTTCTGGTGCTGAAGATAAAAAATATGCAACTTCGCAAATGTTATACGAAGAAGCATTGAAAAATAACAGGGGACCAAATGTATTAATGAAATCTTTAGATGAGGCGTTAGAATATGCATTTGCTAAAAGATTGGATTCAACATCATTTGTAATAGGAAGCTTCTATGTATATGGTAAGGTTACACATAAAATTAAAGAGTTAAAAGAAAAAATGTCGTAAAATGTAAATGGATACTTTGCTAGAGTAGCAAGGTATCCATTTGATTTATACAATAAAAAAATAAAACTTGTTTACAACAAAATTATAAATCATTAAAATGTAAGTATAGTTATTCTTAGCAAACACATAATAGTTTTGGTGATGTTTATGAGAATAAGATTATTAAAGAAAAATGAAATAAAAGAAGTAGCCAAACTTTTAATAGCTGCTTATGAAAGTGAAACAAAAGATAGGAGATGGAATGAGAAGTACGCAGAAAAGTATGTATGGTTATTATATAGAATGTGTAATAAATTATGCTTTGTTGCAGTTGAAGATGGAAAAATAGTAGGAGTTACATTAAATGTAATTATGCCGGAATTTAATAAAGAAATAATAGAATCAAGAGTGCTTGTAGTTCATCCGGATTATAGAAGAAAGAAAATAGGAACAAAATTAATTACACGAGTATGTACAAAAGCCTTAAATGATTATGGTGTAGAGGAAATGGAAAGCAGTATTTACACATTAACTAATTTTCCTATTACTTGGTATGAATGTTTGGGTTTTAGAACTAAAAAATATTATGAGACTACAAGAGCAAATATAGCAAACATATTAAACAAAGTTTAATGTTTGCTATATCAATCAATATTTTTATTATTATGCTGTATTAATGAACCGCGAGTAATGAGATGAGAATTGCCGAATTTATTAAGTATATTATCTACGGTTTTATCTAGCTTTTGTTCCTTTTCATTAAATGTTTCAAATAGATTTAACTGTGTTGTTTCATCTGGTTCTAAGTTACTAAGGCTTATCCCTATAAGTCTTAGTGGTTCACCTTTATACATTTTGTTAAATATATTTTTACAGTCCTTAAAAATTTCATTAGTTCCATTGGTAGCAAAATCTATAGTTTGGGCCATTGAATATACTTTGAAATTACTTGTTTTTAATGTGACTGTTATGGTATTTGCTTTCATAGACTCTTTTCTAAGTCTATTACATGTATCTCCGACAACATCTAATATAAAAGAATATATATCATCTATATTAGTTAAATCTGTTACAGAAGTTTTGCTGTGACCAACAGATTTAGGAGTTTCTTTTTTGCTATGACGTTCATCTATGTCTTTACCCCAAGCATAGTTGTACAAGTCTTCTCCTTGAGATTTTAGATGAGCCCTTAAGATAGCAATATCTGTATGAGCAAGTTTGTATACAGTATCAATTCCTAAAGTTTTAAGTTTAGCTGCGGTCTTGCTACCTAATAAAAACATGTTTTCTATAGGTAGTGGCCAAAATTTTTCTTTAATTTCTGAAACATACAATGTATGTATTTTATTTGGTTTTTCAAAATCGCTTGCTACCTTTGCAAGGTATTTAGTATCGGATATACCAATGTTTACGGTAAAGCCGAGTTCGTTAAAAATTCTATCTTTAATGTTATTTGCAACTTCCATAACACTACCTAAAAGTGGAATGTATGTTATAAAACATTCATCTATAGAATATGGTTCAATTTCATCAGAGAAATCTTCCAAAAGTTTTCTTAATTTAAGACTTTCACCCTCATAATAACTGTGATTAGGCGGAACGCATACTAAATCCGGACATTTTTTAACAGCAGAAAAAATAGGTTCACCTGTTTTTACCCCCAGATCTTTCGCTGGTTTGGATTTAGCTAGGATAATTCCAGTTCTGTTTTTAGGATCCCCCGCTACTGCTGAAGGAATAGTTCTTAAATCTGTAGTTTCACCTTCTTTTAATCTTTTAACGGCTTCCCACGACAGAAATGCATTGTTAACATCTATATGAAAATATATCTTAGACATTTTATTCACCAAAAATATTATACAAACACTTGTTCTTAATGTCAAGAGGAAGTTTCTGGAGGTGCAGTATGAAAGTCTATGTATTAGAACCCAAAAATAACATTGAGCTTTGTAAATATTTAAGAGATAAAAAAGTATATGAAAAAAATCTAACCTTAGCGGATGTAGTTATAGTAGACAAAGCATTAAATGTTAGAAGGTCTCTAGATATTATAGACATAGCATTAATGCATGGAAAAGAAATACTTTGTATAAAGAATGGGTTTGCTAAAGAATACTATGTTTGTAACTATCTTATTAAAGATGGAGCTAAATATATATGATTAGATAATCCAAAAAACTTCGATTAAAACTCTCTCAATTTTTCACACCCAGGGTGAAAAATTATATATAGTATTAATATAGAAAGTTCTACCCTAAAACATCATAAAAGTAATAAGAAAAAACAACATGTAATAAGAAATATTAACAGTGGGAAGGGTGACGTAATTTGAATAAAAACATAGTAAAAACGGAAATAATTGTTAAAGAAAATAAAATAGGGATAATGAGAGTTGGAAATGTGAATTATATTTCACTTACAGATTTAGCTAAATGTTCTATAGAAGACGAACCATCAGATATTATAAGAAATTGGATGTCTAATAGAAATTCTTTTGAATATTATGGATTATGGGAAATAATTAATAATGAAAATTTTAATTTCGTGGAATTCCACAGAATTAAACTGGAAGATGCAGCGTATAATAGATTTAGCATGACGCCAAGGAAATGGAAAAATAATTTTAATGCAATTGGCATAATTCCTAGTTCTGGAAAATATAGTTTAGGAACATTTGCTCATCCGGATATAGCATTTGAATTTGCAAGTTGGTTATCCCCAGAATTTAAATTATACTTAATAAAAGAATTTGAAAGACTAAAATCTAATGAAGCTTATCAAGAAAAGATTGATTGGAAAGCAAACAGAATACTGGCGAAAGCTAACTATCTTATTCACACAGATGCAATTAAAAATTATATTATTCCCAATTTAACAGAAGAACAAAAGAATTATATTTATGCAAGTGAAGCGGATGTGCTAAATGTATCGCTTTTTGGAATGACAGCAAAAGAGTGGAGAGAAAGAAATCCCGAACTTGCAAAAGATGGGAATATTAGAGATTATACCGATTTGTTACATTTGATAATATTAAATAATCTAGAAAATATTAATGCAGAATATATAAAAAACAAAATTCCTCAAAAGGATAGACTAATCCTATTAAATGAATCTGCAAAAAATCAAATTAAAATATTGAAGGAAAATAAAAATATAAAAGATTTAGAAAATTTAGAACAAGAAATAGAAAAAGTACATTTATTGGAAGGATGAGTTGAAAATAATAAAAAAATATAAAGTAACAGATATGTGTTGCTTTATATTTTTTATTATTTATATTTTTACTATCTCGTATCTGTTATAATATTATACAAATTAATCCGCTACAACCTTCGTTGATTAATCTTTCTAAAGTTTCTTGTAATTTCATTCTAGCTTCATCGGGCATTTTATATAGTTTATTATGAAGACCTTCGTTAACTAATTCGTGTAGAGATTTGCCAAATATGTTAGATTTCCATATAGATTTAGGATCGTTTTCAAATTCGGCTAAAAGATATTTAACTAAATCTTCGGATTGCTTTTCGCTTCCTACTATAGGAGAGACTTCTGTTTCTATATCTGCTTTTATCATATGAATAGATGGAGCAGAAGCTTTTAATTTAACTCCATATTTAGTTCCTTGCTTAACTATTTCAGGTTCTTCTAGAGTTAATTCGTCTATATCTGGAGTTACTATACCATACCCTTTAATATTAACTTCCTCTAAAGCGTCTTTTATTTTAGAATAATCTTTTTTTACTTTTGAGTAATCATTTACAAGAGAGAAGATATCGCATTCGGAAGTTATTTCGTTTCCTGTCTTTTCACTTAATACTTTGAAGAACCATTCGTCTTTAATATCCATTTTTATACTAACACAGCCATCGGACATATTCGCTTCGTCTACAGATATGTTCTTAAATATATCTGAATCTTTAATAAAACTCTCTGTAGTTTTTGTTATTTCTCTAATAGATGTTTCTTTTAAGAAATTTTCTTTAACTAAAGCTATTATTTTTTCTTTTAATGGATAGGTACTATCTAACATATTAAACCAATTAGGCAGTTTGAAACTAATTTCGCTTACAGGAAATTCTTCTAATACTCTAGTAAACATTTCTTTGATGTCCTTTTCGGTTAAATTTAAAGCATTGCTAGATACAACTGGTACATTGTATTTATCTTCAAGATCACATCTTAAAGATTCACATTCGTTAGAATCTGGATCTTTTGAGTTAAGTAGAATTACAAATGGTTTGCCACATTCTTTAAGTTCGCTAATAACACGTTCTTCGGCAGCTATATAATTTTCTCTTGGAATATCTGTTATGCTGCCATCAGTAGTTACAACAAGACCAATGGTAGAATGATCACATATTACCTTGTGAGTTCCGGTTTCAGCAGCTTTAGCAAAAGGTAGCTCATCATCTGACCAAGGTGTTCTTACCATTCTAGGCATATTTCCTTCAAGATGCCCCATAGCATCGTTTACTAAATATCCAACACAGTCTACTAGTCTTGCTTTCATTTTAACATTACCGTTTAGAGTAATGTCTACAGATTCATTAGGTACAAATTTAGGTTCTGTAGTCATAATGGTTTTACCAGCGGCACTTTGTGGAAGTTCGTCGATTGCGCGTTCTTGTTTATGTGGATTATCTATACTTGGTATAACAAGCCTCTCCATAAAGTTTTTAATAAATGTAGATTTACCGGTTCTTACAGGTCCTACAACCCCAATATATATATCTCCGCCTGTTCTAGCAGATATATCCTTGTAAATATCTATGCTTTTCATAATTTACCTCCATATTTCTTAATACAAATATACGAGCTAGCCTAAAAAATATTACAAAATCTATGTGAAAAAATCTAAACAAGATTTTTTACTATACTTTTTTAATAAAATGTAGTAAAATATATTCATGAAAAATTATTCTTAAGGTGGAGGTAATATGAATAAGATATGGAAGATAAAAGAAATAGATAATACGAAAGTAAAAGAATATGTAGAAAAGTTTAAGATTTCTGAAGTGGCAGCTAAGATGTTGCTTGCAAAAGACTTAACTGAAGACAAAATTGATGAATATTTAAATCCAAGTATAGAAAAGCTACATGATCCATACCTGCTAAACGATATGGAGATTCTTGTAGATAGAATAATACTTGCTAAAGATAGAAAAGAAAAAGTAGCCATATATGGAGATTATGATGTTGATGGAATAACAAGCATAACTTTAATATATACATTCCTAAGAGATTTAGGATTAGATATGGTATATTATTTACCAGATAGAATAGAAGAAGGTTATGGATTAAATACAGAAGCATTGAAGAAATTAAAAGATGATGGTGTTTCTTTAGTAATTACAGTAGACTGTGGTATTTCTGCTGTGAATGAAGTGGAATATGCAAAAAGTATTGGACTCGATGTGTGCATAACTGACCACCACGAGTGCTCAGAAACGCTTCCTAAAGCAATTAGTATAGTAAATCCAAAAAGACCAGATTCAACATATCCATTTAATTCTTTAGCTGGAGTAGGAGTAACATTTAAGGTGCTTTCTGCCATAGTTAAAAGATTAGGTTTAGATGAAAATGAATATCTAAAATATTTAGATATAGCTGCAGTAGGAACAATAGCAGATATAGTTCCTCTTGTTGGAGAAAATAGAATAATAACAGCTAATGGTTTAGCGTTATTAGCTAAAACAAAAAATGAAGGCTTAAAAGCGTTAATGAAGGTTGCTAGAATAGAGAAGGTAGATTCAGACAATGTATCTTTTGGAATAGCACCAAGAATAAATGCAAGTGGAAGAATGGCAGATGCTACAGTTGCAGTTAAGATGCTTTTAGCAGAGAATGAAATGGAAGCATACAAATATGCTAAAGTTTTAGATTCACAAAATACAAAAAGACAAGAAGTAGAAAAAGGAATATATAATGAAGCAATAGCTCAAATTGAAAGAGATGGCTTGGATAAAAAGAAAACTATGGTTATAGCAGGAGAAAATTGGCATCAAGGAGTAATAGGAATAGTTGCTTCTAAACTTACAGAAAAATACTTAAAGCCAGTAATTCTTTTAGCACATGATGGTGAAACAGCAAAGGGAAGTGGAAGAATACCAGCAGGTATTTCGTTATACGACGCATTGTCAGAATGCTCAGATTTATTAACAACATTTGGCGGTCACGAATTAGCTGCAGGGCTTACACTTGAAGCAAAAAATATATCATCATTTAGAGAGAAGTTTGAACAAGTCATAACATCCATGAGAGAAGAAGATTTTGTAAGAGTTATAGACATAGACACTGAAATAACTAAAAAAGATATTACATTAAATATATTAGAGGATATAAACCTTTTAGCTCCGTTTGGACAAAAGAATAAGAAACCTGTATTTATGTATAAAAATCTAAAAGTAACAAGCGTGTCTACATTAAAAGAAGATAAACACTTAAAATTTAGATTAAGTGATGGAGATTTCTATGTGGATGCTGTGTTCTTTGGAGCAGGAAATAGAAGAGATGAGGTAACACTTGGGGATAGAATAGATGTTGCTGTAAATATTTCATTAAATGAATTCCAAGGAAGAAAGTCTATACAATTTTTAATGTCAGATTTCAAGAAAAGTATGATGTAGGTAGAATATGTTAGTAAGAGAAACAGAAAACATTGAAGTGTATCTTTATCAAATAGAAATAGAAAACACAAGGCATATAACAAATACATATGTATTAAAAGATAAAGCTACAAATAAGCTGGCGGTTATAGATCCGGCGTTTGATGGTAATAAAATAAAAGAAACAATTAAAGAGTTAGGCGAGGTGGAATGTGTAATAATAACACATTCTCATGCGGATCATATAGCAGGTTTAGCAGACTTAGTAAATGGTACAAATATAAATGTATATATTCATTCCTTGGATAAAGAGGGACTTTGGAATGTTGCTTTTAATGAACAACAAGTAGTAGGTACAAATGTAAAATCTGTAGACGAAGAAAGAATATGTGTTGTAGAAGATGAAGACAAAATACAAATAGGGGATGTTAAGCTTTCGGTAATGCATACACCGGGACATACTAGAGGTTCTATGGTTGTATATATAGAAAATGAAAACATATTATTTGCAGGAGATACAATATTTAAGAATTCCTATGGTAGAACAGATTTAATTACAAGTAGTCATGAGAATATGGGAATAAGTTTAGATAAGATTTTTGACAAGTTTCAAAATATATCCGTTTATCCTGGACATGGAGCTGCATTTGAATTAGAGGATTCAAAAAGAAGAATAAAAATGCTGTATGCAGTTAAAGGTTTCTAAAATAAACAAAACAAAAAAATAGTAATGAGTTGCTCATTACTATTTTTTGTTATTATATTTCTTTATCGTCGGATTTTACTTTTACATCAACTTCGACTTCGCCTTGAGTTGCTATTCCTGAATCGTAGCTTGCTACTTCATCTAATGTGTTTAAGGCGTTTAATTTATCCATTGTAGCATTTACTCTTGGGTTAAATGGAATTTCTTTTGTACCAACGTGTGGTATTTTATCGTCTGTTTCCATTTCTTTAATAGAACCAATAGGATCTTTGTTATCCCAATAATCAGTTCCATAGTCTTCTTCTAAGAAATCTTTTTTGTATTCTGAAGTATCCACTGAAGGAGAGTCTGCTATAGATGGTAATGTTAAACCATATTTAGAAAGAACTTCTTCACAATTTACATCTTCAAGATTTAATTCTGCTACTAATTGATCAAATGTTTTCTTTCCTAATTTTTTTCTCATAGATGTAGCCACTTCTAATGCCGCTAATTTTTCTTGAGTTGGCGCTAGAGCAGGAACGTCATTTAATTGTTCTATTGTGTATGGTGTATTAGTACGTAAACCGTGCTCGTAGTTAGCAGCAAGTCTTTCCATTTCATATCTACTCTTTTCGGAGAATGTTTTAGGATCAACACCTTTTTGTACTTCTGCAGCCATTCTAGCATCCATTACAGTTAAACATTCATGATATAATGAAGCGGTTAAGTTTGTTATGTTTCTATAATCTGTTTGAGTAAGTTGCCCTTTTCTATTAGGATTATATTTAATAGAATGCATAGTATCTGTTATGAATGTGACACGTGCCATAAACGTATCAAAAGCTTTAGGATCACTAAATTTTTTAGACATAACCTCTCTAAAATGTTCTGGACCTTTTTCTGCTGCTGAAAGGAATTCTTTTTCAGATACTCCTAAAGCAGTGTGAACCATTGTACCAGCGAATATTAAGTCGTTGTATCCAACGTGTCTCATCATACATTTTGGATCTGAACCAGGTCCCATATCTGCAGATAGACGCATGTTCATAGTAAGTCTTGCTGCTTTCATTTCAGTTAATATTTCGTTGAAACTTACGCCTTTTAATCTACCGTTTTTGCCAACTTTAATAAATGAGTTTGGATCTTCAGCAAGTAAATCTTCACCAACGTGTCCTAATTCGTGGAACATTGCACATAGGTGAGCAACATAGCTTTCGTTTCTTGCAGACATACCAGCATAGTTTAATGTTATCTTTTTTTCTTCTGGATTGTATGTTGCGTTAAGAGAAGAATCTGGGCGATCATCTATCTCTATTGTGTCTAAGTTTTGTAACATTGTATCTAGTTTTGCGCGTACCTCTTTGTCGCTTAAGCCAAATTCTGCTGCGCTTCTAGATAAATATTCGTTAAGTAGAGGCCATGCAGATTCTGGATAACCATGAGCTTCGAAGTCTGAATTAAAATTATATTTTTTATATTTTCTTCCTGCCATATTAACCTCCTAAACTATATCTAGAGGTTTAGCTTCAAGCATATCTAAGATTGTATTTATTAAACCTTCATCTTTTATTAAAATTAATTTGAAATTTTCTTTATCATAAAGATAAATATTTTCATCAATATCTAAATAATATATAGAACCTTCGAATTCTATAGAGCCAAGTAATGGAACTCCATTTATTTCATTTTTTTGTGCCATATATATCCCTCCATAATACAAAAATTATATTATATATAAAATTTTCTGTCAAGGAATGAAATAAGGAGATTTATGAATTTACAAAGTATAGACAGAAACTAGCTTTTGTGGTATAATAATTATGTAGAGGTATGTATAAATGATAACTAGTTTTAGCGAATTATTAGAAATAGAAAAGGGTAAAGAATACTTTAAGAAATTAACAGAATTTATAGATAACGAATATGCAACAAAAACAATTTTCCCCGCAAGAGAAAATGTTATGAATGCAATGAAATATACACCATATAAAAATGTTAAAGTAGTAATAGTTGGACAAGATCCTTATCATGGGGTGGGAGAAGCACATGGACTTTGTTTTTCAGTAAATCCAGGGATTAAGGTTCCACCATCATTACAAAATATATATAAAGAATTACATAGAGATTTAGGATTATATATCCCCAACAATGGATACTTATTAAAATGGGCTAAAGAAGGAGTGCTAATGCTAAACAGTGTATTAACAGTAGTAAAAGATACTCCAGGAAGTCATAGAAAAAAAGGTTGGGAAACATTTACAGATGAAGTAATAAAAGCAGTTAATGCTAAAGAAGAACCAGTAGTATTCCTTCTATGGGGAGCATACGCAAAGGAAAAGAAGGCATTAATAACAAATCCTAAACATCTTGTATTAGAATCTTCACACCCAAGTCCATTTTCAGTAAGAAACGGATTTGATGGTTGTGGTCATTTCTCTAAAGCAAATGAATTTCTAAAACAAAATGGAAGAGAAGAAATAGATTGGCAAATAGAAAATATATAGTATAAAGGAGAATAAATGAAGACAAGCGATTTTAATTACAACTTACCAGAAGAACTAATAGCGCAAGTACCACTTAAAGATAGATCTAGTTCTAGATTACTTGTATTAGATAAGCATACTGGGAATATAGAACATAGAAATTTTAAGAATATTATAGAATACTTGAATCCCGGAGACACATTAGTACTTAATAATACGAAAGTAATGCCAGCAAGAATATATGGAACAAGAGAAGGTTGCACAGGAAAAGTAGAAGTATTATTATTAAAGAATACTGAAGGTGATGTTTGGGAATGTCTAGTAGGTCCAGCAAAAAAAGCAAAAATTGGAACAATTTTAGTGTTTGGGGATAGACTTAAAGGACAAGTTGTTGATATAATAGAAGAAGGTATAAGAAAAATAGAGTTTATATACGATGGAATATTTAACGAAATACTTGATGAAATAGGTGTTATGCCACTTCCACCATATATAACAGCAACATTAGAAGATAAGACAAGATATCAAACGGTGTATGCAAAATATATAGGTTCGGCTGCAGCACCAACAGCAGGTCTTCATTTTACAGAAGAACTACTAAAAGAAATTAAAAATAAAGGCGTTAATATAGCTTATGTTACATTGCATGTTGGACTTGGAACATTTAGACCGGTTAAAGTCGACGATGTAGAAACACATGTGATGCATAGCGAATATTATGAAATAGAACAAGAAACTTGTGATATAATAAATAATACTAAAAAGAATGGTAACAAAGTAGTTACAGTTGGTACAACATCATGTAGAGTTTTAGAATCAGCTTCAAAAGAAGATGGTACATTAATACCAACACATGCAAATACAAGGATATTTATTTATCCAGGATATAAATTTAAGGTAGTAGATAATTTAATAACAAATTTCCACTTACCTGAATCCACATTAATTATGTTAGTATCTGCACTTGCAGGTAAAGAAAATATTATGAATGCATATGAACAAGCAGTAAACGAAAGATATAGATTTTTCAGCTTTGGAGATGCAATGTTTATTAAAGAGTAGTTTTGAGGAGGTAATAAACTATGGCAAAAGAAACTATTGTAGGGGAATCTCAAGATTTCAAAGACGATTTTTTCAAACAATTAAAAAATTCTGTTATACCAACAGAACCAGAGATGGGTGGTAATAAAACAGACAGATTAGCAGATCTTTTATCAAGAAAGGAACAACTTGCTAGAGCTTTAGATGAAGAAACTGATTCAATAAAGAAAATGACTTTAAGAAACGAGATTGCTGAAGTTGAAGCTGAAATAGGTAAATTAAAAGGAATTGAAGAGCCAGAAGAAAAGGAGACTGCTGAAGAAGATTTAGATGAAGATGCTAAAAAAGCAGACGAAGATAAAGCTAAAGAAGCAGAGGAACAAGAACTAGCGGCAAAAGAGCAAAAAGAAAGAGAAGAAGCAGAGAAAAAACAAAAAGAAGCTAGAAGCTTAGCTTTAAGAGAACAATATCACGAAGCTTTAGTTGCATTATACAATCATAAGGTTGTAAGTGCAGAAGAAGCAAAAGCAGCTCAACTTTCAATGGTTTCAAAAGATGCGTTTGATCGTGAACTTCAATTAGAAGCAGAAATGTATAGACTTAGAGATGAGTATTTATCTTTAGGAAATGAAGATCCATATACAGAATTAAGAACAGAATTAATGAAAAAAGAAAGAATGGCTGTAGATCCTATGGAATCTGTAATAAGAAGAGATGCAAAGGAATTTGCAGAACTTCAAAGAAAAGTAACAGATATAGATGCAAGAATTGCAGATATAGATAGACAAATTGCAGATGATCAAATGTCTGAAGGTGTTGCAGAAAAATTAAGACAAGAAAGAACAGAGCTAGAAGCTAGAAAAAGTGCAACTGTAAAGAAAGCAACAGTGCTTAAAGAAAGATTAACTCCAATAGTTGCAGAAAAAGCAAGACGTTCAGAAGCAAGGATAGAATTAGATGCTAAACTTGTGGAAACATTTAGCCCTGAAGATGCTAAAAACCATCAATATCAACAAAAACAAGCAAACACAATTACTACAAATACAGAGCAAGGATTAAGACAAGAATACAGACATCTAAATGAAAGAATTGGTCGTAGAGAAACACGTATATTAGAACTTAAAGAACAATTATCTAGAACGCCAATAGATGACTTCGAAGGAAGATTAAATCTACTAACAGAATTAGATAGAGAAGCTACATTGTTAGAAGCAGATAGAGAATCTAGAACAGATTTAAGAAGAAAAGATAAATTAACACCAGAACAAAAAGCTAAAAAAGCAAAAGAACGTGAAGAAGAAATTGAAACAAGAGCAGAAAACTTCTACAAAGAAACTGATGAAGCTAGAGATTTAGTTAGAGCACAAAATAAATTTATTGGACAAGACACAGTTGCAAATCCAGTACAAAATACAATAACAGAAAATACAGATAGAAATATTAAAACTGTTGCTGCAACACATGCTATAATATCAGGTGGACCAAATGACTCTTTATCTAAAAACTATTTAGAATATCAATCTACAAAACAAATACTTACTACAATGAGAGAAGATGAAGAAGTTGCGCCATCTGTAATACCTGGTCTAGAAGATAAAGTTATAGACATCGAAGATGTTGAAGAAGCTCAAAAATACTTAGAACAAAATGATGAATTAGCTAGAGCTAATGAACAATTACTAGAACAACAAAAACAAGTAGAAGAAAGAACAGCAAACATATAATAGAAAGGTAAAAAATGAGCGCAATAAAATACGAATTAATACATAAAGATAAAAAAACTGGGGCAAGGTTAGGAAAAATAACCTTGCCACATGGCACTTTTGAGACACCTGTTTTTATGCCAGTTGGAACGTTGGGAACAGTAAAATCTATGACGGTAGAAGAACTAAAGGATATAGTAGAAGCCAATATTATACTTGGTAATACATATCACTTAAACTTAAGACCTGGCATGGAAGTAATAAAAGCAGCAGGTGGACTACATAAGTTTATGAATTGGGATAGAAATATCTTAACAGATAGCGGTGGATTCCAAGTATTTAGCCTTCAATCAATAAGAAAAATAACAGAAGAAGGCGTAGAATTTAGATCACACTTAAATGGTGAAAAGTTATTTATGAGTCCGGAAAGTTCAATAGATATACAACAAACTTTAGGTTCAGATATTATGATGTGCTTTGATGAATGCGCACCATATCCTGCAGAAAGAAAGTATGTAGAAAAATCTATGGAGATGACTACTAGATGGGCAAAAAGATGTAGAGAGGCACATACTAATAGAGATACACAAGCGTTATTTGGAATAGTACAAGGCGGAATGTATCCAGACTTAAGAAAGAAAAGTGCAGAAGATTTAATTAAAATAGGATTTGATGGATATGCTGTGGGTGGACTAAGTGTTGGTGAACCAAAAGATATAATGCTTGAAGTTTTAGAACACACAACTCCACACTTCCCAGAAGATAAAGCAAGATATTTAATGGGAGTAGGAAGTCCAGACTATTTAATAGAAGCAGTTTTACGTGGAATAGATATGTGTGACTGTGTTCTTCGAACAAGAATGGCAAGAAACGGTACAGGTATGAGAAGTAAAGGTAAAGTTGTTATTAAGAACAAACAATACGAATTAGACTTTAGACCTCTAGATGAAAAGTGTGAATGTTATGCATGTAAGAATTATTCTAGAGCATATATAAGGCATTTAATGAAATCTGGAGAAATTTTAGGTGCAAGACTTATGACAATCCACAACTTAAGATTTTTAACTAAACTTATGGAAGATGTAAGAGAAGCAATAAGAGAAGACAGATTATTAGAATTTAGAGAAGAATTCTATAAAGACTATGGATACAAAGTAATAGATAGTGATTTCTTTAAGCAACAAATTAAAGAAAACTCAGAAGAAGAGTAAAATAATAAATAAAATAACTTAATCATATAATCTACAGAGGTGGATTTATGGTTAAGTTATATTTTTTAGGTATAGATAAAAGAAGTGCGTATCTTAAAGGAATGTATGAGGAAGAAATAGAACAAGTGAAGGATAAGGAAAGAAAATATGATATAACAGAAGTATTAGAAGAAGCTGATGTAGTCGTTTTACCAATACCATTTACTAAAGATAGAGTACATATTTTAGGTGAAGGAATAGAGATATTACCTTTTGTTAAAAAGTGTACAGGTAAGTTAGTAATAGGTGGCGCTTTAGACGCGTTTGTAGACGAATTTAAGGCTTCAAATGTAGAGAGCATAGATTTAATGGAACAAGATAGCTTAGCTCTTCTAAACGCCATTCCTACAGCAGAAGGAGCTATTGCGAAAGCAATGGAATATACAGATATTGTACTTCATAAAAGTAATGTTTTAGTATTAGGATTTGGTAGAGTTGGTAAAATTCTTGCACATAAATTAAAAGGGTTAGATGCAAATGTCTTTTGTGAAGCCAGAAGTAAAAAAGACCTTGCACATATCCATGCTTTGGGGTATAATGTAGTTAAATTAGAAGACTTGGATAATGTACTAGGAAATATGGATATAATATTTAGTACTATACCAACAGAAATATTAAAAGAAGACTATCTAAAACTACTTAAGGAAGACATAGTAATAATAGATCTTGCATCAAGTCCTGGCAGTGTAGATTATATGGCAGCAAGAAAATATAACATAGATGCACATTTAGAATTGGGGTTACCATCTAAAGTAGCACCAAAGTCTGCAGCTGAATATTTGAAAGCAGAAATAGATAATATTTTAGATAATAGATACAACAATAACAGTGAATTAGGGGGATAACATGACAATTATACAAGCGATAATACTTGGTATTGTGCAAGGAATTACGGAATTCTTTCCAATATCTAGTTCGGCACATTTAATAGCATATAGATTCTTTATGAATATTGAGTGGGATAAGGCTACTGAAATAGTAATAGACACTGCGTTACATTTTGGTACACTTCTTGCAATAGGAATATATTTCTTTATGGATTTTATAAGAATGTTTATGGAGTGCTATAAATTTAAAGGCAAAGATGGAAAGTATTCATTTAACAATCTTAAACAAGAAGGTAAAATATTTTGGTTTATTGTAATTGGTTCAATACCAGCAGCGGTAATAGGACTATTGTTAAAAAAATTAACAGAACCAATAAGAGAAAACGTAATAGTAATTGGTATAGCACTTGCATTTATGGGTATTTTGTTATACATTGTAGACAAGAAATGTAATAAAGAAGTTAACATGGAAAATTTAACGTTAAAACAAGCTGTGCTAATAGGAGCGAGTCAAGTACTAGCAGCATTAATACCTGGGTTTTCTAGAAGCGGAACAACAATGACAGTTGCAAGAGCTACGAAGATGGATAGAGAATCTGCGGCTAAGTTTTCATTCCTTTTAGGTGCGCCAGCAATAGCAGGAGCTGCCCTTTTAGCATTTGTTCAAGACTTTAGTTTAGCAATGTTAAACTTCCCATTCGTGCTTGCAGTTTTAGTATCTTTTGTTGTTGGTATGGTAGCTATAAAGGCACTAATGGAAGTAGTTAAGAAAATTGGTTATGAAATATTTGCAATATATAGAGTACTACTTGGAGCTGCGTTAATAATTGTATATTTAGTAAGACTTTAATTAGGAGGTAACTAAGGATGAGTATAGTTGATGTAAAACAAATAGTAGAAAACAAAAAGGTTAAATTAAAAAGAGAGATATTAGATTTAAGAGATAAAGGTATTGTTCCTAAACTAGCAGTAATACTTGCAAATGATTCTGATGCATCAAGAGTATATGTAGGAAGAAAAAGAAAACTTTGTCATGAACTTGGAATAGAAGAAACAGAATATTTATTTGATGAAAAGGTAACAACAGATAATATATTAAAGGTAATAACTAAATTAAATAATGATCCTGAAGTAGATGGTATACTTGTTCAATTGCCATTATTCAAACACTTAGATGAATCTAGAATAATAGATAGCATAGTTCCAGAAAAAGATGTAGATGGTTTCTCTGCTATAAACGTTGGTAGATTATATCA
This sequence comes from Clostridia bacterium, assembly GCA_045637095.1. GTDB lineage: Bacteria > Bacillota > Clostridia > TANB77 > CAG-465 > UMGS1649. Next base: position 28,506 of record JAZTYX010000005.1, on the reverse strand, counting down.
AGGAAAAGATGAAATAGTACCATGTACACCAAAAGGTGTTCTAACAATATTAAAAGAATTAGAACCAGAACTTAAAGGAAAGAATGCAGTAGTTGTTGGACGTTCACAGATAGTTGGAAAACCAATGGCAGCACTATTATTAAACGAGAATATGACAGTAACAATATGTCACTCGGCTACGACTAATCTTCCAGAACATACAAGAACAGCAGATGTGCTTGTAGTAGCAACTGGAATACCTCATTTAATTAAAGAAAATATGGTTAAAGAGGGAGCTATTGTAATAGATGTTGGAATGACTAGAGTAAAAGATAAACTAGTTGGTGACGTAGATACAGAAAATGTAGATAAGGTTGCAAAATATGTTACACCTGTTCCAGGTGGAGTAGGACTTACTACAGTATACAGCTTAGTAGAAAATGTAGTAGAAATTGCTAAGAAAAGAAAATAATAATAATAAGTAAAAATAACAAAGAGTAAAGTATTGTAATACTTTACTCTTTGTTATATCATAAAAGCATAATAAAAGGAGAAAATAAATGAGAATGAAAAAAGGTATATCTTTAATAGTTTTAGTTATTACAATAATAGTTATGGTAATACTTGCGGGCGCTGTTATAATAACCCTTGAAAATACAAGTTTAATAGGACAGTCTAAACAAGCGACTAATAAAACTAATTATGCTCAAGAAATAACTAGATTAGAAGTGTTAAAAAATGGAATACTTACAGATAATTTAGGTAAAATAACATTAGAGGAATATGTAGAAGAATTAACTAATAAAGGAATTATAGAAGGTGCAGTAACAGATAATGCGGATGGAAGTAAAACAGTAAAAACTACATCAGGTGCAGAAGTTAAATTAACACAAGATGGACCAAGGAATATATTAATAGAAATAGATGGATTTACTGCTGATAGCAATAATCCATCTTCAGGAGATAATACATCAAACAAGATAATTACTTTTACTATTGATGGAACTACATATCAAGCTGAAGAAGGTATGACTTGGGCTGAATATAGAACAAGTGGATTAAATGTAGAACAAGGCAGCCCGGTTACTGAATATTCGCCGCCATTGGAATATATAACAAATGATATAACTGTATGGAACGGAGGAGGCTTTGCAATAAAATATAATGGAGTAGCTGTTGTGTATGGAGATGTAATTGTTGCAAATGGCGTATATGTTTCGGATAATCCAAAATATTAAAATAATACGAATGAACATATAAAACAAAACCCCTAAGGTTTAATCCTTAGGGGAATTTTTTATTCTTGTTTGTTATCGCCTGTATCAATTACTATATCAAAATCTGTTGGATTATTGAAATCGAATGATTGTACAGCTGGTTGATCGTCTGTATCAACTATTGGTTCTACAAGATTATCATTTTCTTTTATTGCAGCAGATGAATAACTATTTGTAGTTACTGCATTTGCATCGCTAAATATGTTGTCATCATCTTCGTCTAGTATACTTGATGTTGCATTTGAAGTTAATGGTTTGTTTATCATAAACTTCTCAAAGTTGTACATATAAGCTGGATGTTTTTGTTTCTATTTATCTACAAGGAAATCAACTTTACCTTCACCGAAAATACTATTTCCATTATCAAGTTTAGTCTTGTAGTAGATTGCACCAAATTTGTGTTCGGCAATTTTGTGTACCTTAAATCTTTCTTTATCTTTAAGAGATACAGATTTCTTAGCTTTAAAGTTATCTGTTGGATCGAAGCTTGAAGACATATCTACTTTCTTAGTCATACCGAAAGCTTTATTCCAGTATTCACTATCTTCAGGAACTGTATCACCAAATACGATTTGTGTTTTTGTATTGGCAAGTACAACTTGTCTATAATATTCGAATCCTTTATTCTTTTCAAGTTGTGATAAGTTTTGTATTGCTATTGTAGCACCACATCTATATTTTCTAAATAGTGTGAACATTACTTCTGTATCTTTGTTGATGTATTCTGGGAATTCATCAATGTATAAGAAGTGAGGTATACGAGAATCTTCTGAACCAGGTCTTCTTAGTACAGCGTCTTGGAATTGTAGTATGAAGAACATACCAAATGCTTTAGAAGCTATCATACCAAGTTCTCCTTTTCTAGAACATGCTGTAATAACTTTACCTTCTCTTAAAGCAGCGTCAAAGTCGATTACGTTTGTTCTACCACAAAGAGCTCTCTTAATACCAGGATGTCTTAATAAGTTATTTAATTGAGTTATAGCACCGTACAAGTATCTTTCGGTATCTTTTCTACCACTACCTCTTGTACCAGGTATTTCAAAACCATTTATATTTAATGTTGGTTTATAGAAGTTCTTTTCAAAGTATGCAATAAGTAGTTTATACTTTTCTGCAAGCTCTGGAATTTTCTTCATGTCTTCTGTCATTTCTTCAACTTTATCAAAGTTGTAAAGCATATCTAACACATCTTCAAGAGATGGTAATGCACCATTGTTAAGTCTTGGATACATTTCTTTAAGAAGTATAGATAAGTTTTGGAATGCGTCTGAAGTTAAGTTAGCAAAGAATGCTTCTTCTTTAGCGCCTTCACTTTGTTGCATAGATTTTAATACGTCTGCTATTATAGATGCAACCTTAGCTGGATCTTCAATAGCGAATGGGTTCATACTTAATGTATGTTCTGGATCTGCAGGATCAATAGTTAATACATCTATATCGAAGTTCTTAGCAACATTTGTAAAGTTAGTTACATATGAACCATCATTTTCTACAACTGTAACACCAACGCCTCTGTATACAACTTCGCCTGTTTCGCTGTTCTTATATAATACTACGTCTTTTAATTCTGAATAGAATTCTTTTTCTTTGCCTTTTTTAGGTTGTAAGTAATTCAAACTAAAGTTTAGGTTTATATATTCGTTAGAGAATGGCCCTTCAATATATGCAACACCTTTCTTTAATAATTCATAACCTAATTTTTTAGAATACTCACGTAAGAAATATTTCTTTTCAAGATCTCTAGCACTCATTGGTAATAATACCATTGCTGTTTTACCAGTACCAGTAGCACCTTGTACTAATGTAGATTCCATTCTTTTCTTTTCTGGAACTACAATAGGTTTTAATGTTTCTGGATCTTTACATATAATGTTTTCACAAGTAAATATTCCGTTGTTTGATTTTGGTTTTTTAACACCTAAACCACCAAATGCTATAATACCTTTAGTAATATCGTCATCTCTTAATACTAGTAGAGCGTAGTCTACTAAAGAGAATATAGATATAAATGGTATACAGAAACAGAATGTTTTAATTGCTGGTCCGAATAGTTCTGGATAGTCGCTAATTAATATACTATAGTTAGGAAGTTTTTCTAATAGCATCCAAACTACTTTATTAATGTTTGTTATAATTAATGAGTTTGTTATTGCCCCCATTAATGCAACACCAACTATAAACCATTTAATTCTAGCATCTTTACCAGATATTAGTTTAGAGTTTACTCCGTAAGAATACCAAAATACAGGACATACTAATGCGATAGCATAAAGTATTGGATCTGGATAAAATGGTAGTCTTCCTTCAGGAACTACAAATAATGTAAATACTTGTACTATTATAAATGCAACGACTATCATGGTAAAGAAACCAAATATCGATGCGATAAATTTGTTTTGATCTTTTATTTTAAGTTTACTAAGAATGTTATATAACAAAAAATATCACCACTTTCATTTTAATCTTGTAAATAAACTTTTTCTGCTATATAATATACTACAGATTGAGTAAAAATTCAAGTAAAAGTGTGCAAATATGACAGAAATGAGGTAAATTTATGAAGTGTATTATAGGTTTAGGTAATATCGGGAAAGAATATGAGTATACTAGACATAATATGGGATTTGTAATCTTAGACAAACTAGCAGAACAATATAATGTAAAAATAGATAAGAAAATGAAGAAATATATATATGGAGAAGGGAATATAAATGGTAAAAAAGTGTGCTTTGTAAAACCTACTACATATATGAACTTAAGCGGTGAAGCTATAGTAGAACTTATGAATTGGTACAAAATAGATAAAGAAGATATAGTTATAATATATGATGATATAGATATTCCATTTGGTGATGTAAGATACAGATTAAATGGAAGTGCTGGAACTCACAATGGAATGAGAAATATTATAGCTCAAATAAAAACAGAAGATTTTGCAAGAATAAGAGTTGGTATAGAAAATAGAAATGGAGTGCCAATACCTTTAGTGGATTATGTGCTTCAAAGGTTTAGTAAAGAAGAAATAAAAACAATTGATGATGCTATATATAATATAGTAGAAGAAAATGTAAACAAGTTCTTGACAAAATAAACCCTCTATGTTAAAATATTGAGGTAATTAGTGTGAATTGGGTTAAAAAGAGCTTTAAGGCCACCTACATTCAACTATGGCAAGCAAGAATTGGAGGAAAAGAAATGTACGCAATAATTGAAGCATGTGGAAAACAATACAAAGTTTCTGAAGGAGACATTGTTTTCATGGAAAGACTTGATGCAGAAGAAGGTAAAACAGTTACTTTTGATCAAGTATTACTAGTTTCTGATGAAGCTAAAACAGAAGTTGGTGCTCCAACTGTTAAAAATGCTAAAGTAACAGCAACTGTTATAGGTCATGGAAAAGGTAAAAAAGTAAGAGTGTTCAAATACAAAGCTAAGAAAAATGAAAGAAAAGTAAGAGGACACAGATGGTGCTACACTAAAGTTCAAATTGAAAAAATAGCAACTAAGGCACCAGCAAAAAAAGCTGAAGCTACAGAAACAGTAGAAGCTTAATTAATTTAGAATTGATGTAAAGGAAGAGGAGTTGAGATAAATGGCACATAAAAAAGGTGGTGGATCTACTAAGAACGGTAGAGACAGTATAGGTAAAAGACTTGGTGCTAAAAGAGCAGATGGACAATTTGTTGAAGCAGGAAACATTTTAGTAAGACAAAGAGGAACTAAAATACATCCAGGAACAAATGTTGGAATCGGTAAAGACGATACATTATTTGCTAAAGAAAGCGGAATACTAAAATTTGAAAGATTAGGTAGAGCTAAAACAAAAGCAAGTGTTTACAAAGAAAATTAATTATAAAAAGTGCCTTAAATATAGGGCACTTTTATTGTTTCTATAAGCTACTTAGTATATAATATAACTTAGAGTTATATATGTAATATATATGAGGTGAAAGAAATGAAAGAAAAAAAGAGAATATTAACAGGGGATAGACCTACTGGAAAGCTACATATAGGCCACTATTTTGGTTCATTACAAAATAGAGTTAAACTACAAGATGAATATGATACATATATTCTTGTAGCAGATGTTCAAGCTTTAACAGATAATTTTAATAACCCTGCAAAAGTTAGAGAAAATATATTAGAAACAACAATAGATAACTTATCTGCTGGACTAGATCCAAATAAAGTTACATTCGTTGTTCAATCTATGATACCAGAAATAGCAGAACTTACAGTTTTCTATTCTAATTTGGTAACAGTATCTAGATTACAAAGAAATCCAACTATTAAAACTGAAATAGCTCAAAAGAAAGAACTATTTGGAAATAGTGGAGAATCTGTAACATATGGATTTTTAGGTTATCCAGTATCTCAAGCAGCAGATATAACTGCATTTAATGCAGATGTAATACCTGTAGGTGAAGACCAACTACCACTTATAGAACAAACTAGAGAAATAGTTAGAAAATTTAATTCGTTATATGGTGAAGGTAAAGATGTATTAACTGAACCAGAAGCAATACTAAGCAAAAATAATAGAATTAAAGGTCTAGATGGTGGAGTTAAAATGGGTAAAAGCTTAGGCAATGCAATTTACCTAGCAGACGATGATGAAACAATAAAATCTAAAGTAATGTCTGCAGTAACAGATCCAGCTAAAATTAGAAAAGATGATCCTGCAAATCCAGATGTTTGTATGGTAGCATATTACCACAAATTATTTAGTGAAGATGCAGTAGAAAATATTTGTGATGAATGCCGTAAGGGGGCTAGAGGATGCGTTAATTGTAAACGTGAACTTATAGCAAACATAATCACAAAACTTGAACCTATTCGTGAAAGAAGAAGATATTACGAATCTCATAAAGATGAAGTAAAGAAAATTCTTGAAGAAGGTAGCAAGAAGGCAAGACAAGTTACAAGAGAAACATTAAAGCAAGTTAAAGAGGCAATGAGAATAGACTACTTTGAAGAATAATATATAAATATACATAGGAGGAATATATATGTACGCTGAATGTGCGCTATTAGGTGCAGGTGCTGTAATAGCAAGTGATGCACTTAGAGTTGAATATTTAAAAAGCAAACATAGAGAGCTTACTGATAACGAAAAAAGAGAGTTTTCAGAAGATAAGTCAAGAAGATTTATTCATTTTACATCTAGAAGTTCAGCAGAAAAAATAATGCAATCTGGTTTCTTAATCCCTACAAAAGGAGTTTTGGATAACCATTTTACAAGAAGTGTAGATGGAAAAGGTAAAAAGAAAAATTCGGAAATGGTATATATGTTTGATTCTGCTACATTTAGTGTAGACGATTATATACGTAATCTTCCCATGAAGCAATCTCCGTTTATGGGATGCTATGAATATTATGCAATAAGTACAAGACCTAATCAGTATGAAATAAACGACTTTAAGAAAAGAGCACAAGACGGGGCTATTACTTATGAAGGTAGATTAGATATAGATGGCACAGATACAAGACTTGTGAAATATGCTCTTACATTAGATGAACAAGGTGAGTATACATTTACAGAAATGGGAATGAATGATGAGTATGTTCCATCAGAAGAATTACTTGCAAAACTAGAGAAAGATAAAACAACAGCGCTTGGATTTATAGCAAAGGGATATGCTTCGGAAGTAAGAACAGCTAAAAAATCACTTAAAAGATTTAAATTAGAAGCACCGGAATATAAAGCTCAGCTAAGAAAAAGAAAAGATTTTATAAAAGCAAATAAGCAATTTATTGCAGAAGAAAAAGATAAATCGTACATATATGAACAAGATGGTAGAACTATTGTTGTAAAGAATATAGAATATGAAGAAATTGGTGGTAAAAAGCTTCAAAAAATTGCAATAATGGAAAGAGAAGATACAAATGGTAAAAAAACTAAAGATGGTATGACTTTCTGTTATATGGATGAAGCGGACATAGCTGGAATTGAACCAGAAGTTGCAGCTAAATATTTCTTTGCAAACCATGACATAGCAAAAGATTCTAAATCTAAAGTCCCAACATATATTGGCTTACCACTTCATAATCTAGAAACTGGTGAAGTAGTAAACGAATATGATGAACATTTCGATAAAGATTTTAGAGCATATATGGATAAGCGTCAAAGAACTAGAGACAGATTAGATAAAAAAGAAGCTGAACTTAAAGAAAAGAGAAGCTTGAAGCATAAAATAAAAGCATTCTTTAGTAAGATATTTCATTCAAAACAAGAGACACCATTACTTATGGAAAGCGCAGAAGATGAGGATAGACAAAGATTAGCAGAACTTGGCTATTCAAGTGTCGAAGCTATGAATAATGATGATAGAGATGCAAAAATGTTTAAACTTCTAGAAGAGGGAACGTATCCTCCTGAAGAAGTTGCAACATACGATTTAACAAACGAAAGACAAGATACATTAACGGTAAAGCCAAGAAAAGTAGGAGATAGATAGATGTTTGTAGATTATACTAAAATAAAAGTAAAAGCTGGAGATGGTGGAAACGGTGCAATGACTTTCCACAGAGAAAAATATGTAGATAGCGGCGGACCAGATGGTGGAGATGGCGGCCGTGGCGGTAGCATAATCTTTAGAGTGCATCCGGGAATGAATACATTAATAAACTTTAGCTATAACAAAAAGATATTTGCTAAAAACGGTGAAAATGGTGCAAAGAAAAATTGTGCTGGTAAAAGCGCAGAAGATGTGTATGTAGATGTACCAAAAGGAACTGTTGTAAGAGATTTAGAAAATGGTAAGATTATAGCAGACTTAAATAAAGACGACTCTGTAGCAGTAATTGCTAAAGGTGGTCGTGGTGGTAAGGGTAACCAACACTTTGCTAACTCAGTAAGACAAGCTCCAAGATTTTCTGAACAAGGAGAACCAGGAGAAGAAAAAGAACTAGAACTAGAACTTAAATTAATTGCAGATGTTGGACTTGTAGGATTTCCAAATGTAGGTAAATCTACATTAATATCTATGGTATCTTCTGCAAAACCTAAAATTGCAAATTATCACTTTACTACACTTGAACCAAGTTTGGGTGTTGTAACTGCAAAAGATGGTTCGTCGTTTGTAATGGCAGATATACCTGGAATTATAGAAGGTGCTGCTGAAGGCGTAGGTCTTGGAATTAAATTCTTAAGACATATAGAAAGAAATAAAATATTACTTCATGTAATAGATATATCTGGTAGCGAAGACCGTGATCCAATAGATGACTATTACACAATAAATGTTGAACTTAGAAAGTTTAGTGAAAAATTAGCAGAAAAGAAACAAATAATTGTTGCGAACAAAATAGATGTTTTAACAGATGAATCTAAGCTTGAAGAACTAAAAGAAGTAGCGGCGAAAGATGGACGTGAAGTTGTAGCAATATCTGCAGCAACAAATGTTAATGTAAAGGAATTAATAGAAATAGTATCTAAAGCATTAAAAGAACTTCCAGATGAAGAAGTTGAAGATACAGATGAAGAAGTATTTACAATTTCTTTAGATAAGAGTAATAAAGATGAAGAAGACTTTAGAATAGAAATTATTGAATGTGAATATACAGTAATAGGACCAGCAATAGATAAACTTATGAGAAGAGTTAATGTTGAAGATTTTGAATCAAGACAATACATGCAACGTTCATTAAAACTTATGGGAGTAATGGATGAATTAAGAAAAATGGGTATTGAAGCAGGGGATACTGTGGATATCAAAGGATTCAAATTCAACTGGGAAGAATAAAATGTACAAAGTTAGAATAGATTGTACAAGGAGGAGTTAAGATGGAAATATTAGGGGCAATTGGTGGAGTAATAGCATTAATAATAATAGTTAGATTGTTATTATGCCCAATTAAATGGATATTTAAATTATTAATAAATGCGGCTGTAGGTTTAGTAATTTTATTTATATTTAATCATTTTGGATTAATGTTAGTTGGTTTCACGATTCCAATAAACTTTATAACTGCAGCGATAGTTGGTATACTAGGAATACCTGGAATATTAGGACTAATTGCGTATTTTATGTTTTTTTAATTAGATAAATAATTGAAATTTAATCCCGCTTATGGTAAAATTTTTATCATAAGCGGGATTAGTTTAGTGGTAGAATACAAGGCTTCCGATCTTTTGGCGTGGGTTCGATTCCCACATCTCGCTCCACACAGCATCAGTTTGAAACTGGTGCCTTTTTTGACTTTTGAACTAAAATATGGTATAATATAGGTAGATTTTATAAATTTGTCTGTAAAATCTAATAAAGATTTGAGCTAATGCTCAGGAGGTTTAAAAATGAACTATAGCACTATTACTAACTACACGGACAAAGCGTATGGCCTTAAGCGGATAGAGTTTTATAACTCTTATCGCAAGTTGGATTTGTGTTTCCCGCAGAATGCGGATGAAAGCATTATCCAGACTCTTATTTCTGAAGTTCAGAAGGCGGATCCCGCAAAGACAGTTGCACTCATGACAAAAAGAGCGATGGGCAGATATCTTGATCTTCCCGATTACGCACTTGAAAGAATGCAGCAGATGTCTATCGGCGAAACCTATGAAGTTGCAGGAGTAAGAATCGAGAAGATCACAGAACACACCTTCAACGGTCAGCTTATGCGAAGAGTTGCTATAAGAGCATGATTTTTTATCTAGAGTAATTGCTAGATAAAAAAGGAAAGAAGGTTACCGAAAGGCGACCTTCTTTTTTATATATTAATTATTTTTTAGTTTACATCATACTCATCGAATATGTTTCCTACAATTTCTTCAAGGATGTCTTCCACAGTAACGATACCTATATATTTATTATCTTCTTTTACAATAGCCATATTTTCATATGCACCATTTAATATAAGAAAAGCGTCATCAATTATCGTATTAGCATCTAGTATTTTTACTGTTCGTAGATACCTATATAAACTAAATTCTTTGTCTTTTCCAAGTATTAAATCTTTAATATTAATAATACCTAAAATCTTTTCGCCTTCCATAACAGGGAAACGTGTGAATTTAGACTCTCTAATTTTAGAAATTATAATTTCATTAGTATCAGTAGTGTCGATGTATACTACGTTTTCTCTTTTAGTCATAATATCTTTAATGGTTATATCGTTAAATTCAAAGACTCTAAGTAGCAGTTTCTTTTCTAATTCTTCTAGGTTTGAGTCTACAATTGTATCTTTTATTTCATCTTCTATCTCATCTTTAGGTGGAGATATTTTTAATAACTTTTCTAAAGCATTAGTAGATAATTTTAATACTAATATGAATGGTTTGAAAACTAATATAACAAAATTAATTATATTGACCATTTTATATGCTATTTTTTCTGGGTTTGCTATACCTATTTTTTTAGGGAGCAGCTCGCCGAAAACAAGTGTAAAATATGAAAGTATTATAGTTATAATAACTATTAAAATGCTTGTCTGCATAGCTTCTGAAATATATGGTATATGTATATATTCTGCAATTTCGCTTGCAAAACTATCTGCAGCAAATGCACTTGCTAAAAATCCGGATAAAGTTATTGCTACCTGTATAGCAGATAAAAATGTACTTGAGTCATTAAGTAGACTTACAATCTTTTGAGCTTTCTTATTTCCTTTTTTTACTTCTTTACTAAGTTTATATTTGTTTAAGGACAAGAAGGCTATTTCTGTTGAAGAAAATATACCATTTACTATTATTAATATAATTAGAATTAATATTTTAATTAACATGTTAATCCTCCATTAGTATTTAGTATATCATTAAGAAAAAATATATTCAATACAAATAAACATGTTAAATTTATTGTACAATGGAAACAGCCGCCATTTTTGGCGGCTGTTGGATACTTGCTTTTTGTGATTAACCTAAAGCGATTTTGATTGTGATGTCTTCAGAATATCCATTTTTGTAATTTACAGTTAATACTACAAAATATGGAAGTTCATCTTCGTAAATACAACTTGTAACAATCTTGTTTTCATCGTCATTTTTGGTGATAGAAGTAGATTCAAACTCTAGTGTATTAAACATGATGTCTTTGTATGTAACTTCAATAGATTTTAGCAGACTAAGATCATCAAAAAATATGTTTCCATACAAAGTCTTACCACCTGCAGTATACTGCCAGTAATCATTGAGCACGTTTACACGTTCAGTGCTTTGACTCTCTAATTGTTTTTTTAGTTCGGCAATTTCTGCTTTTTTCGTATTGTGATCTATCAAAAAGATGCTAACAAATACTATTGAGATTACTGTCAATATGATGACTAATGCAAATAATATCTTTTCTTTCATTTTTTTCTCCTATGTATTTTATATTTGTGTGTTAAATGAAAAGAAAGATTTAGGCTAAGGATAATCTAGTAATGAATGGTACATATAAACTCCTAATTAAGAATTTGTGTAATGAAGACGCTTTTAAGCTTCTTCAATTGAAATAACACATGAGTATATTATACCATAAACTTTGATAAATGTAAAACGTACAAGGTTGGACTTTACATAATTAAAAATATATTTGCAAATATATGCATTAAGTGGTATAATGTTAAGGCACGAAAAATAAGTGAAATTTTTAATAAAATAAATTTAAGGAGATATATAATTATGTTTTTCAAAAAGAAACGGAAAGGAGATGAACCTAAAAAACTAACTGTAAAAGTCGATGATGTGTATATTGCAACTAGTAATCTTAAAGCAAGTTGCAATGATGGCAAAGGCTTCTATGACAAAAAAGTGACACTGTTTTACTTAGCAACCAAGGTATCATATGGATATAAAGAACTGTTCACTGGTAGAGATTTAGTTCTTGATGAAGATGAAGAGTTTTTAGATATACCATTTATACAAAAATTAGAACCTTTAAGGGAGTATTTAGGAGATTATGAACAGGAAGAAATAACCTATACTGCTCTCTTTGATATAATCGCCAACATAAATGCGATGATTAAACTAGGCAGTTTAGAAAATACTAAGAAAGGCAGAAAAAAGCAATGCAAGTAAAAGTAGGCAGATTAGATATAATCCAGGTGAAAAGAGAATTAGAAGAGAAAAGACGAGAATTTGATAAAATATCATCTTCTTTGACTCTCGAAGAAAAACTTGAGTGGATTAGAACATTCTTTAACGGATATATACCGGAACTTGAAAAGCGGCTTATGACTGAAGCAGAACTTAAAGAATGGGTGTTTTTACCCGATGAACTTAGAATTTGGTTTTATCATTATTTCCCGGAGCATGGTCTTAATATGGCAAAGTATACAGAACAACTTATGTATGATTTACAATGTCAAAAGAAATTTCAAACGGTAGACAGAAGATATTTTAGCCATTATGATTAACAAAAAGAGCAACTTAAAAGTTGCTCTTTTTTCATATATTAAATTTCTGTAAAATTATGTGAATTTTTGCGGTTTTGGTATACAAAAATAAATCTTTGTGATATATTTTAACATAGAATTTTATAGGTTGAAAAGGAAGGATTGAAATATGTTAAAGTTAAAGGGTATAACAAAAACATATGTTACTGCGAACGACAAGGTAGAGGCATTAAAGGGAATAGATATAGAATTTAGAAAAGCAGAGTTTGTATCTATACTAGGGCAAAGCGGTTGTGGTAAGACGACATTACTTAATATAATAGGCGGATTAGACAGATATACCAAAGGAGATTTAATAATCAACGGTAAATCTACTAAGGAATTTAAAGATAGAGATTGGGATAGTTATAGAAATCATAGCGTAGGTTTTGTATTCCAAAGCTATAATCTAATACCACACCAAACAGTACTTGCAAACGTAGAACTAGCATTAACTATAGGTGGAATATCTAAAAAGACAAGACGTGAAAGAGCAGCTACTGCACTAGAATTAGTTGGACTTGGAGATCAAATGCATAAAAGACCAAACCAATTATCTGGTGGACAAATGCAAAGAGTTGCTATAGCAAGAGCACTTGTAAACAATCCGGAAATAATTCTAGCAGATGAACCAACTGGAGCGTTAGATACAAAAACAAGTGTACAAATAATGGAGATACTAAAAGAAGTATCTAAAGACAGACTTGTTATAATGGTTACACATAACCCTGAACTTGCTGAAACATATTCTACAAGAATAGTTAAAATACGTGATGGTGAACTTTTAGATGACTCAAAACCATTTGATAGTACTGTGGAAAAAGAGGAAAAACAAAAAGCAAAAGCAAACAAAAAGCTTTCGATGTCGATATTTACAGCACTGTCTTTAAGCTTAAACAACTTGCTTACTAAGAAAGGACGTACAATACTTACATCATTTGCAGGTTCAATAGGTATAATAGGTATTGCAATGATACTTTCCTTATCTACAGGTTTCCAAAACTACATAGATAAGATTCAAGAAGATACATTAACATCGTATCCATTTCAAATAACATCAGAAACAGCAGATGGAGCTTCAATGTTATTATCTATGACAGGAGCAACTTCTAAAAATGATGCTACTGGAGAAAACGTAAAGGAATCTCAAAATATAAGAGAGATGTTTACTAAAATTGGTTCGAATGATTTGAAATCATTTAAATACTATTTAGAAAAAAATCAATCAGAAGTAGATAAGATGGTATCTTTCACTAGATATACTTATGGTATAACACCAATTGTATATACTAAAGATGTTACAGGTGAAATTGTTAAATTAAATCCAAGCAATTTAATGAATAGCATAAGTGGTAATTCATCAGCAGGAGCTATGATGTCTTCAGCTGGTATAACAGTATTTAGCGAATTGGTAGACAACCAAGAAATGATAGAAGAACAATATGAATTATTAAAAGGTACTTGGCCAAAAGAATATAACGAAGTAATAATAATACTTCCAAAACCAAACCAAATTTCAGATATGTTACTATATGGCTTAGGATTAAGAGATTTAGATGAACTTGAAGATATGATTGCAGATATAATGCAACAAAAAGAAGTTAAGAATGACTCTGAACCATTAGAATATACATATGATGATCTTATGAACTTAACATTCAAATTAGTAAATTCAAGTGATTTATATAAATACAACAGCAAATATGGAATATATGAAAATCGTGAAAATGACGACAAATATATTAAAGATTTATACAACAAATCTGAAAGTATAAAAGTTGTTGGTATAGTTACTCCAAAATCTAGCGAGAGTATGAGCATGTTAGCTGGTGTTGGATATACTAGAGCTCTTACAGAGCATGTAATTAAAACAGCAGCCAAATCTGAAATTGTAAAAAAACAATTAGCAGATAGTGATATAAATGTATTTAGTGGAAAAGCATTTGATGATGATGAAGAAAGTATGGGCTTGGATTTCCAAGATATGATATCTATAGATAAAGATATGTTAGCTTCAGCATTCGGTGGTAATGTGAGCGAAAAAACTATCACGGATATGACTACTGGATATATAACTGAAATATCTAATGCAATAACAGTAGATACATTAAAAGCAGAAACGGCATTTACAACTGCACTTTCAGATTTAACAAAAGGTGTATTAAATACATATATAGAAAATAATAAAGTTGCCGGAATGCCTATGGTATCAATTAAGCTTAGTCAGGTGGATACTGTTGTAGATGACTACTTTAAAACAAGCGAAGCAAAAACTATGTTATCTAAGTTAGAACAAGATTATGTAGTTCCAGCAGATACATTCAAAATGACATATGCTACAATGATAAAAGCATTCTTAAAAGGATATATTATGGCTACAGGAACAGAAGTCCCAAATGTAGACATATATGCTGAAAAAGATTATACAGCGATGTTAATGCCGCAAATGGTAGAACCTATGGTAACTGCTTTTGTATCACAGGCAGAAATACAAACAGCAGCTAAACAAATGGGTGCAGCAATGACAGAAGCAACAATGCAAAAAACAATCTTAACAAAGGTTGGAGAATTAGCAGCAAAGCTTACAACAACAATGGCAAGTGCATTCAAGGTAGATGAAAAGAAGATTGCAGCAGCATTTAAATTTGATTTAGATGAATCTGAAATTAGAAGCATAATTGAGACTATGACACAAACTTCTACAGTACAAAATGCTACAACAAACCTAATTACTTTAGGTTACCAAGATTTGAATTCACCAACAACAATGCAATTCTATTTTGATAACTTTGAAAACAAAGAAAAATTCATAGCATTCTTAGATGAATATAATGATAAGATGGAAAAAGAAGATGATGAGAAGGTTATTAAATATACAGATGTAACTGGAATATTAATGTCATCAGTAAAAGTAATAGTAGATAGCGTAAGTTATGTATTAATTGCTTTTGTAAGTATTTCACTTGTTGTATCATCAATAATGATAGGAATAATAACATACATATCTGTACTTGAACGTACTAAGGAAATAGGTGTGTTAAGAGCAATTGGTGCTTCTAAGAAAGATATATCTAGAGTATTCAATGCAGAGACATTTATAGTAGGATTACTAGCAGGTTTAATAGGTATAGGCGCAACATTATTGTTATTGTTCCCAACAAACGCAATAATACATGCAGCTACAAACAATCCTAATATAATAGCAGTACTTCCAACAGTAGGAGGAGTAACACTTGTAATATTAAGTGTAGTTCTTACATTAATAGGCGGATTAATTCCATCTAAACTAGCAAGTAAGAAAGATCCAGTTATTGCACTTAGAACAGAATAATAAAAAAAGAAAATCAAGAAAATTTCTTGGTTTTCTTTTTTTATACAAATAATTATAAAAATAAATTGACATGCATTTTAACAAAGAATATAATTGGTGTGGATAAGAAACAATGAAAGGTAAGGTGTTTTTTATGGGAAGAATGGTAGGTACAGTATCTAGAGGTATACGTACACCAATTATTAAAGCTGGAGACGATTTAGTTAAAATCGTTGCTGACTCAGTGTTAGAAGCTGCAAATGAGCATAATTTTGAAGTTAAAGACAGAGATGTTATTGCAGCAACAGAAGCAATAGTTGCTAGAGCACAAGCAAACTATGCTACAGTAGAAGAAATAGCGACAGACATTAGAAACAAATTTACAGGGGATACTTTGGGAGTTATATTCCCAATACTAAGTAGAAATCGTTTTGCAATATGTCTAAGAGCTATAGCAAAAGGTGCTAAGAAAATAGTGTTAATGCTAAGTTATCCATCAGATGAAGTTGGTAATCATCTAATAACTTTAGATATGGTAGATGAAAAAGGAATTAATCCATATTCTGATGTTTTAACTTTAGAAAAATATAGAGAATTGTTTGGATATGTAAAACATCAATTTACAGGTATGGATTATGTGGAATACTATGAGAATTTAATAAAAGAATCTGGTGCAGAAGTGGAAATAATATTCTCAAACAATCCAAGAACAATATTAAATTATACAAAAGATGTTCTTGTTTGCGATATCCATACAAGAGCTAGAACTAAAAGAATATTAAAAGAAAATGGTGGAAACATTATATTAGGTTTAGACGATATAATGACTGAACCAATAAACGGTAGTGGATGTAATGAAAACTATGGACTACTTGGTTCAAATAAAGCAACAGAGGATAAAGTAAAATTATTTCCAAGAAACTGTGATGAATTTGTACTTGAACTTCAAGCAGAAATATATAAAAGAACAGGTAAGACTGTAGAAGTAATGGTGTATGGCGATGGCGCATTCAAAGATCCAGTAGGTAAGATTTGGGAACTTGCAGATCCAGTTGTTTCTCCAGGATATACTCCTGGCTTAGAAGGAACACCAAATGAAGTTAAATTAAAATATTTAGCAGATAATAACTTTGCGCATCTAGAAGGTGATGCATTAAAAGAAGCTATAAAAGCTCATATAAAGAGTAAAAAAGAAAACCTTGTTGGTTCTATGGAATCTCAAGGAACAACTCCAAGAAGATTAACAGACCTTATTGGTTCACTTTGTGATTTAACATCTGGAAGTGGAGATAAAGGAACTCCGGTTGTATATATCAGCGGGTACTTTGATAACTACACAGATAACTAATAACTAAAATATAAAAGTATAATAAAAACTAGCATCGAGATTTAATCTTGATGCTAGTTTTTATATTATTTGTTATAAAGAATTATCATATGTGTTTAGTGTTTTCAAATTGACTAAATGAAATTCATATGGTACAATAATGTTCCATTAAAACTTTGGCTTAAACCAAATTTGGTATAAGATAAAAAATAAATTAAAGGAAGGTAGTGTTATGGACAAAAAGTTATTCAGAAAATGGTTTAACGGTAAGTATGGAAAACTCCCGCCGGAAAAACAGCTTAAGGAAATCCGCAAGCTTCGGGTTATCTTGGATGATTTCGAAGACTCTCGTTTAAGAAAGTTTAACCGGTATCAGGAAAAATGTGAGTGCTGCGGTAAGTACTCGTTAAGAACTGCTTATGATAAGCGCGTTGAAACGGTCGTAAGGGAAGTGGATGTAAACGGAGAAAAGAAGAACGGAGAATTCTCGGTAGAATATTACACCTGCCCGAAGTGCGAATGTACATTTATGTTTGATCAGTATTTTGTAGGCTATGAAGGGGACACTGAATAAACATGTAAAATCAAGCGAATTTATTTCGCTTGATTTTTTTTATCTTTTAATATATTCTTTAGATAAGTGTATAGACAATTTGTATACAAACAAGGGGGATAATATGTTTTCTAAAAGAGCAGATGGAAGAAGAATAAAATCTTTAGCTCCATATTATAAGATAATTCCATATATTATGAAAGAAAGAGCGGATGCGCATGTGTATTTCGAAGAAGATATACCTGTAGATAATTTAGAAGCATATATTGCAAAAAAGAAAGAACAAGGAATAAAAATAAAACACATGGATGTGGTTCTTGCCGCTATTGGTAGAGTTGCATTAGAAAAACCGCGTATTAATAGATTTATTATGAATCGTAGAATATATGCAAGAAATGAAGTAAGTATTTCTCTTGCTATGATAAGAAAACTAAACGAAGAAGACTATGTAGATACAACTGTTAAGTTTAAGATTAAACCAGAAGATACAATATTTACTATTGCAGAAAAAGAGCAAAAAATTGTAGAAGAAAATAAAAATGCAAAATCTAATAACGCTACAGATAAATTAGCAGCGGCGGTAATGAGTTTGCCAAATTTGTTAATTAAATTTGTGGTATGGTTAATAATTAGATTAGATAATTGGAATATGTTGCCTAAATTTGTAATGGAAGCATCACCTTTTCATACAAGTATATTCTTAACTAATTTGGGTTCAGTAGGTATAGATTCAATATATCACCACATATATAATTTCGGAACAACAAGCGGCTTCCTTGCAATGGGTGGTAGAAAAACTAGAATTAAAGATGTAGCTACTGGTGAAACCGAAAGATATATGACATTTAAATTTGTAATGGATGAAAGAATTTGTGATGGATATTATTATGCAAGAGCATTCGCAGCGTTTAGAAGATATATAATGTATCCAGAATTATTAGAGCTACCAGCAGAAGCTAAAGAAGATCAAAAGTAATAATTAGGTAAAATGACAAAACCAGAGGAATATATCCTCTGGTTTTATTTAGGAAAGTTGTACTAAAACGTAATTGCTCTACAGTGTTCATAAAGCTGCTGCATAGAAAGGAATTCTTTGGTAAGAATGGGCTTTTCAAAGAAAATTGCTGTGATTTTTTCTGCGGTTGTTACCTGCTTTTTGTCGTTGCTCATTTCGTAATGTACCATAAAATCCATAAGAGTGTCATATTCTCTTACTTGTTCTTTGCCGTCCTGTACAAATGTAATCTTCAGGTCTTTCATATGTGCTCCTTAAATAATTATTTGTAGGCTAAATTAAACTACGAAAGTATTATAACACAAAATTACTCATAAAACAATAAAAGTGGTCTTATTTTGCTTGACAAGGCCCTTGTGGGCATAATAAAATTAAAAGTGGAGAGAGGAGGAAATAGTATGATTAAAATATTAAAAAATACTGAAGAAAACAAAACAATTCTTGAAATCAAGAATATAGAAAAGGGCTGCTGGATAGATTTAATAAAACCAACAGAAGCAGAACTAAAAAGAGTCATATCAGAAACGGGTGCAGATGAAACGTTGTTAAGATACGCGCTTGACGAAGAAGAAACATCTCACATAGATACTGAAGACGACCAAGTATTGGTATCGTTCAATATGCCTATAACAGAAACAAATAAACGCGGCAAGGTATATACAACAATGCCAATAGGAGTACTAGTAGTCCGAGATGATTTTGTAATAACAATTTCAAATGCGTCTTTTAAACTGCTAGATATGTTAACTAAGAAGAAGGCAATAGTTGGTCAGATTTGCACATATAAAAAGACTAGACTTTCATTCCAACTTCTATACATTACATCTGTTGAGTTCTTAAGATACTTAACATATATAAGTAGAGATTTGGAAGTATATGAAGAAAACCTAGCTAAATCTATGAATAGCAATGAATTATTCAAATTAATAAATTACCAAAAGTCTATGATATTCTTTAATACAGCAATTAAAACAAACCAAGCTGTTATGGAAAGATTGAATCGTGGAAAACTAATAAAAGTTTATGAAGAGGATGAAGATATACTTGAAGATGCAGCAATAGAAAACAGACAGGCGTTAGAAATGTCTAAAACATATAGTGATATCTTAAATGGAATGACAGAAGTATTTGGAACGGTTGTATCTAACAACCTAAATGACGTCATGAAACTTTTAGCGTCAATAACTTTAATCATATCTATACCAACATTTATTGCATCGTTATTTGGTATGAATGTGCCATTTCCTCTACCAACAGGATTAAATGGATTTTATACAATACTTGGAATAATGGCAGCATCAACAATAATAGTAACTATATGGCTTAAGAGAAAGGATTTGTTGTAATAGATGGGAAAAGAAAAAGTAGTATTCTTTTGTAAAGACTGTGGCTATGAATCTGCAAAATGGCTTGGAAAATGTCCGGGTTGTAATGCATGGAATAGCTTTGTTGAAGAAAAAATAAAGAAAGAAACAGTAGCGAATAGAGCTGTTTCAAATGTACCAAAAAGTGAACTAAAAAAGTTAAAAGATGTTTCTGTAGAACATAAACAAAGATTTACTACAGGCTTTGAAGAGTTAGACAGAGTATTAGGTGGAGGAATTGTAGACGGCTCGTTAATACTATTAGGTGGTGAACCGGGTATTGGTAAATCTACACTAGTACTTCAAGTAACAGATAAGCTAACAAGTCATGGAGATGTGCTTTATGTATCTGGAGAAGAATCTGAGCTTCAAGTAAAATTAAGAGCAGATAGACTAGGAATAAATAATGATAAAATATATTTCTACGGTGAAACAGATATAGCAGAAATAGAAGAAAAAATAATAAATATGAACCCTAAGGTTTGTATAATAGACTCAATACAAACAATGTATGATGAAGCTATTTCATCTGTTCCAGGAAGTGTATCTCAAGTAAGAGAAGTAACAGCAAGACTTATGAATGTTGCTAAAAAGATGGGAATAATAACAATAGTTATTGGCCATGTAACCAAAGATGGAACAATAGCTGGACCTAGACTTTTAGAACATATGGTAGATGTTGTGTTATACATAGAGGGAGAAAGATTTGTAAGTCATAGAATAGTTAGAGGAGTAAAAAATAGATTTGGCTCTACTAACGAAATAGGAATATTTGAAATGGCAGAAAAGGGGCTTATTGAAGTAACTAATATGTCTGAAATGTTCTTAACAAAAGAAACAAATCAACCAGGAGCTGCAACAACAGCAATTCTAGAAGGAACATCTACGCTACTTCTAGAGCTTCAAGCACTAACATCTCATTCATATTATAATGTACCAAGAAGAGTAACTAATGGAATAGATCTAAATAGACTTAATATGATTCTTGCGGTTATAGAAAAAGTATGCGGAATAAGTTTAGGCGCACAGGATGTATATGTAAATGTTGTTGGTGGAATAAAAATAACAGAACCTGCATCGGATCTTGCAGTCGCTATGGCGGTAATATCTAGTTATAAATCTGTACCAGTAAAACCAGGCTCGTTGTTTATAGGAGAACTTGCTTTAACTGGAGAAATTAGAAGTGTTGTAAATGTGGAAAAAAGAATTAAAGAGGCTGTTAAGCTTGGCTTTACTACAATTTATACAACTAAGTACGGATTAGAGAAAGTAACGCTTCCAAAAGAGGCAAAGATTATTAAAGTTAACAATATAAAAGACCTTGTAAAAAACATACAAAATGATTAATAAAAACACATGAATATATAGTAGAGTAAAGGAATTCTAGAAAAAATATTTTTTCAAATTCCTTTACTTTTTATATAAAAAGTGGTATAATATAACTGTGATTGATAAAAATAAAGGGAAAGCGAGGGATTAGCATGTTTAGTATTGGAGATAAAGTAGTATATCCTATGCACGGAGCAGGAACAATCGAATCTATCGAAGAACAAGAAATGTTTGGAGATACAGCAGAATATTATATAATCAAAATGCCAGTTGGTGATATGAAGGTTATGGTGCCTACAGAATCAGCTGCAGAGATTGGAGTAAGAGAGGTATCAGATTCGTCTGTTGCGCCAAGTGTATTTGCTGTGCTAGAAAAACCTAAGGAAGAATATGTATACGAAAACAATTGGAACAGAAGATATAAATCTAATGTTGAAAAGATAAAGACTGGCGACATACTAGAAGTAGCTGATGTTGTTAGAGAATTATCTCATAGACATATGGAAAGAGGACTTTCTACAGCTGAAAAGAAAATGCTAAACTCAGCTAAAGAAATATTAATAAGCGAGCTTATGCTTGCACAAGGATTAGAACATTCAGATGTTGACCGTGAAATCGAAGAAAAAATTAAATTTTCTTATGATTTAGGTTCTGCACCAGAAATGACTTAATCTAAAACAAAATAAACGAATTAAAAACTGGGCTTGCCCAGTTTTTTTATGTTAAAAAAGTATAAACTATTGACGAATGATATTAAAAAGTGGATAATGTAAGAAGAGAATAAATAAAGTCTAAGAGGTATAGTATGGAAAAGGATATAAAGAGAAGAGCTAGAAAGAGTGAAAACAAAAAAGAGAATAAAAAGAAAGTAAGTCTTAAGGTGTTAAAAAATCCAGCAAATTTTACACTAGTTTTTGCAGTAATATATATAATGTTAATAATATTGAGTATTATAGGTAGAATATCTACATTAGAATATACATCTACGACAGAAGTAACATTTGGCGCCTTGATAAGTGAATTTGCAATGCCTTTTATAGTTGCAGCACTTTTGGGTGTAACAACAATTGTATATTATAGAAATAAAGTATATGGGGCAGCTTTAGAACTTGGCGTAGGCATGTCTATGATTGCGGATGTTATAATAAGTGTAGTTATAGTAGGATTTGATTTCATGGCGCTACTATTAACGTTATTAATTCCATGTGCCCTTATGATACATGCTGTTGTAACATTAAAAGGAGTAAAGAAGGAAAAGAAAAAATCAGCGTAAGCTGATGCATGCTGGTGTAGCTCAGTAGCCAGAGCAACAGATTCGTAACCTGTAGGTCGGCGGTTCGATTCCGCCTACCAGCTCCAAATATATTAAAAAATATGATAAATTAGTTAATAAAACAAATAAATAACCCACCACTATATTTTATAGGGGTGGGTTATTGCTTAATCTAAAACAAAATAGTATCGTTCAATGTTTAGCTTAAGCCAATTTAACAGTTCTTTGTCTGTAACTACTTTGGCTTTTTCATACCAATCTGCTTTATGCTCATAGACGCCTAGTTCATTTCTTCTAATTACATGGAAGAAATAATCGTAATCGCCTATTCCGTGAATAAAATCGGTATACCAACCAAATAGAATAAAGAGAATTTTACCGTCTGCTTCAGACATGTCTGTGATTTGCCTAACGTTTAGATTAAATTGCTTGGCTTTAGAAACAAATGCCTCACAGATATCTTTCTTCGGAATGGTTTTGCCATTTTTAAGAAGATTTATTTCATCAATAGTTAGCAAATCATAAAGTGTAGGGGAATCCATTGTCCGTCCTAATGCAAAAGCCAAGCAGTTTGTACCAATTTTTTGATACATAGAGTTGAATTCTTTTGCAGAAGGAAGTCTTGTAGAAGTACATGTTTTACGCATTTTTATCGTCCTTTAATCTTGTAAGAGTTTTTGTAATTTCTTCCCATTCATCATCTGTTACACCAATTTTCATTGCAGTTTTCACAAAGTTCATAACTTTTGGATTGATTGCAATGTATTGATCAAGAGAGAGTGGAATGCCTTTTTTTAGATCAGGATATGCATCAAACATTGTAATAGCTTTTCTAAGCATATCCGCGTGTTGATATGCAAGTCCCATAGTAACAGCTTCGTGGATTTCGTAGAAGGCAACTTCGGAAAGATCGTCAGAAGCTTTTAGATACTCTTCGTATTTATAGAGCTCGTCTTCAACGAAAACTCCAAAACATTGAGAAGAGCCTCCTCTTGAACCGGCAAGATTTTCGTCTTCAGAACTGTAAATTCCGACGATAAACATCTGCTCAAGGTTGGTGTTAGGAACATTTGCGAATTTGACAATTGCAGGTTCTAATGAGTTGTCTATCATTTGGAGCTTAAGCCCAGTTTCTTCATAGAACTCGCGAATTGCTGCATCAAATGGTGACTCGAATGCATCGATACCACCGCCGGGAAGCGCAAGATAGCCAGGGAAGTCTACCTTATCCATAGAACGTTTGCCAAGAAGAACATACACCTTACCATCTGTGATGTTACGTATAAGAAGAATTACATCTACAGCTTGTCTACCAGGAACGATTTTTACACCGTAGTTTTTACTAGCAGCAATAATTTCCTTGAAAGAATTTCTAAAGAGAATTGGCTTAATTTCTTCGGGAATAAGTTCTTCCAACTTTTCATAGTTACCTTCGATGATCATTCTTCTAATGTCCGTTGCGTGATATGGGAAGTCTGAACCATCTTCAGGATTTATCATATCAAAACCTAAAGTTTCGCCACGAGTTTCAAGAACATCCAAAATATCTTTTTTGTTTCCGGTACAAAAGTGGGTTACACCATTTGCAATACATACACTCCGTATGTTCATAATCCATTCTTCAAACGTTTCTGTGTCAGGAACATGAATAATTGCATATTTTTCTTTTGGAATTTTTGCAGAGCTAAAAATAGCTCTAAGCATTTTTTCTCTTTCAATTGCCGGTATGCAGTTTCTGCTAGTACCTGCTTCGTAGCAGGAACCAATCATAACGACTACACGAGAATATGTCTGTGCAAGTTTAAGTAAAAAGTTTTTGTGACCATTGTGAAGTGGCATCCATCTTCCGATAGCTGCTACAACACCATTTACAGTTTGTTTGTTTTCCATAATGCTACCTCTCTAATTAGTTTAGTATTTATTTTTTGAACGTTAGTATTATATCACAAAAGTAGCTAAAATACAAACAAAAGCAATATGTAAATAGACATAATATTAAAACTATATAAGGCAAAAACAAACGAGCCCCAAAATATGAGGCTCGTTTGCTTTTGTTTAAGCGAAGAATGATGCAATTATAAAGACAAGACCAACAGCAAATAATGCGTAACCGAAAAGGCTTAACCATTTATATATGGTAAACATTTTGCTTTTTGTCTTAACCTCCTTGTCTGTGTGGAAAATGGCTCCCACAAAAATTGAGTAGATAATCAACGCTGCAACAAATGCGAGTAAGTTTCTAAGTGGTGACATACTAAATTCTCCTTCATATAATTAATAATGGACTAAATAAACCACTAATTATAGTATAGCATAAATTGTTGGAAAATTCAATAAAATTGAATGCATAATAGACATAATTTGGCGTAAAGATATAAAAAAACACACCGTTAGGTGTGTTTGGTTAAAGGAAGATTATAACAAAGCCGCCGACAAAGAGAGTGACAATGCCGATGTGAGATGCCCATTTGTATCTTCGCATAAATTTGCTTTTAACAGGTTCGCCCGCATGTGCTGCAAAAAGAGCACCAAAGAATGCGTAGCAAACAGCTAAAACGCCCAAGATAATAATGCCAAGTTTTAATACAAGCATGATTTTCTCCTTACATATTAATGTTTTAGTTTGTTTTTAATTTTTATCATTATATCACATAAGAAATATACTGTCAAAAGTGGAGTGTGTGGATAGATTAAAAAATAATAAATAAAATATACGAAAAATGTAGAAAAATGTCGAATGCTATGGTATAATGCGTGCAATAAATAATTTAAGGAGGATATTAATATGTCCGAGAATTATAATGCGGTAACTGACGGAACTTATGTACTTCAACAAGGAGAAGACGAAAAGCAATTCTTTTTCTTCAGAAAAGATGGGGGTGAAATTAACCAAGAAGAAGCAGATCCAATGGATCTTTATCAAGCGTTTGTCTGTAGACAGATGTTTGAAAGCCCTAATCCAAGTATGGTTATGGGAAATCTCAAGTTCGAAACTTCCACAGACAACAAGTGCATCCGGATAACCGTTATGGATTTTTCTGAGATTCCGATGGATGACGTTAAACCTAAAAAGAAAAAAGGTTGGTTTGAAAGAATCAAAGAAAAATTTCATAAAAAGGAAAGATAGAAATATCTTTCCTTTTTTATGCATATGTGTTAGTATGTATATATAGCGGAGGTAAAAATATGGATTTTAGAGTATATAAATGCAATAAATGTGGCGCAGTAGTTTTAGCTTTTGATGATGAACAAGTATTAAATTGTTGCGGCGATGAAATGTTAGAACAAGTTCCCAACTCAGTAGATGCTTCTTTTGAAAAACATCTACCAACATATACAAAGGAAGAAAATAAAATAATAGCAGAGGTACATCATGTAATGGAAGAAGACCATTACATAGAATGGATATTAGCCTTAACAGAAGATGGTCATGAAATTGTTCATTTAGAACCAGGAATAGAAGCTAAGGTTGAGTTTGATAGAAAAGATATTAAAGCTTTTTATGCATATTGTAATAAGCATGGACTTTGGAAAACAATAGTAGAATAATTACAAAAAAGAATCGCTAGAAATAGTGATTCTTTTTTTGTATAAGTAAAATTACAGGATTGTGTAATTTTTTACAAAATACTTGTCGTATAAATGCCTTTTTGGTATAATCACATAAAGAGAGGGTAAAAAAATGAAAAGTAAATTACCAAATAACTTAAAAAGAGGGTTAAAAGTATTTGGTATGGTTGTGGGAATCGCTCTTTTATCTAGACCGGTAAATGGTATTTTAAAGAAGAATTTACCTAAGTCTACAATTTCAGACGAGTTTCCTGCGTCGTATCAAATGTATATAGATAATCTAAAGGAAGTATATCCAAACGCCAAATTTAAGGCTGTATATACAGGTCTTAGTTGGGATACAGTTCTAAAACATGAATCGTATGATACTAATAAAAGAATAAGTACAGTACCAAAGAGTTATGATGCTGTATGGAAAATGAATGGAGAAAATATTAAGATAGACGGATCATTTGTAGCAGCTTCAAAATCTGCGGTTGCATATGTAATAGATCCAAGAAATTCATTATACAAAAACAGGGTATTCCAATTTGAAGGATTATCATATAACGAACACATAACAACAGATGTAATAGAAAAAGTAATAGCGGGTTCACCAATGGTTGGAACATATGCTAAGAAGTATAAAAACGCTGGAGTATGGATAGACATGGATTTATCATACTCAGAAATAATAAATAAAGTAGGACAAGAATTAAAAGTAAGTAGTGTATACATTGCTTCAAGAATGATACAAGAAACGTCAGGAGATATAATTAATAATGGAAGCGTTAATGGCTCAAATTCAACTTATCCTGGAGTATACAACTTCTTTAATATAGGTTCAACACCAAATGCTGATGGTACAGGCTCAGTAGTAAATGGACTTAAACATGCTAAATCACAAGGTTGGACAACACCATACTTATCTATATATGGTGGAGTAAATAAAATTAAATCTTCATACATACAATATGGACAAGATACGGTATATTTCCAAAAGTTCGACGTAAACAATCCTTATGGAAATGCAGCTGCGCTTATGGCGTATCAATATCAAACAAATATATTAGCACCAATAAGTGAAAGTAAAATATCATATAATGCATATAAGAAGTTAGATATGTTAGACACACCATTTATCTTCTATATACCGGTATATGATAATATGCCAGAAGATCCTGCACCTTATCCAGCAGGTGACAAGGCTGTATTTGAAACAGATAATACAAGAGTATACTTAGATGATACAACAACTAAAGGTAAAGAATCTTTTAATATACGTTCATCTGCAAACTCAGAATTAGAAAATGTAATATACACATTTACTGAAACTTCAAGTGATCCGGATGAAAGAATAATCTTTACTAGAACTAAAAAAGGTAATGGTTATGATTGGGATTATGTAGAAGCTAAAATCGATGGTAAAGTAGTAAAGGGATATGTTTGGAAAGATTATGTACAAACATATGAATATACTAAAGTAGAAAGTATAACTTTAGACCAAACAGAAGCAGTTGTTGAAGAAGGAGATAAACTAACAATAGTTGCAACAGTTCTTCCAAACGAAGCAAGATTTAAAGAAATAATATGGACAACAAGTGATGCTAATGTACTTACAGTAGAAAATGGAGTTGTAACTACAACAGGATTAGGAACAGCAACAGTTACAGCAACAACAGAAGATCAAGGTAAAGTAGCAACTGTACAAGTAACAGTTAAAGAAAAGACTTATGATATTACTCTAGATAAAGAGGAATATACAGTAGAAGCTGGAGAACAAATTGAACCAGTAATAACTACTAAGAATATTGAATCATATATATTAAAAGTTTCAGATGAGACTAAAGCTGAAGTAATAGACAACAAGATTATTAAAGGTATTGAGCCAGGAGAAATAGAAATTGAAGTTCATGCATCAAATGTAGAACTTGTTAAGAAAGTAAAACTTACTGTAACTCCAATGCAATACATAATAACATTAGATAAAGAAGAATATGAAGTAGAAGTAGATAGCTTAGTAGAACCAATAGTTACATTAAAGAATATTGAAGGTTATACGCTAGAAGTAGTAGATACAACTAAAGCTATAGCAGAAGATAATAAAATAAAAGGTGTATCAGAAGGTGAAACAATATTAAGAGTATTAGGTACAGGTACAGAAATTGTTAAAGA
>JAZTYX010000004.1:0-2859 GCA_045637095.1 Clostridia bacterium | reverse complement strand
TGCTCCTATTGTGAATGCTGGTAAATATATCTTGATTATTTCAACACCTTTTTGTACGTATATTATAGATAAGTCTTTCTTTGCATCTTCTTCGTTGTATTTGTCTGCGTATGCTGGGTCATTCTTAACAGCGTTAACTTTGTCTATTTGTTCTTTTGCGTCTTCAAGAATATCATTAACTTTCATTGTTGCTTTACAAGCAAGTACTGTAGATGCTACTACACCGACAACACCAACCCCAAGTAATATCTCAGGGCTATGTTTTCTTATAACCATTTCAGATTTGTAATATTGTTTCACTAAAGATTCTTTTAAACATTCTATTTTTTTCATATTAATTTTCCTCCTTATTATTTTCTTCATTTTCCACTACTAAATTCATCATACCTTCTTCGAATAATTTTAATATATAAGTTAATTTAGGCATTAATCTTAAGAATGCTATCATACAAGTCACGCCTAATGCTACCACGGCATCAGTAGACCAGAATTTCAATACTAAACAAGCAACTAAAGCATCAAATAATAACATATAAATACCCCCTTAATCAAATGGTAATGCTTTTGGTAATTTTAACATATAGCCATCTCTTACTCTTTGTACTCCCGCCATTCTTAAATTTGTCCATCCGTATTTATTGTCTGTATAATTTCCTTGTATTCCAACTAAGTCATATAAGTCTGCAACACTGACCATTCCATAATTATCAATCAGGTCATCCATACGTCCTAATACTTCTTCTGCTTCTCCTCTAGTTTCTAGTATAATATCATCGTAGTCATATACGCTTCGTCTAGGTCTGTTGCATCTGTCATATTCTCTATCTCGTTCGTAGTATTTAGTATAAGATACTCTTCCGTTTCCTCTGTCTCTATTTTTACCTTTAACTTCTCCGTACAGTAACATTTCTATTCCGTTTGTTATAATATCTGATATTGCTTTTTTAGCTGCTGGTATAAGTACATCGTTAACTATATAATCTTTTACGCTTGTCACATCTTCTGCTACAAACACGTCTGTAAATTTTCTAATCTCGCTTTTCTTTTTAGTTTTTGCTTTAGCGATAGGTTGTAGTTTTTCCCTTTCTTTACCTTCAGGTTGTTCTGCTCTCGCCTTGTGAGAATTAGCTTTATAATCAGTCATAATATAACCTCCTTAAATATAATAAAAAGAAAAGAGAAAGTGCTTGTAAATCGCACTGTCCCTTTTAGAATTTCACACATCACTAATTTGATTCTTTATTTAAATATAATAATTAATCTTCGTTATGTTCATTTAGTAAAGACATTTCTTTTTCGAATTTAGCTTGCTCTCTTTTTGCTTTAAATTCTTTAACTTTTTTCATTGCGAATGGTACCACGTATTTACAAGTCACATGAGTAACCACTAAACCTGCTGCTATTAATCCAGCTGCTTTCATAGCGTTTAATCCTGTGTTTTGTAATATTTCTTCTGGTTCCATGTTAGCGTTGAAATCCATTTCGTCTATAGAATTTTTAACAAATTCATCAAGGCTATCTAAATCGATACCTTCCATATCCATATCATTCATTAACATTTCTTTGTATTCATTATACATATTTTCCATACTAACCTCTCCTTATATAATATATTTATTTCTCATAATAGTACTTGTATTTTTCGCGTACTTATTCCCATTTATCAAAGTCTAGTCTTGGCGATCTTGCGAACGATACCACAAGACATAATCTGTTATCATCTGTAATGTTTGAAGTAAATCTCACTTCGATTAAACCTTCATCCACATTCCATCCTTGTTTGAATCCCATTTCAGTACAGTCTAATCCTAGCTCATGGTAGAATTCATTTAAAGATACCATGTTCTCTTTCATTAATCTATAGTTTAATTCATTCTCAACGCGTCTTATCTTATCCATATCGGCGTTGAAATATCTTCCGGATATCGGATCATAGCATAGACAAACTCCTGTTCCGTAAATCACTTCACTCGCAGGATACGTTGTTTGTCTTGGTTTATTCATTTCTTCTCTATGAGCTCTGTCTGCTATTTCACGTTCCTTCTCTTCCCCTATAACCTCAACAACTTTATTCTTATAAGTGTTAAATGCTTGTTCTGTCATTTTGTATGCACCCATCGCAACAGCATGACGTTTGGCGTTTACAGAGTTTGCTCCCACAATACAACCTGCTGATACTAAATATCCAAGAGCTGCCGGTACGTATGGTTTCCATACAAGCTTAACTTTTTCGATTGGTTTCAAATCTCTATTTAAATAGTCTTCTTCCTCTTCGATTATCTTTATAGCTTTAGGTGTTGCTTTGACCGCTAATACGGTACTTGTTAACATGCCTGCTAACCCGAAACCAATTAAGATCTCGGGCGCATTGTCTGATAATTTACCTTTTACATTATCGTATACTTTACGAATATCCATATTAATTACCTCCATGTATTTTAACTAGAGCGTCAAAATAGTCGTCAATATCTTTTTGTTCTTGTTCGTTTAATGTCATTCCCCACCAAGATTGGTTTCTTATTAAATATTCTAATTCCTGTCTAGCGTAAACCGGATTGTTATGTTTTTGTATTATTTCATAGTATCTAGCATTTAATATATCATATAAGTTTGTAGTATTTTTCATAATTAATTACCCCCTATAAATATTAATTAAAAGCTTTTTCTCTATACATAACCATATCGAAGAAATCCTGTAAATCTCTTGTTGTCATAACAGCCTCGTTTCGTCCTTCATCTATTAGTTCATATAAGTCGTCATATAAATACATTGCTCTATACACGTTTCCTTTTTTAGTTTCTACAACCATATCGCCATTCTCTAATCCTCTGATTATCATTCCCATCGGTATCACCCCT
>JAZTYX010000003.1:0-4390 GCA_045637095.1 Clostridia bacterium | reverse complement strand
TTTATCTTCAATTTTTTCTACTCTTTCTTTGCATATTTGAGATATGTGAAGTAATCCCTCTTTACCCGGTAATACTTCAACTATTGCAAATGCAGGCATAAGTTTTGTAACTTTACCCATATATACAGCATCTTTTTCTACGTCTTCAGTAAGACCTACGATAATAGTTAAGGCTTTCATTATCATGTCAGCATCCATACCGTATACAAATACTGTTCCATCATCTTCGATGTCAATCTTAACACCAGTATCTTCGATAATTTTGTTTATAGTCTTTCCACCAGAACCTATAACGTCTTTAATCTTGTCTGGGTTAATCTTTATTGTTTTTATCTTAGGAGCATATTCTGAAACTTCTGCTCTAGCTTCAGGTATTGCTTTTAACATTACATCATCTAGTATGTGATCTCTAGCAACTCTTGTTTTAGCAAACGCTTCAGCTATTATTTCATAAGATAATCCGTCTACTTTAATATCTACTTGTATTGCTGTAATACCTTTTTTAGTACCACCAACTTTGAAGTCCATGTCTCCAAAGAAGTCTTCAATACCTTGTATATCTGTTACCATTATATAATCTTCAGAATCTTCTTTAGTGAATAATCCTGTAGATATACCAGCAACTGGAGCTTTGATTGGTACACCAGCAGCCATAAGTGCCATTGTTGAACCACAAATACTTCCTTGAGATGTTGAACCATTTGAACTTAATACTTCAGATACAACTCTTATTGCATAAGGGAATTCTTCTACTGAAGGTATAACTGGTTCTAATGCTCTTTCTGCTAATGCTCCGTGACCAATTTCTCTTCTACCTGGAGAACGAACTGGTCTTGCTTCACCAACACTGTATGGTGGGAAGTTGTAATGGTGGATATATCTCTTAGTTTCTTCTTCATCAAGTCCATCTAATGTTTGTTCATCAGATTTAGGTCCAAGTGTTACTATAGATAATACTTGAGTTTGACCTCTTGAGAATAATGCACTACCATGTGTTCTTGGAAGTATATCTACTTCTGCAGATAAAGGTCTTATTTCATCAAATGCTCTACCATCTGGACGTTTACCTTCATCAATTATCATACTACGAACTGTTTTCTTTTCTAATCTGTAAACAACTTCAGCTATATCTGCTTTAGCAGCTGCATATGCTTCTTCGCCGTATTTTTCTACGTAGTAAGCTTTAATTTCTTCGTTAACTTTTTCCATATTTGCATCTCTTACAGTTTTATCTGTAGTTTGTAATGCATCATATACTTTAGTTCCAAAATTTTCTTTTAATTCATTAAACATATCTGCAGATATTTCAAAAGATTTATAAGAAGCTTTTGGTTTACCAATTTCTTTCTTAATTCCTTCAATAAATTCTACAACTTTTTTGATTTCTGTATGAGCTAATTTTATAGCTTCTAACATAACATCATCTGGAACTTCGTTAGCACCAGCTTCAATCATACATACTTTTTCAGCTGTCGCTGCTACTGTTAAATCTAGGTCAGATTTTTCTCTGTCTGCTAGACCTGGGTTAACAATTAGTTTTCCATCTACAAGACCTACTTTAGCTGCACCAACTACTCTATCAAAAGGTATGTCTGAAATGTTTAATGCAATTGAAGCACCTAACATTGCTGGAACTTCTGGTAATACATCTGGATCCATACACATTGTTACTGCGTTGATTGCTGTATCATTTCTGTAATCCTTAGGGAATAATGGTCTCATTGGTCTATCGATTACTCTTGATACAAGGATAGCTTTGTCTGTTGGTTTTCCTTCTCTTTTAACAAAACCACCTGGTATTTTACCTACTGCATATAGTCTTTCTTCATAGTCTACAGAAAGTGGTAAGAAATCTATACCATCTCTTGCATCTTTAGACATTGTAGCGTTAACTAATACGCAAGTGTCGCCATATCTTACTAGACATGACCCGTTTGCTAGTCCTGCCATTTTACCTGTTTCAATAACAAGTGGACGTCCGGCAAACTCAGTTTCAAATTTTCTAAACATAAAATGTTCCTCCTTCTGCTTTTTAAGGGGAAGTAATAATTTCTAAAGCCTGACTCTAAGGCCTCACAAATTATTACTACACCCTACCCTAAAAGCTGAAAATATTATACTATATTGCCTTTATTTTTGCAAGTTGATTAAAACTATATTTTAAAGTAAAAACAACTGAGTCTCTCTCAGTTGTTTTTGTTTTTTTATTTTATATATAGCGCTGGTCTAAGGCCCATGCAATAACTGCTTGCATATTGTGGAGTTATTGCATATCTATCTATTACCGAACGATATTCTCCTGCTGCTGAAACATATCCACCACGAACTACACGATTAGATACTCCTTGCCCCTCCATAGTCCATTCGTAAAGATTTCCTGCCATATCATATATATTACAAACCTTGGATTTTTCATAACCACCTGTAGTTACTAACCAAGATGCATCACTTGTTTTAGCTTGCGCGTCATACCATCCATGATATGCACTAGCATTATATGGCGAGTATCTAGCACCCTCATTAAAATCATCTTGTTCAAATCTTGTGTTTGCATGTACGCCATAGTCTCTACTATCATCTAGTGAAATATCTGGATTCATCTCTTTCCACCAAGCTAGTGTTCTATCCCATTGTACACCATACATTAAAGTTGAAACTGCTCCATATTTTGTGTTTGTTTCTGGATAAAAACTTCTAGCTACAGTTACAGCGCCTCCATCTAATTCTTCGTTTGACATAGATGTTCCCCAATATATGTTGTTATATGGATATTTTGTCATTGTTATAGAAAGTGTACCTCTTCCGTAATTAGTTGAAGATTCTACTCCGCTTGCTCCAACTTCATAGCGTCCTACATAAAATCCGCCATACTTTTTAACACTCGCATACATTGCTGTTACTTCTTTTAATGTTTTAGCCGAAACATGTGCCGCAGAATTTTTTTCATTATCTGCTGGGAAATTATTATTTTCTAGTATTACTTCCCAATACTTCTTTCCACCTTCTACATTGTTTGATAGCTCATAATCCTCTTTGTTATTTACATCTTTACCACCAAATGTTTGCCTTACAAATTCACTTGCAAATTTTTCTGAATTTACCGGAACCCATACAAATTGATTTCTATTTTCTAAACTTACTTTATGACTTGCATCTACAGTTGTTATATCTGTAACTCCATTTGCTATTTCTTGCTCTGTTAATGCATATATTACAAGTCCTTCATTTTTATTTCCTTCGTTTGGATATGGAGATTTAACAAATCCTTTTGGAATTGGGACACCATCTAATGTTACTTCTGAAACACTAGTCTTCCATTGCTCTGGATATCTGTCTATTACAGAGACACCTGAATCTTTCACTATTATAGCATATTTAGTGTCATCTATTTTATTTTCTCTAAGTTTAGCTCTTATATAGTCTGCATCTAAATTTTCCATCTCATCTATATATGCTTCCGACCATATTAAAGTCGCTAATTGTTGCACTTGATTCAAATTAGTTGCCACAACTGCTTGATCCGCTCTATTTATAATATTTGTATTAGACAACGTTATAACTACCGTTGCTGCTAAAATTATCATAACAATTATAGTTATTACCAGTACTATTAAAGATATACCTTTTTTCATATTCTTATATCCCTTTCTTTTGTTCATTTTCACTTATATCATTAGAAACATGATATAACATTCCGTTTACTTTTGTCAATAAGATAGCTCATTGCTTAAAACAATATATGTATTTTTTTGCAAAGCAAACTCATATATTGTTTTAGGTGAATTAACTTGAAAAAATCTCAAACATTTTTAGTAAACAGTATAATATTAATTTTCACATCGTTAATAACAAAAATAATATGCTCACTTTTTGATATATATATTGCAAACAAAATTGGTTCAGAAACACTAGGCGTATTTGGTCTTATTTCATCTATATACTTCTTTGGAATAACATTAGCAAGTTCTGGCATTAACCTTTCTACCACTAAAGTTATATCCGAAGAATTAGAAAAAGATTCTAATTCTGATACTAAATATATACTTAAAACTTCAATCTTCTTTAGCTTAATTACAGGTGTATTGAGTTGTATTATTTTATCTCTTTTTGCACCATATATAACTAAAGAAATATTGTATAACAAAATATCTAATCTAGTAATATATATACTTGCGTTATCTCTACCATTCATTGCACTTAGTTTATCTTTATCTAGTTACTTTCTTGCTAAAAGAAATGTACTAAGTTCTTCTATAAATCAAATAGCTACGCAGTTTGTTAGAATTATAGCTGTATTTGTTAGTCTAAATATTTTTGCTAAAGATATAAACTCAGCTATACTTTGTTTGGTATTTGGTACTACTATTTCAGAAATAGCGTCACTTGTTTT
>JAZTYX010000002.1:0-9788 GCA_045637095.1 Clostridia bacterium | reverse complement strand
TATTATTAAAGCTACTCCTACTAAAAGTGTTAATCCTATAAGCACCCATGCAATCCATCCAATCATTTTATTCCCTCCAGTCTTACTTGACAAAAAACATTATACCATAAGTATAGATAATTTACAATAAAAGTTAATATTTTTTGATATTTTTGTTGACATTTACATATAATTATATTATACTTATTGTACAAATCCCGGGGTAGAGCAGTCGGGAGCTCGTCGGGCTCATAACCCGAAGGTCACAGGTTCAAGTCCTGTCCCCGCAACCAGTATTAAAAAGAAGAGTGAATCACTCTTCTTTTTTTATTTATTTAGTATTTAATGGTTTGTCTAACCATTCTACTTTATATTCCTTGCCAAATTGTTTGCCTATACTAATTACATATGCTTCTAATCTATTTTTAATATCCTCATAAGCATAATTTAACAATTCCTTGTCACTATTAACTTTATCTTCTAATTTTTTCACTTCTGAATTATACACTTTACTTTGTTCTTCTGTTGTTATAGTCGTAAATAAGCCGGTATCTTTTATCAATTTCATAGATTGCGGTTGATCAGACACATCTAACACTTTTACTTCTGGAATATAAATTTTAACTTTTCCAAATATATTAGGTTTGTGTATTTCTATTTGATTTGTATCTTCTATCCCCATTTTAACTACCGTAATATATTCTAACCAATATTTCTTATATCCAATATCTAACAATCCTGTTGCTGATTCTTCCTTTTCTGCTACATTACGATAATAACATTCTAACGTTGTCCATTCTGGAACTAAATCAAATGAGTAATACTTGTATATTTCAATTGTTCTTGATGTATATAAAATTCCTGCTATAAGCACAACTAATATTAGTATTACAATTACTAAAAATACATTATTCTTAGATTTGTTTTTTATTGTTGTTTCTTGTTCCATATAATACCTCCTATTTAGTTTTCCCAAACTATTTTATACTCTTCGTCCATAAGAAGCGGCATTAACATAGCCTCAATTGTAGTTTTAATATTTTTAATTGCCAACTCATTAAAAGTATTCGACTCTCTAGCAGTGGATATTGCATGTTCTCTACAAGCATCTCTCACTTTTCCTAAATCTAAATTTTGTTCTTTTGGTATAAATGATAATGTTTCATCGTCTTTTAATGTAACTTCTATACTTAGTTCCGGAAGTTTAATTAACATTTCTTTAGTCGTTGTATTTAATGTGTATTGGACTTCATCTAAGTTCACATTTACATTTACCCTTGCATCATATTTTACATGGCAATCTATTTTAGTTTTTTTATCATTTTTATATATTGGCGCTGCTCCTGTATGTACATATTTTATTCCAGATATCTTGTTCACAGGAACTAAATCTGCCAAGCAAGATGATGTGGTTAATCTATCTGGGCCATTTAAAATATTTCTTATAATCAAGCCACAACCTATTAATAATATAATAGTAAATATAATTATTATTGCCAAATACACCTTTGATTTAATTATTGTTTCTACTATTCCCTTCATTTTTATCCCCCTTATACTCATCGTTACAGCAAATGTAAATTCCGCGAATTTACATCGCCATATTATTTTCCACGAACTAATATTATCACACGATTTAACACATTTCAATTAAATTTATTTATATATAACCAAAAAAAGATAGAGAATGTTTTCTCTATCTTTTAATTTTTTATTCTTCTGTTCCATCTCCGCCATTATTTTCTGGAGTCGGTGTTGGAGTTGGCTCTGGCTCTGGTTCAGGTTTAGGCTCAGGTTTTGGTTCTGGCTTTGGCTCTGGTTCAGGCTCAGGCTCTGGTGTTGGTTCCGGATCTGGTGTTGTACCTGGATTTTCTGGTTGTGTTCCCGGATCAGGTGCTGTGCCTGGGTTTTCAGGCTGTGTTCCTGGATCTGGTGTTGTACCCGGATTTTCTGGTTGCGTTCCTGGATCAGGTGTTGTTCCTGGATTTTCTGGTTGCGTACCCGGATCAGGTGTTGTACCTGGGTTTTCAGGTTGTGTTCCCGGATCAGGTGTTGTGCCTGGTGTTTCTGGAGTTGTTGGAGTTTCAGGAGTTGTTGGTTCTTCTTTCTTCTCTTCTTCATATACGCCCTTAGGAACAACTAGTTTATCATTATATTTAGATAGACTTATTGAACCACCTTCTAATAATTCACCATCAAGTATTTGATTAATTAAATTAGTTGCTTGTTTAATATTTCCAGCGTAAGGAATCATAACATAAAGTAATCTTTTACCCATAGAATATGTTCTTTCGCTTGAACCCAGACCATTTAATGCAGTTGAAGATACTGTCCATTTTGCATTATCTGTTATTTGCATTCTTACTAGTTCAACCATTTTTTCTGTAGACATATTTGTTTGGAAACTTCCTTTTACCGAAGCTAATATATCATCAAATTTTGTAAGGATTGTTGTTGATGTAACTTTTTGAATTACTGCATCAATAACAGCTTGTTGGTTTTTACCTCTTGTTGCATCTCCACCTGGTAATGAATATCTTTCTCTAGCAAAAGCTAGTGTTTTTGCACCGTTTAATTTATTCAATCCTTTTGTTATTTTATATTTTCCTATTTTTGTTGTGAATGCGTATTCTGAGTTTACTTCTACTCCACCTATTGCATCAACAATTTTTACTACTGAATTAAAGTTTACTTTTACGTAGTAGTTTATATCTATTTTTAATAAATCTTCAATTGTTTTTATAGATTTCTCTACTCCATATATACCTGCATGTGTTAGTTTATCTCTATATCCACTTGTACCATTTAATTTTA
The DNA here is from genome assembly GCA_045637095.1 of Clostridia bacterium. GTDB lineage: Bacteria > Bacillota > Clostridia > TANB77 > CAG-465 > UMGS1649. Next base: position 6,995 of record JAZTYX010000002.1, on the reverse strand, counting down.
CATAATAGTCTCTAGGGATGTTTACAAGTAATACTTGTTTTGTTGTTGGGTTAACTGAAATAACCATATTAACATCACTTCTAGATTTAGATGGCATAGTTGAAGAACGTGAATCTATTCCACTTACATATATATTAAATGGTTTTTCTGTTACCGCAACATCTTTAACCACTTCAGGCATTTTATCTTCTAGATTAAACTCATGAAGTATAGATATTTGTTCTCTAAAATCTGGATAATCTTCCTCAATAAGATCGTAGTATGCTTCTTCAACAAGAATTGCATCTACAGATTTATCTATTAACTTTTTAGCTAATTCGTGGATATCGTCTGTTTTTTCAGACATCATTACTATAGCTTCTTTAAGTTTAGCCATAGCTTCTTCTGTTTCACCCATTTCATTATCATAATACATTAATAGTTTGTATGATAAATCTTCCAATTTCTTGTATGCACCATCTTTAAGAACAACTAGCGCATAAGCCTTAGTTTCCACAGCTTCTGCGTCTATTTCTTTTAATATATCTGTAGACTCACCTAAAATTGAATTTACATATATGCACAATGCTACTATTGCCGCTGCTATAACTCCAAATATTACTTTTATGATGCTACTAAATTTCTTCCATATTGTTAGTGCTAACATAGCTACTAAAACCGCTAGCCCTCCACCAAAAGCATAATATAGTATTTTCATATAGTTTGCTGGTATTAAATTAAGATCATTATTTAATTTTACACCCCTAACAAAAGTTATAATTAATATAACTGTAGCAACTAATGTTAGTATTGCTGTTATTATTCTAATTATTTTCTTTGTCTTTGTATCTTCAAAAGGTTTTTTCTCTTTTACTTTCTTTTCTTTAGGTTCTTTAACCTTTTTTTCTTTAACTTTTTTCTCTTTGATTGGAGATTCGTTAGTTTCTACATTATTTCTTTTTAAGAAAAGTTTCTTATTTTCTTCTCTTTGTAGTTTTTCTTTTCTTCTTAATTCCCTTTGTTCTTTTCTGCTTTCCATTTTATATTTTCACCCTCGCCTGTCATTATATCACTTGTAAAAAGTATTATCAACAATATTATGTATATTAAATTAAATAAATGAAAAAACAGCGGATATAACCGCCGTTTTTAATATATTTTATATTCTTTTAATACATTTTGTTTTCTTTTTTCCACAATATTGTGTACATAATTTATCTGTACATTTCGAACATTTAAGTGCTTCATTTGTCATTTCTGAAAAACGTTCAGGATATATCATAACGCATAGTTCCCAAACAAGCCAGGCTAATACAGACATCACAACTAACGACCAGCAATAAAATCCTCCCACAAAAACAAGCGGTGAAAACATCATAAGATGATCCCAGTTAAATATTCTACATGTTGTACAGCATTTGTTTTTCATAAGCAATCTAAACGGACACCACACTAAAACGCATATTAAATCACACACATAAAAGAAAACAGATATAATAAATATTCCTATTTCATTTATTACATTACAAAAATACAAAACTCCAATTATTGTAATCAATAAAATCCATATTATCATAACTTTATATGCAGATTTAGTAGTGTTTACCACATATTTCTTTAAATTATCATAATTAATTTTATCTCGTATTGGTTTGAAACGATTAGCAAATAATTTTTGTGAACCTAATGCTACTTTGTTTTTTATAGGTATAATTTGTAGTATTATATCCGCAATCCAAAGCCCCCATAACAAATGCAATATGTGAAATTCATTAAAGAAATTCATTCCTTTTAACACATCAAAGTTTTCTTTATTAAAACTCATTACTATACAGCCAATAAAAATTACTATACGTCCTATCAAACGTGTAAAATATCTTTTTCTTGTAATAGACATATTACCCACCCCTTATAAAACAAAAAACTAGATATTGCTATCTAGTTTAAGTAATGTGGTAGCGGCGATTGGAATCGAACCAATGACCTTTCGGGTATGAACCGAACGCTCTAGCCATCTAAGCTACGCCGCCGACTACGTATATAAATATACACTAGTTAAATTAAATTGTCAATATTTTTTTCGTTTTTTATACAATTTATTTACCGGTATTATACTATAAATTAAATTTAAACAAATAAGAGACAGTTTCCCGTCTCTTATATTATTTACAATAATTAAATTACCATACCACCATTTGGGCTTATTACTTGTCCTGTAATATATCTTGCGTTTTCTGATGCTAAGAATAATACGAGTTTAGCAACTTCTTCCGCTTCACCAAGTCTTCCCATTGGTATATCTTTTTTAATTAATTCTATATCATGTTCATCATATTCTTTGAATATCATATCAGTAGCTATAGTTCCTGGCGCTACAGTATTTACTGTTATATTGCTTGGAGCTAATTCCTTAGCTAACCCCTTAGTTAAACCTATAACACCCGCTTTAGATGCAGAATATGCTACTTCACATGAGCTACCTGTGATTCCCCATATTGAAGAAACATTTATTATAGCTCCATCTTTTTTAGATAGCATGCCTTGCTTTAATGCAGATTGAGTTACATTAAATACACCAGTTAGGTTTACATCTAATACTCTCTTCCATTCATCTTCTTCTAAATCTGTAAATAGTCCAACTTGTGAAATACCTGCGTTATTTACTACTACATCTATCCCACCGAATTCTTTTACAGCATATTCTACCATAGCATCAACTTCATCGCGGTTTGTTACATCCGCCTTAAACATTTCTACTACGCCATCGCAGCCTTCTAAATCTTTTACTATATCTTTAGCTGATTGTTCTGAACGATTATAGTTTAGAAGAACATTGTATCCTGCATTAGCAAAGGCATATACTATCGCCTTGCCGATTCCTCTAGAACCTCCTGTTACAAGTGCTGTTTTCATATGTATATGCCTCCTTATTATTTATTTTATATTATTTTGTTATTAACCATCAATTCCTGGTCCATCAAAAGTAGTTATTTCAGGTGCTTCAGTAGTTGTTCTTTCCCCTACAGAAGTATCTATTTCTTCTGGTGGATATACGCCGGCTGATAATGTTTCTATCATATCTGTAGTTGTTGGTACTACAGGAGTTTCTGTTCCTTCTTCGATTACTTCAACCACTACTTCATCTGTTCCTTCAGTAACAACAGGAGTCTCTGTTCCTTCTGTAGGAGCTGTATGAGATCTTGTATCTGCACTTTCAGATGCTAATACAGCGATTAATCCAGCTTCTCTCATAGTTCTGTCATAACCTTCTACCGCATCTCTACCAACACTGTCTATGTCTGCTCTTACAGAATCACGTACTGCGCTAGATCTTGCATCTACTTCAGCTGCTTCTGGTAATGATTCAAATTTATCTCCGCCTGTTAACCAAGCTATTGGATTAAATCTTCTTTTAGCTTTAACTTTTTTATGAGTTTCTAATGTGCTTCTGAAAGTTTCCATTCTTCCTAGTTCTTTTTTAGCTAGTAAGTATAATCTTTCATCTTCGCCTCTTAATTCTCCACCTTCAGCTATTCTAGCATCTCCCGCTTCAACAACTTTTGCATATATTGCTTCGGCTTTTGTTCTTGTTTTAGGATTAGAAGCTAATGCTTTTATTCCTTTCCAAGAAGTTAATTCTGCACTTGGTATTACACCTTCACCAAAATCTTGTTTTGGATCAATTCCATATACAGTTGCGATTTGAGATATTGGAGTTCTATATCCCTTAGCCATGTAATCTCCCATAGCTGTAAATAGAACTTTAGCTTTATTTCTAAATAAACCTGTAGTTATTCCATATTTAGTATATGCTTTTGGATCAGATAAAATTGGTAGCAATTTCTTTATATGCACTTCACTTAATTGTTTTTCTTTTGCAAGTCTATATATACTATTGAATTCTTCCATTGATAATTCAACTGGTTCTTCAACAGTTGGTGCTGCAGCACTTGCTACTGTTCTATCCCCACCTGGTGTAGATGTAGAACCGCTACCACCTGGTACTGCTGGTCCAGATGTTCTTCCGCTAGGTGTTCCAGTTCCTGAAGTTGTTCCTGGCACTACTGGTTCTTCAGCTACTGGTTCTTCAGCCACTGGTTCTTCAGCTACTGGCTCTTCAGCTACTGGTTCTTCTCTTGGTCCAAAGTTTTTCTTTGCTCTTTCTATTCTTTTTTCTAATTTTGTTAATGAATCTATTTCATCTGGTTCAAACACACCTTTATCTTTAAATATATTCATTATTGGTATTAATTTTTTATTGTTTTCTTTTATTTCTCTTTTTGCTGCGTTTATTGCTCTTGTAGCCACACGCATTTCTTTTTCTATACCTTTTATTTCAGCTTGGTATATTCTTATTTTATCTTTATCTCCAGCTTCGCCCTTACCTTCTTCTTCGGCAATCATAGATTGAAGTTCTTCTATTCTTGCTTTAGATTTATCTAAGAACTCATTGTTTACTGCCATTTTTTCTTCTAAACCATGAATGGCATCCATTATTTCTTGTTTTGCTTTTCTTCCTAGGTCGACGATACTTTCTTCTAGGCTAGCAATTGCTTTATCAAAACCAGCAACTATATTCTCTCTTTCTGGATCAGATAAATCATCTCTTCCTTCAGCAGCAGCTTTATCTGCAACTAGTTTTTGATATTGTTCTTCTAATATTTCATAATCTTTTCCCACAATTATTACCTCCTATTTTTTAAGTTCATCAACTTTCTTTTGTAATTCTGCAAGTTTTTCTAAATCTTCTGTTGCTTTTTTTAGCTTTTCTACATCTACATTTATTTCTTCTTCAGTGTAGAATTTCTTTTCTTCCATAATATATACCTCCACATGCAAATTTGCATACTCTTATATCTCAATACTAACATATATAAAAAAATATGTCAACGCTTTTTCTTTATGTTTTTTCTGAGTATTACTAGGTTTTTTAGCATATAATATATCAAACTTGACATATCTTAAGTTTTAGGTTAAAATATTAGCCATAAAGTATTTTTAGACTTAAAGGAGTGAGTTTAAAGAGGTTTAAGAATATTAGCGCATGGTTTTGCTAGTTTTAGCAAATTGACGAGGATGATAGTTATCGACAAATCAGCGGGTGCTATCACGGTTTAATGGAATCGACATATAGGTACAAAAGGTAAAATTCGGGAATTACTACAAAAAGCCTATAATCCAAAAGTACATTGAAAATAGAATATGGAGGATTATTATTATGTGCGGAATTATAGGATACGCTTCAAAGAATTTAGATTCTTGTAGCGTTGCATTGTCATGCTTAAAAAACTTAGAATACAGAGGTTATGATTCCTCTGGTGTCGCTACTAGCGAACAAGGAAAAATCAATATGTATAAAGCGCAAGGTAAAATTGCTAATTTGGAAGAGAAAATCAAATATAATGATATTTTTGCTTCTACAGCCATTGCGCATACTAGATGGGCTACACACGGAGAGCCAAGTGAGACTAACGCTCACCCACATAAAGTTGGGCACGTTACATTAGTGCATAACGGAATCATTGAAAACTACTCAGATATTAAACAAGATTTATTATCTAAAGGTATGAATTTTGTTTCTGAAACAGATTCTGAAGTTGCATGTGGATACATTAACTATATGTATGAAAAAACAGGAGATAAAATGGCAAGTATAAAAGCCGCTTGTGATGAATTTAGGGGTTCTTACGCCCTACCAATTATCTTTGATGATGAGCCAAATACAATTTATTCTGTTAGAAAAAACAGTCCATTAATTGTAGGTATTAGCGATGACGGAAACTTTGTATCTTCTGACGTTTCTGCAATACTTAATTATACAAATAAGTATATGCTATTAGATAATGATGAATATGTTAAGGTTACAAACGATTCAGTTGAGATATTTGACTCAAATCTAAATAAGATAGATAAAAAAGTAGATACTGCTACTTGGAGTGCTGTGGAATACCAAAAGAATGGTTATGACCACTTCATGTTAAAAGAAATCTATGAACAACCTAAAGTTGTTAAAAATATATTAGGTAAATTCTATGATGATATAGACTTCACAAAATACGATAACATACACATCGTTGCTTGTGGTAGCGCTATGCATGCTGGTATGGTTGCTAAATACCTTTTAGAAAACAACGCTAAAATTAGAACTACAGTAGAAATAGCTTCAGAATACAGATACAAAGAAAATCTAATTACACCTTCTACTCTAGTTATAATAATATCTCAATCTGGTGAAACTGCAGATACATTAGCTGCACTACGTTTAGCAAAAGAACAAGGTGCATATGTTTTAGCTATTGTTAATGTTGTTGGTTCTTCTATCGCTCGTGAAGCAGATAAAACAATATACACTTATGCAGGTCCAGAAATAGCTGTTGCTACAACTAAAGGATATTCTTCACAAGTTGCTACATTAACAAACGTAGCTCTTACAATAATGAAACAAAAAGGATTGTTAGAAGATTCTGTAATGGATGCGTTTACTAAAGATGTAGAAAAAATAGAAACACTTGCAGAGGATTTAATTAATTCTAGAGATATGTATAAAGCTATAGCAAATAAGTTATATACTCACGAAAATGTATTATACATTGGTCGTGGCATAGATAGTGCAAGTTGTATGGAAGGTTCTCTAAAACTTAAAGAAATATCTTACATACACTCAGAAGCGTATGCAGCAGGCGAATTAAAACACGGTACAATTTCACTTGTAGATCAAGGAACACCTGTTATAACTATCGCCACAGTAAACAATCTATATGAAAAAACAATAAGCAATCTAAAAGAAACAAAAGCTCGTGGAGCTTATACTCTTCTTATAACTACAGAAAACCAAAATGTAGAAAATATAAAAGACTCATTAGATGATGTAATTATATTACCTGAAGTTTCAGAATATTTACAATCACTACTAGTAGTTATTGTTCTTCAATTAATTGCTTACGAAACAGCTATACTAAGAGGCGCAGATATAGACAAACCTAAAAATCTTGCTAAATCTGTTACTGTTGAATAAT
>JAZTYX010000001.1:0-46913 GCA_045637095.1 Clostridia bacterium | reverse complement strand
TTAAGCTCATTAAATATCTCTTCTCTTCTTTGTTGGTATTGATACTTTCTAAATGTTTTATCCATTTCTGTATAAAGTTTTTCTTTATCAAAATCAGATAAGTTAATTGCTAAAATTTCAGTAATCAAGTTTAAGGTGTCTGAATCAGAGATTCTTGTTAATACATTAATCTTTGTTATATCTTGCTCTTTATTTAATTCCTTTAGGAAGATAAATAAATTTCGCACATCCTCGTATACAAAATCTCTTTCCTTAAATCTATCTAGCACTTGGTTAATCATTTTCTTATCTTTACCAAGTAACATAGCAACTATATATTCTTCTTGCTTCTTACGAAGTGTTAAAGGACCTTTTTCTTTTCTTTCAGTTACTTTTTCTTGCACCTTAGTAACCTTCTCCTCTTTAACATTCTTTTTAAGCTTTTTATTTATTTCAGATTCAATTGCAGCTTTACTTACGTTATATTTCTTAGCAATTGTTTCTACGTACATCTCTCTTTCTATATCGTTTTCAAGAGTAGCCAATACATCTGCTGTTCTACTTAAGAATTTAACTTTATTATCAAAGTTATTATCATCTTCTAGTAGTTTTTCCATTCTGCTTATCTTGTACTCTATATGCGAAATGCTTTTCTTTACACATTCTTCAAAGCGTTCTTTGCCATACTTTTTAATATACTCATCTGGATCTTTTGCATCCTCTTTATCCAGTCTTAATACTTTTACCTTAAGTCCCTCTTTAACAAGTATATCTATTGCTCTTAATGTAGCATTTTGTCCAGCTGCATCTTGGTCATAAGATATTATTACAGTATCTGTATATTTCTTAAGTAACTTTGCTTGCTTTTCTGTAAACGCAGTACCAAGACTTGCTACAACATTTGTAATACCAGATTTATGTGGCGCTACTGTATCCATATATCCTTCAACAATTATTATACTATTTAATTGTTCTTTTTTAGCAACATTCATTCCGTATAAATTGCTACCTTTATGGTACAAAGCGTTTTCTGGCGAGTTAACATACTTAGGTAAAGAGTTGTCTAGTACTCTTCCACCAAAAGCAATTACTCTATCTCTTGTATCAAAGATTGGGAATATTAATCTTCCTGCAAAGTTTTCATATATCTCTCCGCGCATGTTTTTAGAAACAACTCCAGCGGCCAAAATATCCTCTTTTTTATATCCTAGCCTTGTTAGATATGCCGTAAGTGTTTCAGAGCCCTTAGAACCGTATCCTAAGCCAAATCTAGTGATTGTTTTAGAGTCTAAATCTCTTTTTATTAAATAATCTTTAAGTATACTCTTATCTTTCTTTACTTCTTCTGTTAAAGCATCAAAGAAGTATCTTGCAGTAGATTTGTTAATTTCAAGTATTGTATCTCTTAAATCCTTCTTAGTATCTACTGTTGTATTCGTCTTAAATTTTTCCAAATCTATATTAGCTCTTTCAGCTAATGTTTCAAGCGTCTCCCTAAAGTCTAGATTTTCTAGTTTAGATATGAACTGGATTACTGTACCACCTTGTCCACAACCAAAACATTTATATATTTGCTTGTCCGCTGACACAGTAAAAGAAGGAGTCTTTTCTTTATGGAAAGGACATAACCCTAAGTAGTTTGCGCCTCTTCTTTTTAATGGTACATATTCATTTACTACTTCTACTATATCTGTAGACGCTAAGATTTCATCTATTAAATCTTCTGAATAATATGCCATAACTCCCTCCTTCTATTTTAATTTATCTATATATTTTTTTCTTTTATTTAATCATTTCTATCCTTTAAGAGTTTTATCTTCTCTTCTCTATTATAATATATATTACACATATTTGAAACAAGCAATAATATTAATGTTACATCAAATATTGTTGCTGTATATGTTGTATTTTTACTTAGCATCATAGATATTATAACAAGTATATTCAATATCTTTACCGCTACCATCTTAATATCTAGGTTTCTTTTTAATATTACCCCTATTATTTCCAATAACACTATTAATACTATTAAAACTATATAATAATTTCTAGATGTATTTAACGCTTCTGTTGTTCTATTTACAAGTTCTGATATGTTAGTTGTAAATGCAAAGTTAGTTGAAGATGTTGTTAAACTAACTATTATTGTAACTATACCAGTTACCGCTAATACTATTAGTACTGTATTAATTAACTTTGAAAAATTGGTTTGTTCTATCTTATATAACAATTTCTTTATATTAAACGAAACTTTGGTTTTTATTTTTTCTCCAAAAGATATGTGTGCTATATCTATATATGTCGCAGCTGCTGTTAAGGTTGTAACAAACACCATCCAGAACATCCACGAACCACCTAGTATTATATCTATTCCCGCTACTATACCTAGTATCAATGACATATATATATATTTCTTAGTTTTTAGTTTATATTGTTTTACTAAATCTATTATATTTAATATTATATAAAATCCTGCAAGCACAAATAGTAAATTATAATTATATCTGTTATATTCTATTACAAAATATAACGATTGTGGTAAGAATATATATAACATCGCCGCTGTTGCAGATAAGAAATCGCTCTTTGTAATATTCTCTAATATTTTCTTTATTAATACAACTACAATATATGTAATTGTTGTATTTATTATAACATTCGTGTAAATAGTATTACCTATAATCATATTGACTAATTTGAAAAGATAAGATCCCAAACCTTGTCCAAACGATGATGGTATTATCTCTACGTTCCTTTTTACAAATACAAACACCATACCAATTCTTGTAACAAGTGTTAAAACAGCAAGGTACATATACCTGTATAGTACCATTATTTTTGTACTTGTTACCTTTTTATTTAACCTCTTTTTTAGCCACATATACATAGAAATACTACCTATTAAAATAAGTATGTATACAAGCTTTATTCCAAAACTTAAATCACTTTTTACAGTCATACTATTTTTTAATAAGCAGATAGCTATATATACTAGCAATAGCATATATATTATTGTAATTATGCTACATATAATCCTACTTCTTTTCAACTTTTACACCCGCATTTATATTATGCCTTGAATTATACCACACAAAGCCCAAATTCTCAAGAATTATACAAATAATATTATAAAAAAGTGATTAGGCATAACCTAACCACTTTCTACTTATTTTAATCTAAACATTTTTCCTGTTTTTGAATATACAATTGCTCTACCAGATAATAATGGTACGTAAGAATCTGTTCCGTTAGCATCTACATATATTTCTGCACCTTCTATGTGTTCGTATGTAGAATTATATGATGTAGCACCTGTTATTTTAACTGTTCCATCAGAATTTAACACTAATTCATTTCCAGCATCATCAACATATGTTGCTCCAAGATGTGCACCAACATTAGCAGAACTTGCTCTTCTTATATAGTTATATCTACCAGCGCCTTGTAATATTACCTCATCACCAAATGGTGCTGCATAAATTGCTTTTGCTCCAGAGCCACCGCCATATGTGTAAACATGCTTATTACATAGAACTGTAAATACGTCTTCAGACATAACCTCATCATCATAATATGATGTTACTTTAGACGAATTATCTATAGTTAACTTTTGTTCAGCATCTATATATTCTACACCATATTTAATTCCTGTAACTGTATCTTTTTCCAACATTGTCATTGTGTATGGAACTGTATTAGTAATTGTTTTTCCATCTTCAGAGAATGTAAGATTTGCAACACCAGATATGTTAGCACTTAAATTTGCATATCCATCTACGCTTCCATATGTTCCTGGCATTATTAACATTTCTCCTGTTTCAGCATTAATTAAAGTATATGCAACGTATGTTCCGTCTTCAAAAAATGCATATCCAAGTACCGGATTACCTGATACACTTGTTAAACTATTAGCTAAATATAATTTATCAAAATAGAATCCATATTCATTCTTTACTAATTTTACAGTACCTGGTAATGTTACTGTTACACCACCATTGTTTACTTCGAATTCATATTTATCTTTATAATCTTCTAATTTGTTTAACACAGCATCTTTTAGTGCGTCATCTCTTTTGCCATCTAAAAATTCCTCTGACCATATTAATTGTGCTAATTGTTCTACTTGTTTGTAGTCTGTAGCGTCAACTGCTTCGTTTGCTCTACCTATTATTCCTGTATTTGTTAAAGTAATAATTACAGCAGATGCTAAAATTATCATTACTATTATTGTTATTACTAATACTATTAATGATATACCTTGTTTTCTTTTCATATATTTTCCTCCTTTTTAATCTTTAATCATTATTTAAGAACAAAAGTTGCCATTATATCGCCTTGAAGAACTAAAATTCTTCCACCCAAAGCAGCTGTTAAAAATTGTGTAGCATTATTAGGATCTGAATTTCCATACCAAGACCAGAAAGACGCAGGACTAGTATAAATTTTATCTTCTAACAAAGTAGCTCCATCTTTTGTTATTTTTATATTGTCTCCATTTACTATTAATTCTGAACCATCTACTCTCTTATATACTGCGTTTTGAATAATTTCATTTTTTGTACTTGACATAGATAATTTTACGATTTCGCTATTATAAAAAATATACATTTGATTATCAAAAGAATTTATAAAAACATCGTCATATTCTCCATTTACTGCAGAAATTGTAGATTTGTTATTATACGTTATATCATACTCTAACGTAGATTCACCATCTACCTCCAAACGTGCTTTTGTTTCACTTAATATTGTATACGATATGTTTTTACCATTTGAAGTTCCAGTAAAGGCTTTGCCATATTCAATTGGATTTTCTTTTATATCAAATGAAACTTCGCCTGTGATATAGTTTCCTGTAAGTTTCTTACCACCATCAGAAAATTCTAATGTTCCAAACCAATTATTTGGCAAATTAGCTTTTAAGTTTTCATACGATGTTACCTCTATAACTTCCTCACACATTGGAAATAATTCTGTTCCAACATCCATAAGCATATAAAAATCTGCTGTTTTGTTCTCTCTAAATATAAACCCTAACACTCCACCTGAAGATCCCATATCATATGGATTGTCTACTATATACAATTCATCAAAATAAAAACCATATTGATTTAGTGCTTTATTTCCGCCCATTGTGACAGTTACGCCTTTATCTGTAACGTCTATTGTATAATCATTCGTATATTCTCCTAATTCTCCTAACACAGCATCTTTTAATTCTTGTCCTCTTAGCCCATCTATATATGCCTCAGACCAAGTTAATGTTGCTATTTGTTGTACTTGATTTAAATTTGTAACTGAAGTAGCTTCGCTCGCTCTGCCTATTATTCCCGTGTTGCTTAATGTAACAACTACTGCAGCAGCTAATATTATCATTACTATTATTGTTATTACTAATACTATTAACGATATACCTTGCTTATCCTTTAATTTCATCATTTGTTTCCCCCTTTATAATTTATTAAAAAGCATTTTTAGATGCCTTATACCATCTCTAATAGGTCTTAAGTGTGGTGGCTTATTTCTTTTGTCTTTATAGAAATTAATAGGCACTTCTTTTATTTTAAGTTTAGCCTTACCCGCCCTCAAGATCATTTCCGTTGCATATTCCATACCTTCGCATTTACAATTTAGCGAATTAATTTTTTCTGTATTATATCCTCTTAAGCCGCAGTTAAAATCTCCTATTTTAGTTTTACTCCTAAGTCTACCTATAAAAGATATAACCGGGGTTCCTAAGTATCTATTCCAAAACGGCATTGCTCCGTTTTTCTAAATTTGCCTTAAATCTATTTCCAATAACAAAATCATAACCTTCTCTTAAGTATTTAATAAAATCTTCTAACTCAGAAAAATTATAACTGTCATCTGCATCTCCCATAATTGTATATGTTCCACACGCTTCTTTACTTCCATATCTTAATGCATTCCCATAACCTTTATATGGGACATTTACAACCCTTGCACCATTATCTTTAGCGATTTCAATGGATCTATCTGTACTTCCATTGTCTGCTATTAAAACTTCGCCATTTATATCATTTTTTTCTAGAAACGATTTTGCTTTGTTTATACATATTGCTAGAGTTTCTTCTTCATTAAGACATGGTATTAATATTGTTAGTTCAAGTTTACTCATCCTTAACCCCCGTCTTTCTTCTTAGCTTTTTTAGTATATTATAATTAAAACATTCCATAATTAATAAACCTAATGCAATTATTGTAATTATTTGACTTCTGTATGTAAAAAAGAAGTGACTCCACGAATGCGAAGTTAAAATATAATATCTTGCATATGGTGCTATTGCTAATATTAGATATATTATAGCTATACTCTTACTTTTTAGATTATTCCAATCAATTATTAATGCAAATACAAGTACTAATCCAGCTATTATCCAAGCTCGAGCAACAATGTTAGTTCCAAAAACTATTGGATACAATGTCCAGAAATTTTTAATTACTGCTGTGAAATTGAATCCACCTGCATTAATAAAAGCCATATTACTATATACTCTTTGTAGCAAATTATCTTTCACATATATAACAGGATTAATGTTTAGTATAGCACCCGATATGCCCCACTTTGCAAACCACATTAAGGCGTAGCCTACAAACCACAAAAAACCAGTTTTTGTTACCAAACCTAAAACGTCTATAAATTTTTCTATTCGTTTTTCTTTGTTCCTTAGCGCTATTAATATTAACATAGGTACAAAATATGTTATTATTTCAGTTGTTAGAAAATCTAAATAACATGTTATCATACCTGTTATAAAAAAGAGCATGCAAAAATAGCTATCGTTCTTTTTCTTTTCATTTAATGCTATTAATATTGATACAATAAACATAATATAAAATGTCCATGAATATTCAAAACACATCGGTACTATATTAAAAGCTGTCATAATTAACGATATCAAATACGTTATTGCAAGCCCTCTATGTTTCATAAACAATATAACAAACAATGCTATTGCAAGTCCAAACAAAATCACTTTGTTTATACTGTATATTTGATTTACATTAAATATAACAAATAACGGTCTTAATATTGCCATGCTTCCATGCCAATATCTTAAATACTGCTGATTAGCTTCTTTTGACTGTTCCACCGTTTCAATAAAGTCTTTATTTATATCTATCTTTATAGTTTCATAATACTTTGACCATAGCACAGATTCTAACGGTTTGTCTGTGTCTATGTTGTAAATAATATTTAGCAATATCGAGTCTGCATAATAATGTATAAATGTATGCTCATATCCACGTTTTCCTGCTATTCCTTGATTATCTTTATAGAACTGAACAGATTCTTTCATATTCTCTTCTATTCGTTCTTTTGGTATCATAGCCGTAATAACAAGCAATCCAAGAGCAATAGATACTAACAAAATAAATATTCCTATATACTTAAATATATTAAATAATATTTTTTTCAATCTTCTACCTCTACTTTAAAAATTCTATTATATAAATGTATTTTTTTCAATACTTTGTTTTATAAATGTTTTTGTAGTAACAAGATTTTTATTTCTACATATTATGTAATATATACAACATATTGTATATAGCAAAGGAGTTTACATGTGGTGGCAAAACAATGACAATAATTATTCTAATTCAATTATTTGGTTTGTTTTACTTATATTAATTTTCTTTAAACAGAGATCTAATGATTCTATTAGCCAAAGTGATTATTTCAAACTTACAGGTCCTACTCATATGACTAATAGTTTCTTCAACAGTTAAAGGAGGATTTTAATATGATAGATGAAAGATGCGGATGTGGATGCGGAAACCAATGCGGTGGATGTCAAGGTGGATTCGGAGGATTCGGCGGCGGAAATTGTTGCTGCATATGGATAATACTTATTATAGTAATTTTAGTTTGTTGCTGCGGTTGCTAATAATCACTTTTTAATTTAACCACTCTAAATATTACTAAAACCCAAGAGGAAAATCCTCTTGGGTTTATATTTACATTAATTGTTATTTTATTTGTTCTTTTATATAAATATTATCCTAATTGTCTAATTCTTTTAATTAGCGCTTCAATTCTTTCATTTTCCATATCTACATTTATATCAGGCATTTCGTTATCGTTTATGTTATATTTTACTTTAAGATCAAGTATTTTTTGAACTCTATTTTCTATAACCTTACCATCAATGTTGCCTTTAGAGATTTGTTTTTCTAAATCTTCTAAAATCGCTTTTACTCTTCCAGCGTTAGATATTATCATCATATCATTTCCAGCAAGAATAGCTTTATGTACTGCAGGTTTTAACCCGTATTGTACAGCTATTGACATACTTGCTAAATCATCAGCAATTGTAATTCCATTAAAGTTATATCTGTGTTTTAATACTCTATCTATAACTTTATGAGATAAAGATGCCGGTGCAAACATATTTAATTTAGAAAGATGTATATGTCCAACTAACATTGTTTCTATTCCTTCTTCAATTAAATACTTAAATCCAGCTAAATCTAAATGTTCCAATTTTGCTATAGATTTATTTGTGTATGGTATTACTAAATTGCTTCTTTCAGCTTTTGTTGTAGAATGTCCAGGGAAATATTTAGGAACTGGTATTATACCATTATTCTTATGAGCGTTTACAATTTGTACTGCTGTTCCTGCAACTAATGTAGTATTGTTTTCAGAAATACATCTATCTCCTAAAGGTACTCCATTTACCATTCCACCCATATCCATAAGTGGTGCGAAGTTCATATTAAAGCCCAATTTTCTTAAAAGTTCAGCTGTTAAGTTCGCTGTATCGTATACAACTGATTTATCTGTATTTTCTATTATATATTTCATAGCTGGTATAGCTCTTATTTCATCAGGTAAAATATTACCTCTTCCTGTTTCTTGTTCTGTTGCTATAAACAGCGGCACTGAATTCCCAATATTTGCAGCTTTTAATTCATTTATTAATTTTTGTAATTTCTCTACTGTATACATATTTCTTTCTCTAATGTATACACCACCTATTTTATATGTTTGAATTAGTTCTGTTATATCTGCGTCTGTTTCAGTTCCATCAATACCAACTATAAACATTTGTCCTATTCTTTCTTTTAAGGATAAATTACCTACTGATTCTTGCATATTATATACCTCCATTTTCCCACTTAGTTGTTATTCCGCAAGGAAGAACAAATGATGAGTTTTCCATTTTAATACCTATTTCATCTGTTACGATTCTGCCTTTTTTAATTAAATCTTTTCTAGATGCTTGTAACACCATGGTTAAAAGATTTGAAATTACTGTTCCTGAAAGTCCTCCTGTATATGTATTTATTACTACAAATTCTGCGTCATTAGATAACAATTCTACACAAAGTTCTAAAAGACCTTCTAAATCTTTTTCAATGCTCCAAACTTCTCCGTTAGCACCTCTACCATAACTTGGTGGATCCATTATTATTGCATCGTATTTATTTCCTCTTTTAATTTCTCTTTTAACAAATTTAATTACATCGTCTACTATAAATCTAACCGGTGCATCTTTAAGTCCAGAACTAATTACATTTTCTTTAGCCCAAGCTACCATTCCTTTAGATGCATCTACGTGGCACACACTTGCACCAGCTTCTAAACAAGCTACCGTAGCTCCACCAGTATATGCAAATAGATTTAATACTTTTGTATCTTTTCCCGCTTTCTTTCTAGCTGTTATTCTTTCTTTCATATATGTCCAGTTAACAGCTTGTTCTGGGAAAAGGCCTGTATGCTTAAATCCCATTGGCTTAATATTAAAATTTAATTTATTGTATGAAACTTGCCAACTATCTGGAAGTTTCTTTTTAACTTCCCAATGTCCACCGCCAGTTTTACTTCTTATATATCTAGCGTCAGCTTGTTCCCATAGTTTAGGGTTAGTTTTTTTGTTCCATACTATTTGAGGATCCGGTCTAATTAATAGATATTTGCCCCAACGTTCTAATTTTTCTCCGCCGGCCATATCTAGTAATTTGAAATCTTCAAAATCTTCTACATATTGCATATATTATTCTCCTTCTTAGTAATATCTATTAGGTGTTTTTATGAAGATTATCTCTACAAGCAAAACAAAAATATTTATTACCAATATATTTATTTACTTATCTATTATCCTGTTACTTACTAATTCTAAAAATGTATATACATGTGTAACCAGCTCAGTTAATATGTTTATTAAAACACTAGTACCTTCTTTATACATTTATTTGTTAATAACAGAAATATTAATAAACTCAAATTTAGTATATAACTTGTCTTTTGGTATATCTAATATATTATCTAAAATATTTGGAATTCCAAAAAATACTACATTTGTTATACTTATATCTTTCCTTTTAGGATATCCAAACGCCGCTAAGTGCATAACAAAACTATATAATGACGGTAAAATTTCTTTACCACTTGCAAGAAAGCTTGTCTCATTTACAAACAACGCAAGTCCGTCATACATACTTTGTGCTATTGGTATAAGTATATTTAATAGTATGAGTATAGGAATAATTCTACTCATTTCACATTTTTTATCCAGTATAATTATTGGAATGTGTTATCCTTACTCACAGCATATTATACAACAAAAAGTGCCAATTTCAAATAGTTTTTACAAAATATCTTCTCCATTTGATATATTGCTTACATCAATGCTAAATTCTTTTAAGACATTAGGAATAATTTTAGGGTATTTAATAATATTTTCGCTTATACCAAATCTATTATTAACTCACCTACCAACAGCAGAACTGCTCAAAGGAATTGCCATAGGATTATTTGAGCTTGCAACGGGATTACAGGCTATTTCAAGCGTACAAATAAATACAACCACAATTATAACTATAACATCCTTTATATTGTCTTTTAGCTCGCTTATGATAATCTTCCAAGTATATTCGTTTGTATATAAAATTGGAATAAAATTAAAGGAATTAATATTATACAAGGTACTGCATGGGGTTATTAGCACAATAATTACATATATAATATTAAAACTTAACATATTTACAGTATCTTATGACATCCCCACATCACTCGACTTGAATATGTTACAAACAAATCCATATATATTACCAAGTTTATATGTATATATAATCTTAAATACAATAGCAATATTATATTTAACATTAAAAAAGAAACGATAATTACTATCGTTTCTAATAAAAGGGGGATACTCATTTAATATATGAGGTAATCATATTATTTACACAAACTTTATATAATATACATAAAGGAGATGATTTTTTTGGACGAAAGAGCATTTTTTAATCCATATAACTTTAACAACATTCCACCTAATATGTCACTACCACCAAACATAACCCCACCGCCTAACATTTTACCTTCACCTCTAGATTTTTATAATAATCAATATTATTACTACCGCTATCTAAATGAATATCTAGATTATTCTATTAAATCTGCAGAATACGAAAATAAGTTTGGAACACATAACACTCCGCCAAATCTTAAAGGATAATTTCAAATTTATTTTAGGGCATAAAAAAAGAGGCATAAGCCTCTTTTAATTATTCCTACGCTCTTTCAACTTTACCAGATTTTAAGCATCTAGTACATACTTTTATAGATTTTACTGTTCCGTTCTCATTTACTTTAACTGATTGAACGTTTGGTTTGTATGTTCTTGAAGTCTTTCTGTTAGAGTGACTTACATTATTTCCAAAGTTTACTTCTTTTGCGCAAATTTCACATTTTGCCATTTATATTCCCTCCCTTATTCCTGGTCTTAATTTTACACATAGTATTTTAACACACTTTATTTACATTTGCAAGTACTTTTTAGAAATCTTTTATATTCTAATTACAGCACCCATTGCTTGTGTAGATAAGTAGTTTTCAGAGATGTGATCGTTTGTTGTACCGCCACCTAATATTACTATATCTCCTTTTTTAAGATGTTTTTCTGTTATTAATGTATCAACACCTTTTTTAAGTATTTCTTCAAAATTATGTTCATCTGGGAAATAATATGCTGTTATACCCCATTCTAAAGACAATTGTCTGTATGTTTTTTCGTTTGCTGTAAATACATATATTGGGCATTTTGGTCTATATCCAGAAAGAACTGCTGGTGTTTTACCTTTATCTGATATAGATATTATTGCTTTAGCTTCTGTAAATAATGCACTTGAGCAAACTGCAAAGTTTATTTGTCTTCTAAATAGATTTGCATCTTTAGATTCATCTTCATCTTCTGCTTCTACATAAGCACCTAATTTACTTACATTACGTTTCTTAAATCTATTCCAATAATCTATGCTGTTTTCTGTTTCTTCTGCTATATTTTTCATCATGTTTATACATTCTACTGGATATTTACCAGAAGCAGATTCTCCAGAAAGCATTATTGCACCAGTACCATCATATATTGCGTTTGCAACGTCAGATACTTCTGCACGAGTTGGTCTTGGGTTAGATACCATTGATTCAAGCATTTGTGTTGCAGTTATAACCATCTTACCTGCTGCTGTGGCTTTCTTTATCATATCCTTTTGGATTTGTGGAAGTTTAGCTATAGGTACTTCAACACCCATATCTCCTCTTGCTACCATTACGCCATCTACTAATTCAAGTATAGCGTCATAGTTTTCTATACCTTCTTCGTTTTCTATTTTAGCTATTATTTTAACTTTATCTCCGTTGATGCTATTTAGGTAACTCCTTAAATCTAAAACATCTTGTACTTTTCTTACAAATGATGCTGCAATAAAGTCTACATCATTTTCTACACCAAATTTAATATCTTCTTTATCTCTTTCAGTTAAAGCTGGTAAAGATAATTTTATTCCTGGTACGTTAACGCCTTTTTTAGATTTAATATTTCCTGTATTTTTAACAAGACATATAATATCTTCTTTTTTTATTTTAACAACTTCAAGTTCTATTAATCCATCATCTAAAAGTATAGTAGAACCTACTTTAACATCGTCTACTAATCCTTTGTATGTAATAGATACTCTTTCAGTATCTCCTACAATATCTTTAGTAGTAAGAGTAAATTCTGATCCTTGTACTAATAATACTGGTTCTTCTGCAAATACACCTAAACGTATTTCTGGTCCTTTTGTATCTAACATTAAACCTACGTTCTTTCCTAATTTTTTATTTAATTTCTTAACTCTTTCTATTTTGGCTAAATGTTCTGGATGCGAACCATGTGACATGTTAAATCTTGCCACATTAAGTCCAGCCTTCATTAGTTTTTCTAACATTGCTTCACTTTCTGAGCTTGGTCCTATTGTTGCCACTATCTTTGTTTTTATCATAAATATCTCCTTTGTTTTTCTCCCCACGTTTCGGGCACTATATACTACTATACTTTTATAATAAATGCAAGTTTTTTGCAAGTATTATGTAAAATTTTATCTATTTTTTATATATCTATATATATCTCCCCAGTTATTTACCTCTTTAATATATTCATTTTCTTCTAATTTCTTTAGATTAGTGTCTCTAAAATATAATGTTTTAACACCATTGCTTGAAAGATGTTCTATAACTTTATAATCGTCATCTATCATAAAGTCTACTTTTGATTCAAGGCATGCGTTTAATTTGTCTGATGTGTGCCAATAATATTTATCAAATTCGATATTATTTTCCTTAAATATTCTTATGGCATCATCCTTCATCTCAGGGATCCAACCGCCTCTTGCTGTTATTACAACAAATGTGTGTCCTTCGTTTTTAAGTTTTTCATAAACCGTCTTAAAACCAGCCATCAATGGACTAACTTTAGAAATTTCTAAATAATATTTATCTCTAAATATTTTAGTTTGTTCTTCTGTCCAATTATATCTTTGTTGATGTTTAGGTTCTGTTCTATCTATTAAATTGTTGCCGCCTAGTTCTTCTATATCATATATTTCTTCATAAGTTCTAAATACACTTTCTGAATCAAAAACAACACCATCTAAATCTATTCCTATTACCATAATTACTCCTTATATTATTTTATAGCTTGTACAACATCTTCTATCACGTTTTTAGGTGTAGACGCTCCAGCCATAATTCCAATATTTACTTTACCATTTAACGCAGTTAAATCTAGTTCATCTTTTGTTTCTACCCAATATGTTGCATCACATTCTGCTTTTGCAATGTTATATAGTTTATGTGTATTAGAGCTATTCTTTCCACCTACTATTATCATAGCATCTTTTGTTTTTGCCATTTCTCTTGTTTCGTTTTGTCTAATACTTGTTGCGTTACATATTGTATTTTTAACTATTACATTTATATTCCTACCTACATTTTCTTTTATATATTCTGCATACTCTAAAAATGTCTTTTCATCAAAAGTAGTTTGAGCTATTATTGCAATATTTTTATACCCATTAAGTTTGCTTATTATTTCTTTCAATTCATCTTCATTTTCTATAACACATGCATTTTTACCCAAAAAACTAATTGTACTTTTAGCTTCTGGATGATTCTTTTTAGCAACTAAAATTATATATGATTCTTCGTTTATATACTCTTTTACATCTTCTTTTATTTTTGCAACCTTTGGGCAAGTTAAATCTAGGACCTTCATTTCTCTTGCTTTCGCCAGTTCATATGTATGTTTTTCAGCACCATGTGCTCTTATTACTAATTTAGATTTATCTGGCACATCATCTATGCTATCTACAAAAATAACTCCTTTATTCTTAAAGTTATTTACAACATCTTTATTGTGTACCAGTTCGCCTAAACAATATATATTTTCATTATCCTTTTCTAATTCTTCACTTAACGTTTTTATACATAAATTAACACCGCCACAAAAGCCAGCGTATTTACCTATTTCAATGTTTCTTTCCATAAATCCCCCGTTTATATGAATAATATATATCACATTTACAAATATTTTTCTACTAATAAATATTACAAATATGTATCATTTTATTGTTTTATTTTACATTTTTTCAGCTTTAATATATACTTTATTTATATTATATATACTAAGGAGGAATTATGAAGAAAAAAGGATACTTTAATCCTGCTGTAGTTTACATTGTTATATATTTAGCATTTGTATTTTTACCTCTAATAGGTGAATATATAGATTTTTCAGAAATAAACTTAAATCCATGGGATTATGCAAAAGTAACTGATGTAGATTACAAAGCAGTTCTTATAGACGAATATGGGAGTAACGGAAAAATCCGTGTAACAGAAAAACTTACATTTGATATCCACGCCTTCTCTAAAGGTAATTTATTCTGGGAACTTTGGAGAGCATTGCCAGAAAAATATGAAGACGGCGTAAAAGTAGATTACAATGTTATATCTGTTAAAGAAATATTACCAGACGGTAGTTATAGACCATATAGAGAAACAAGTAAAATATACTGGTATGATTATCAATATAGACAAGGTCCATATCATTGGTATCATAGCCCTGGCCCATACAATCCAGATTACGATAGATACGAATGTGTATTAATGTATGTTAAC
The DNA here is from genome assembly GCA_045637095.1 of Clostridia bacterium. Taxonomy (GTDB): domain Bacteria; phylum Bacillota; class Clostridia; order TANB77; family CAG-465; genus UMGS1649. The sequence goes on along the minus strand of JAZTYX010000001.1, from coordinate 31,465 downwards.
GGACTATACAGAGAAAAAGTTCAATTTGAAGTTGTTTATGAAATGAACAACGCCGCTTTAAGATATGCAGATTGTTCTTCTTTATACCTAACTATGTATTCAGAATCTACAATAAAACATCTAAAATCTTTTAAAGCTGAAATATTAATACCAGATAAAGATATGCCTGATGTAGGAAATTACAAAGCCGGTACATATGGAACAAATTCACATACGTTTAACTTTACAGAATCAGATTACAAAAATCCAGGCTACCATACATTTAGCATAGACTTAGATGAATCAGAACTTAAATTTAGACCATATAACCAATATATAGAATTCACATTACTTTCATATGGTAAAGACAGACATAAATTTACAGATTTCGCTTCAAGTAATCGTTATTATAACGCTCCTGCATTACAGGAAATACTAGATGAACAAAAAGAATACGATGAACTTCTAACAAATGCTCGTAATGCTAAAACAAAAGTGCTTGTAATAGCAATTATAATTTCCGTAATTATATTGTTCACAACAACACTTACTATTAACAAGCTGTACACAAACAATACATTCTATAGACCTAGTATGAATGTTCAATATTTTAGAGAGATACCTAGCAACTTAGATCCATACTTTGCCGCTACACTTGTATTCTCTAAAGATAAAAAGAAAAAAGAGTTAAAAGAAGTATATTCTGCGTTAATGTTAAGTTTAGTACGTAAAAAATATATTTCTTTAGAGAAAAAGGATATGAATTTAGATTGGACGCCTAAAAATACTGTTTTCAAAATATTAGCTAAAGTAGATAATAGACCAAGTGAACCAGTACCTAATCCTAATACTATAGCATACAATTCTACTACTCAACGTCCAAGCATTATGGAAAGAATTGCTGAAATGGAAAAAAATCCAGTAACAGCTACAAAAATTTCTAAATATTATTCCGACACTTATGGAGAATTAGAAGAATTAACACCTTCTGAAGAAGCTTATCTAAACCTAATATACAGATATAATAGACCAGATGGACTAACAATGGAACAATTCCAACAAAGAATTAAATTAGACTATTCTAATACAAATTCATTCGTTACAAAAGTAAAACGTTCTGTTAAAAACATAGGTGTATTACATGGCTACTTCCAAACAATAGAATATGATAAAGAAAAAAACAAAATGTTGGCTAAAGCAAACTCTTCAAGAAATTGGGGCCTTATATTTATTATTATAGTTAACTTTATCTCTCATTTTACACGTTTAGATTATGCTTATGGGGCATTTACACTTGTTGGTATAGCATGCTTACTTAAAGCATATAAATTAAAGAAAATTGGTAGTACTGCACTACTATATACACAATTTGGTGAAGATGAATATGCTAAATGGAAAGGCTTGTATGACTTCTTAAACAGTCAAACACTAATGAATGAAAAAACAGTTGTAGACTTAGTCCTATGGGAAAAATATTTAGTATATGCAACCGCCTTTGGTATTTCAGAAAAAGTTATTAAGGCATTAAATATAAGATGTCAAGAATTCGAATTAACAGCAAGCCCTATGCTTGAAAATAAATACTATCGCTCAACACACTTCCATTCTAGCAGCCGTTCATTTAGTTCAAATGTTCGTTCTGCTTCTAGAACATACTCTAGTCACTATGGTGGTGGCGGTGGTTACTACAGCGGCGGACGCGGTGGTGGCGGCGGTGGCGGTGGTCACTAATACCAAACAATATACACAAACAAAAAAGAGTTCATTAAATATGAACTCTTTTTTATATTATAATTAATCTATTTCTTTCTTAGTTTTCTTTATTTTAGCTTTAACAGGCTCCTTAAATCCATCTGTATGTAATATTTCTAACCCTTTTGTTTTGTATGTATATAATAGCTTATTTGTATCTTTTCTAATCTTTTCATTATCTGAAACTAGAATTACTCTCTTTATTCCATTATCTAATAAGTATTTGGCACTAGGCATATCTTGTTCATATACATACCAACTGTTATCATAAACAGTTCTATCTTTCCTAATTAAATTCATTCTAGTACTGTCAAATAAAAACGCTGGCGGTGCATCTTCGTCAAAAGATATATCTTTAAGTATATCCGCTCCCCACAAAACTGCTAACTCTAGTGGAGAATTGTCTACATTTGCAGTAGCTCCTAATTGTTCGTCAGGTCCATTATATATAGTGATAGGTCTTACTCCTAGTTTAGCAAGACTAAGTCCTTCTTTCACGCTTTCAGCACCTGGCAAATCTATTATAAATGCTGTTTCTTTATTTATATGTTCTTTATATAATATCTCATCTAAATTTCTACTAAAATATTCATCCTTAACATTATCCATATCTAATCCAACAAATAGTACTGGTCTTACCCAACCTTGCCATTTGCTTTTAGGAGCCCAAATTTTATATATTTCTTTTCCTATCATTAATTTACGCTCCCTTCTATTAAAACTGGAATATCTGCCGCATTAGAGTCTATACGTGGCACATTACTAACCCTTGCATAGAATCCCGCTTGTTTCCCATCTACTGTATATGATCCAACACACACGTGATACTCTTTACCATCTATTCCTTCAAGCGGTTTACTTATAAACTGCTTTTGTGCAAGATAACGTTTAGGATGCCATTTTACTTCTTTTAGTATTTTATCAAACTCGCCCTCTTCACAAGCTTCCTTAATTCCTATCTTTTCTCCCACTCTACCGTATACTGGTTTATATATATATCCACTCTTATCTTCTAACTTTTTGAAATCTTTAATTAACTTTGTATCTGGTAAAAGTTCTCTCCAATATTTCATAGAAATTCCTGCTTTTTCTAAGTTGTCCCACACTAGCGGAAATCTTTTAGTCTGAGCAAATAACGCTATAGGATGGTTACAAGACATAGTTTCTGTGCTAAAATATCCACCCCATTTTTTAGGTTTAATTCTAGTTACCCATTCTAATGGATTAAATCTTACTATTCCATCTAGTTTGCATTCATTTCCTGAAAGTATACTATATGGTTCGTTATCCTTAAATACAATATGGTCTGCTGCTCCATAAATTATCTTAAATCCCATATTTGCAAGTTTATCCCCAATATATTGCATAACTTGTCTATCGTCACTAAAACAAGTACAATGCACCATCATAATTGTTCCATTTGCTTTTGTTTTAGATTTAATTGCATTAGCTAAAATATCTCCAAAACATTTTACGCTATATGTATCATCTAAACCAATTATTTCTTTTGCAAGTTTAGGAAGTAATGATGCTTCAGCAAATCCGCCTGGCACATCACTGTTTACTTCACTTACTGCCCATTTTCCATCTACTGTTGGGTGGAAATCATAGCGCATAAGTCTAACGTGCTTTGTTTTATCATAGTTAGACATACTCTCAATGTCTTTTTTTAGCCTTCTTGCTAAGCCTAACGGCTTTGCTTTATCTAAATTTGCATTTAGATATTCTTCTGCTGCTATTGTTTCTTTATCCATAGACTCAGTAAGAAATACTAGTTCATCGTATTCTTCTTTAGTTAATACTAAAGCATATTTTGCTACTGTATTGTTATCCTTAAATTGCGGATCCCATTTATAGCAGTCAAAAATAGCCCCTAGTCTATATTCATCATACTTTTCCTCTGGTATAGGTACAAGTCTCATATTTCACCTCTTATTGTTTTATTAGTATTTAAGGAATAATTTAACCACTCTTTTTGCAATCTTGTATACAGGGCCTTCTAGTTCACGCTTTGCATTTTTAAGATGTTTTCTAATCTCTATTCCTTGTGGGCAATGTTTTTCGCACTTACCACATTCTATACAGTTAGATGCAGATGTAGAATCTTTTCTAAGCATAGTGCACATTACATATTCTCTAAGCCCAACAAATTTACCATCTGTATATAACTTGTTGTATGCTGAGAATGTGCCAGGTATATCTACCTTCTTAGGGCATGGCATACAATATCCACAACCAGTACATCCAACCTTCATCTTTTCATTAATTGCTTTTACAACATCTTTTAATAGTTTGTGGTCATCTTCTGTAAATTCTCCCACTTCTACTGTTGAAGCATTTTTTACATTCTCTTCTACCATTTCTATAGAATTCATTCCAGATAATACGCATGTTACTTCTGGTTGATTCCATAACCATCTAAAAGCCCATTCTGCAGGAGTACGTTTAGTTTTGTAATTTTCAAATAACTTCTTAGCTTTATCTGGTAAATTATTAACAAGTCTACCTCCTCTTAAAGGTTCCATTATTACAACTGGTATACCTTTAGAGTTAGCATGCTTAAGACCTGATACACCAGCTTGAGAAGTTTCATCTAAATAATTGTATTGTATTTGGCAAAAATCCCAATCATACGCATCAACGATCTGACAAAACATATCTGAATTCCCATGATAAGAAAATCCAATTTGTCTAATCTTTCCACTTTCTTTTTTCTCACGAATCCAGTCTGCTATTCCAAGCTCACATAATCTTTCCCAACTCTTTACATCAGTTAACATATGCATTAAGTAATAGTCTACGTGGTCTGTTTTTAGTCTTTCTAATTCCTCATTAAAACATTTTTCAGCACTTTCTTTAGATTTAATTAAATATTGCGGTAATTTAGTTGCAATATTTATTTTATCTCTAACTTTATTCTTATCTAAAACATATCCTAAAGCAGCTTCACTTCCAGGATAAATGTATGCAGTATCAAAATAGTTGACACCAGCATTTATTGCAGCCATTATTTCTTTTTCTGTTTTATCTAAATCTATTCCCGTTCCCTTTTTAGAAAATCTCATACAGCCATATCCTAAAACAGATATTTCGTTTCCGTATTTATCTAATCTATATTTCATATATAACTCCCCTTTACACTTTACTATGTTATATCACAAGGGAATGAGATTAACAAGTATAAAAAAGAAACAAGACTGTATTCATCTTGTTTCTAAACAATCATATTAATTGCCTACATTATCTTTACTTGTGACTTGATAACTTTAAACACTGGTCTAAGCCGCCATAGCTATTATAGGTAGACACATCCTTCGCCTATATCCACGACTTCTTTAGGACTACTTGTGTGAAATCGTTGTTCCACTGTTTCAGGCAGAATTATTATATCACAAAAGATATAAAAAATATACATAAATTTATTTTTCTTATACTTTATCTATTTACAAAGTAATCATAAATAACTTGTATATTTTCTTCATACTTAAATTTATTTTCCATTGGACACATTCCTGTTTTATCATTATTTATTACATACTCTATTATTTCACCATAAGAATACTTAATGTTATATTTTTCTAAAACAGGTATTGCAAACTTACTTAGCTTTCCTGCATATATTTCTTTAACACCAGATATAGCAAGTAGACTTGCAGCAGTCTTTCCTATTATTTTATCTGCCACACAAGCGCCAGAAAGGGCATTTTTATCAATTTTTATTATATTTACTATATCTATTACTCTTTTATTGTAATACTCTTTTATTTCATCATTTCTGTATAACACAACAAGGCTTGCATCTTTTTCTTCAAGCCTTGTTATTAACTTTTTCATTTTATCCATTATCTTAATCCTTCTAGTACTTTTTTAGCTCTTAATATATATTCTTCTTTATTATCTATTAGTCTTTGTATTTCTTCTAGATATTCTTTGTATTTTCTATCTTCCACATACATCTTAGTGGTAGCATAACCTTCTTTACCAAATTTCTTTATAGCAAACAAATAAGACTCTTCTATTACATCTTCATCTGTAATTAAAGGATTCTTTTTAATGCTAAATCCCATAGATGATGTAAGATAAATATCTATGTCTATTTTTCTATCTGCAGAAGATAATATCTTTCCATATATATTTCTTGGAACATATTCTAAGGAAGCTCTATGATCTTCTATTGCTTCTTTCATAATTATTCTTTCATCTTCTGTAAAGAAAGATTTTAACACATCATCTTCATACATTCTTTTAGCAGAAAGTATTTCATGTTCTTCTCTATTTATATGGCAAGCTATATCATGAAAAGAAACAACTGTGTACAACATATCTAGATTAAGCTCATAATTTAGAGATATTTCATATGCTCTGTTTAGAACAAAATCTATATGGTCTAAATTGTGGCCTTTATCATTTAAATTGTATTCCGGTAATATATTTTCCTCAATGTATTTTCTTAAGTTTACATTTACTAAATCTTTCATAATATACCTCCCTGATTAATACTATTTACAATATACTATATATGTATTAATTTTTCAATGCTGATGACAAATAAAAAAGACCTGCTTTTGTTAAAGCAAAAGCAAATCTTATTTATTATTTTTATTTTGTTAAACTAAAATCGTAATCTCCTGTTCCCACTGTGGCAGGGATGCTAGACTTTAGACAAACTACGGGGCGAACGCCGTAATGATGGGTATAGTAGAGAGTGTTCAAACTGTCATCGACCGCACCCATAACACAGTCATTGCTAACGTAGTCAGTAATCGGAGACGCCAACCAGTACCCGTAGTCGGATGGTACATATAATCCATCACTTGTTACTTTTACATAACAGTCATTGTTTATTTTGTACCCATATGTATCTATACTAATTGACAATACAGGTGAATATTCTTTTGCATTCCATCCCGCTGCTAATAGTTCTAGCGTAGGTCCTCCTATTGCTCCAACTACATTTGTTCCATATGTTGTTTTGTTTGCAAAGTTAGCATAATCTTTTATTAGTTGTGCTACTGCTTGGCAGTTATACATAGTATAATTATTCCCATCTGTTGATGTATCTATTAATGTATATTTATCTGCTGTTCCCACTCTAAACTTTTCATATAGCGCTAATTCATCGCTAGTTAAACTTGCTACTGTTGTTCCTTTATCTAATGACACTTCATCAACATAGCTTTCAGAGATTAAGTATACATATTCGCTATTATGATAATATATTTGCCAATCATCATATGTTGTTCCATTTACTGTTGCAGTATAGTCTACTTTATCTCCATAGTTCGCTGCTGTTATTAATGAACCTAATCCTGTACTAGATGAACTATTTTTATTTGTAACTGTTACTCCCGTATCTGTTACTGTTATGTTCCATTTGTCTGCAGTTACTCCTTGTTCTTCTAGTTCTTCTGTTACTTTATCTATTAGGTCTTGACCTCTTAGATTATCCATGTAAGCATCTGCCCATGTTAATGCGGCTAAGTCTTGTACCGCAGCTTCATTTGTTAAATCTACAGCTTGACTTGCTCTGTTTATTACGCCAGTGTTAGATAATGTTATTACCACACTTGCTGCAAGTATTATCATCACTATTATTGTAATGACTAAAACTATTAAGGATATACCTTGTTTCTTTTGCATTTTCTATTCCTCCTTTTATGCATGCAAAAAAGCAAAGCAGCACATACCTATCTAGTATGTGTTACTTTGCTAGTTTTTATTGTTGTTTCAGGGTGCAAAAACGCTACTAATGTTTTTTCATTAGAAAGTATTGTGTGTGTGTGTGTGTGTGTGTACAGCCGCAAGGCTTTCAGCGTTTTTTATCATTTGTTTACCCCTTTATATGTTTTTATTCTATTATATATTCTCTTTTTTGTAAATATATTTATGCTTTTTTAATTTCTTTCTTAGGTTTTGTTTCTTTTACTTCTTTCTTAGTTTTATCTTTAATATCGTTTTTAATTAATGTGTATATAACAACTGCTGTTGGTACACTTAAAAGCATTCCTAGTACGCCAAACATATTTCCACCAAGTGTTACTGCTACTAAAACAAGTATTCCTGGTAATCCTAAAGATTCCCCTACAACTTTTGGATAAATTACATTACCTTCGAATTGTTGTAATATTACCATGAATATTATAAACGGCAGTGCTTTTGTAGGTTCAACTGCAACTATTAATATTGCTCCAATTATTATACCAACAATCCCACCAACTATTGGTACTAAGGCTGTTACTGAAATAAGCACACTTATTGGTATTGCATATGGTATTTTTAATATTACCATACCTATATAACATAGTACACCTAATATTATTGCTTCTAAACATTGTACTGTAAAGAAACTCTTAAACGAATTGCTTGTTAAGCTTCCTAAGTCTATGATCTTCTTTGCTTTCTTTGGTGCATATACATTAAGTAATGTTTTAAGTACTTCTGCAATTTTCTCTTTACTTGCTAAAACATATATTGCAAATATTAAAGAAATTATTGCTGTAGATACAACGCCAAACACTGATGTAACTAGTGTAAGTGATGATGTAAATACATTTGATGCTACAGATAATATTTGTGCTTTTAGATTCGTTTCATCTAAGTTTAATTTGTTTATATATTCTGTTAAATCCCATTTAGTCGCTAGCTCCTTAAGTTCAGTTATATAATATGGTATGTTAGTTATTAACATATTAATAATTGAAGCTAACTCTGGAACAATTAAGTTTATTATTAAGTATATAATTAAAGATACTATTGCAATAGATAATATAATTGCAATTAATCTTTTTATTACCTTAATTTTAATCCATCCCATATGTTTCTCAAAGAACGACATTGGTATGTTTATTATAAAGGCTATTGCTCCACCTATAATAAATGGTAGCAATATATTTGCCACTTTAGATAATACTGCTCCTAAAACTGTCATGTTGTTTATTAACCACCATGCAGCGAGTATCAATACTACATTTCTAAAAAATCTAGATAATGTGTCTCTTCCTTTTTTCTCTTCCATCTGCTTTATTTCCTCCTAATATGTAATGTGTATTGTTCTATATATTCCGTGATTTACTACTTCATAACTTTGTATAAATATATCTTCTTTCATATATCCATATGTAGACTCGTCATCAAAATACTCAAAGTCTTTCATATAATTTGCTATTTCTTCTTTTAGTTCTTTTTCACTTCTTAAAGAATAAAAAGTAGCTAACGTCATGCAACACTCATTCTTAAAATATGAATACTTTGGTATAAATCTAATCTTACCATCCATACCTTCATATTCCGTCTTAAAGAATGTTTCATTTGAGATTAATGCTAATACTACTGTACCAATTGAAATTAAAACTAATAATATAACAGATAGCATTACTACTTTTAATATTTTCTTATTCATAAAACCACCTAGTCTCTTGTAATTATTCCTGACGTTATATATTTACCAAATATATAAAAGTCGTATCTAGTTACGCCTTTTAATTCATCTTCTGGCATAAAGTTACCTTCAATATCAAAAGAATAACCTAGGCCTGTATATTTACCGCTTCCGCCATCATCTTTTAGGTCAGTACCTATACAAAATATTGGTTTCTCAAATCTTGAAACTGTAAAATAATCTGTAATTCCAAATCCTATTATTACAAATATTGTTATTGTAATTATTATTTTTACTATTCCCTTCATTTGTTTTCTCCTTGTTTGTATACGCTCATAATATCACAAGCGTAAATAATTAGCAACTAATTAGCCTAAAAGTATAATATAAGATATAAGAAAACCACTCTTGAAACTATTCAAGAGTGGTTCAGCTGATTATAATAAGTAGTTTGTAGTGAGTTTTATTCTATACAATCGTAGAGTAAATGATTACTCGGTTACAGTTTCCGTTGTGGCTTCACTTACAACGGGTGTTACAGGTTCATCCGGCTTTCTAAGAGCACCCAGGCCAGCACCAATTGCCTTAGAAAGGTCTTTGACCTCTTCAGTTACAGGGCGACCGTTAAGTGCCTCGTTCTGAGTGTTGAGCACCTTCATAAGTGCAGGGAACTGAGAAAGCGTATCGATAAGGACATTACCGGTAGCGCCGCTTACACCGGGGATGCTACCACCCCCGATGTTAATGAACTCAGCGTTCTGACCGATGTTAGCCATGATTTCAGCCTGAGCAGTTGCAATCTTGATCTGAGCCTCAGTCTGAATCTTAAGCTTCTCAATCTCGAAGTTAACCTTCTCGTTAGAAGCTCTTGCTTCTGCAAGCTCTCTTTCACCTTCAGCCTGAGCATGAAGTGTCGCCTTCAAACCTTCTGCTTCTGCAAGCTTTTGAGCTTTGATACCTTCAGCCTCAGCAAGTTTCTGCGCCTTGATACCTTCTGCTTCTGCGATAGCCTTTGCCTGAGCAACAGCCGCAGCCGCTTCACCTTCTGCACGAGTCTTGTGTGCTTCTGCTTCTGCAGCTTTCTTAACTGCTTCTGCATCGTTGGTCGCAACCTTCACACGTGCTTCTGCCTTGGTGGTCTCAACGTCAGCTTCACCCTGTGCAGCCTTACGCGCAGCATCAGCTTCACGTTCTGCAACCTTAATCTTAGCATCAGCTTCGATAGACTTAACGCTCGCCTCAGCTTCTGCGTTAACACGCTTGGTTTCTTTCTCGGCTTCCGCACGAGTAATCATAACCTCGCGTTCCTTCTGTGCAGCAAGGTTTGCCTGCTCCTGACGAGTGATTTCAACAGCACCCTTACGCTCTTCGACTTCCTTCTGACGAATGGTCATCTGAAGTTCCTTCGCAATTTCTGCGTTGGCGTTAGCAGTGTCTGTTTCCATCTTGAACTGCGCAAGCTTCATATCTGTTTCCTTACGCTTTTCTTTCTCGGTTTGCTCAGCGGTCATACGAGCAATCTCTGCATCCTGTCTTGCCTGAGCTTCAGCAATCTCTGCTTCCTTCTTAGCAATAGCCTGCTTCTGACGGGTAGTCTTGTCTACCTCAGCTCTCTTGATATCTGCAGCCTGTTGCTTTTCCGCTGCATCGATAGCAGCGATGTTGTTGAAGTAATCGTTGTTGTCCGTGATATCCTGGATGTTAAGAGACACAAGCTCAAGGCCCATGTTATCCAGTTCATCACTTACAGCAGTCTGAATGAGCTTCTTGTATTCTTCCTTTTCACGAAGAATCTGTTCAGGAGTCATTGCAGCAACAACGTCACGAACAGCGCCCATAAGGGTAAGCTTAACGTCATCGATGATACCCTGATTACCTCTCTCTTTAAAGGAAATAATCGCAGTACGCAGTTTTACAGGATCAGACACACAAGGTCTAATCTGTGCAGTCCAGTCACAAACAACCGGCACCGCAGTAGATGTCTTAATTTCGTCTGCATCTGCCGTAACAGTAAGCATACAAAGATCAAAGTAACTTGCTTTACGGAATACCGGGATGACAAACGCACCACCCGATACTTTGATGACAGGTTCTTTACCGCCGGTGATAATGAGTGCTTTATCTACATCAGCAACCTTGTATATGCATGCAAGGAAGATGATGAGAGCGACAACAGCGCCAACGCCAATGCCGATAGGGATAAGAATTTCCATAGTTTTTGTTCTCCTTTTGCTATTTCTACATATTGTTGTACAAACTACTTATTTCTGTTTTCGTTCTTTCATTGTAATTATACGATTGAACTTAGCAATAAAACTCGGGCAATATTATATTACAATTTACATAAAAAGTCAATAATTATGTAGACTAGTCTGTTAAGCATTTATTATTCTCTAAATATTTATACTCAAGATTATTTTCTCTACTAATAACCTTTTCTTTAAGTTTATCTTCTAAATCTTCACGCGCGCTTTTTGCAACTCCTCCGCCCGCTTTAGCTATTTCTTTATTTTCTTTTAAGCCTTGTGGTCTATATTTCTTTGCAAGTTCTCTTGTTGCTATTTCTCCCAGGTCTGTTAAAACCACTTCTACATCAGTCATATTATCTCTCAAAGATTCTTTTCTTATGTTTTTATACTCCTTATATTCATTTGCCTTCATACCAGACCATGTTTTATATATCTCATTAGTTAAAATTGCATACTCATAATTTTCATTTATACCATTATCTTTCCAGACATCAGTTAATTTATTTCTATCTAATATACCTTTTAATCTTGCTTCTATCCATCTATCTGAATATCCACGTTTTCTATAATATTCTATACCCCTTTTTATAGCTTGTTCTGGATCAAAAACCTCATCTATTCTTTCTTTTCCCATTTGTGCCAGCCATAATTTAAATGGTTCAGCTTTAGGACTTGGAACAGATTCTATTAATCTTAAAATACCTTCTGTATCTAATGTGTCTGTTAAATAATTTTTCCCATCCTTTGATTTCATTTTGAGTTGTCGACATTTTGTCGATATCTCACTTTTTTCTTCTTCTGTCATCCTTTTTTTCAATCTGTACCAGTAATCATTAGGGTTAGTAGTATTAGTTAAAGACTTTATTACATCAACAACACTAAAGAAGTATTCTTCTTTCTCTGCATCCCATACGCTTCTTATTTCACTCCCTTCAAAAAGATTTGAAATTGTTTCTAATTTATTATTCATATTATAACCTCCTCTTTTGTAAGAAAGATTTTAGCAAACATTAGTTCTTTTGTAAATATATTTTCTTTAATTTCCGCCACTTTTCATCGCAATTTTCGACAACTTTCGACATATAATATACATAATAAAACTACCCATTTCTGGATAGTTTTATTTAATATATTTAACTTTATTTTCCAACTCCTACATAACCTGTTTTTCCTGTTATTTCTTGACCTTCTTTAGATAAAACCCAATTTAATAGTTTTTCAACGTTTGGATTAGGATTATCTTTATATGTTACTGCATATAACGAAGTTGTAACTGGATATCTTCCATTTTTAATATTTTCTACAGTCGGAGCTATACCATCAATACTTACCATTTTTATATTTGGATTCTTAATAATTCCCTCAAGATAATATCTAAACGAAAATCCAATTGAATTTGTTTTATTTCTATAATTAGAAACCTGTTCTATAATTCCAGACATAAAATCATTTACTAGTTCAGTTGGTGCTTTCATTATCTTTTTACCATTCATAAAACGAATTAACATACTTTGGCTTCCACTTCCTTCATTTCTTTGGAAAGCAAGTATTTCTTCATTCTTTCCACCAATCTCTTTCCAGTTAGTTATTTCACCAGCATAAATCTTTCTAATTTGCTCTGTTGTTAAACTGTCTATTGGATTATCCTTATGTACAAAGAATACAAATGCTTCTGTTCCTATTTTAGTATATTCAAATTCTGTACCATTTTCCTTTGCATCATCTATTTGTGTTTCAGACGGATATGCTCCAAAGAATATATCTGTTCTTTTTTCTCCAAGTAGTCTATAACCTCTAACTGTATTGTTATACTCAAATACACCATCATTTAACGTAGTTGTATTTGGATATACAGCATTTACAAAAGCAGAATATACAGGAAATACTGCAGCCGCTCCATCTACAATTGGTAAATTATCTTTAAGTTTAAGACTTGATTCATAACCTAGTTTTACTATTTTTGAATTACTAGTAAATGGTAGATATTCACTTGTATTAATATTAGGACTTGTATTTATTGTGATACTTTTATCATATCTAATAACACCTATATTTATACCAACCCCTATAGCTAATACTAAAACAAATACTAACCATACCTTAAAAACTTTCTTTTTATTTTTAATATATATTAATGGTAATAGCAAACCAGGTAATACTAATGCGCTAGCAAATGTCAATACATCTATAATTCCCTCCGAACTACAAATTAATAACAAAAATAGCCCTATTAAAAAGCTTGCATATACTACTATGACTGTAAGTATTAGTTTTATAACTAATCCAACTATTTTATTCTTAAAGATACCTTTCTTTTCTTTTTCCATAGCTTTATCTCCTTTATATTATCCAACCTAATATTATTCCTAGCACTCCGGATGCTAGTATTGTTTTTATTGGATGAACTTTTTTAATTAGCATAAACATTGCAACTACAAAAATAACTGTAGATTTCCAAAATTCAATTGTAGCTAATGTGTTTAATATTATTCCATTTGGAAAGAATACGCTAATTCCCATAGTAATTATTGCAGAAAGTATAAGCCCTACTATAACTGGTTGCATTCCTTCCATACAATATTTAACCACTTTATTATCTTTGTATTTTTCTAAAACTCTTGCAATAATTAAAATTAAAATAAATGAAGTTAGTATTACACCTATAGTTGATACTAATGCTCCCCATACTCCGGCTAGTCTATAACCAACAAAGCTTGCAATATTTACCGCGAATGGACCTGGTGTACTTTCACTAATCCCTATAAAGTTTATTAATTCTTCAAGTGTCATCCAACTGTTTTTTAGCACTTCTTGTTGTATTAGTGGAATCATTGCATGACCTCCACCAAATGTAAATGTACCTATTTTTAGAAAGGTAAGAAATAATTCTAAATAAATCATACTCTCTCCTTTCTAGACTTAAATGCATACATGATAAGTCTTAATGCCATAAACCCTATAATTATATATATTGAACTAATATCCAAAACTAATAATAATATTAATGAAACTGCAATAGTAACATATGTGTATATGTTTTTCTTACATCCTTTATACATATTAAATAGCACGCTAAAAATTAAAGCTACTGCACCTATTCTAATTCCCCAAAACGCGTTACTTAAAATTTCATTCTCACTAACAACGTTTAATATACTAGATAATATTAGAATAATAATAAACGGTGAAAATATTGTTCCTAAAGTAGCAAAAAACGAGCCTAAATTTCCTGCAGTCTTATATCCTACATATGTTGCAACATTTATTGCTATTGGTCCTGGTGTAGATTCTGCAATAGTAATTATATTGGTAAAATCTTTTTCTGTTATCCACTTTTTATTATCTACAACTTCACGCTTGATTATAGATAACATTGCATATCCGCCACCAAATGTAAATGTACCTATCTTTAGAAATGTCTTAAACAAATCTAAATAGTTGTTTTTCTTTTTCATTTATCCTCCTAGTTTTTTCATCTGTTTTATCCATTACTGATTACATTCTATCAAACAAGAATAGTTTTGAAAATACATTTAATTAATTATTTTAATTTATGTACTATATAAAAATAAAACCATCCATTCCTGGATAGTTTTATTTTACTTTTTATTCTTCTTTTTATTTTCTTGTATCTCTGCTATCTTGTTTGCTATTCTTGTTTTAACTACATCTCTAATTTCTCTAGTAGTCATATCCTTGTATTCTTCGTAATACATTGGTTCAAGGTAATGAACTTCTGTTACTATTTTACCTAAATACCAACTGTTATATGGTAAATGCGAATTTACTAATACAACTGGTACAATTGGCACTTTAGATTTCAAGTTTATCTTGAAGCATCCTGATCTAAATTCTAATAAACCATCCGGATGTTTTCCTTCGTATGCACCCTCAGGGAATAATACATATTTTCTTCCTTGTTTTACTTCCTCAGCAACTTGATTAATAACTACAATACCTTGTCTATTATCTTTTTTATTTAATCTTTTAGCTTTTAATAATTCTACTAATTGCGTTACACCTATGGTATATGACTTTTCTATATCCATAACAAAAGTTAGTGGTTCTTTATGTGCTGATACTATGCCATAAACATCATATTTACCTTGATGATTCGGATACATTACATATCCACCCTCTTTAGGTAAATTTTCTTCTCCAAATACTTTTGTTGTTATATTGCCAGTTCTTTGCATAGTCTCTACAATATTATCTATTGCATATTTATATATATCTTCTTGACTATACTTTTCTGGTTCTATTTTTAATTCTTCAATCATATTATTCATTGTTTTTACTACACTTAGAATTTTTTTAGCATTCCTTATTATAGTATAATAATATCTAATCATTGTTTTTTCCTTTAATATATCCTTTCTATTTATCCTTACGTGGTATTCCTAATTTAACTTTATTTGCTTTAACATATATATTTCCATTAGTTAACCAAAAATGGACTTGGCCATCTTCTACTGTTATTTCATGAACATAACACGAAAGCATTGAATCTACGCTAATTAAGATGTTTGTTGCTTGTTCAAACTCAAAATTCCATATAAGCCCCTCTTTAGAGCTTTTCTTTACATCATGTTCAGTTTCAACACAAATTCTTGCTTCTTGTTTTTCTGAGTTATATGATATATCTCCTATCATATAATCATGAAAATTATCCATTTCATCTATATACTTCTCTATATTAATTAAATCTGTTAATTCTTTTTCTCTTTCTGTCCACATAAGAATTTCACCTTTCTATTTCTTAAGTTCCATTGCTGCTGGAATTTACTTGTTCTCTTTATCCTGTTTTGATACCAGAATGATTGAACCAACGAGTAAAGTAATTCCAAGCGAAAAGAACACACATCCCACAACTGTATCTAACTGATTTGCAAAGAAACCAATCATTCCAGCGCCAGCTGCACAGCTAATTACATGAAAAACCTTTTCCATAAAATCTTCTCCTCAAATTCTAATTTATTTCTTTGACAGCACACAAACACATTCTATATGACTTGTCCAAGGGAACATATCTACCATTTTTACATTCTTAATATCATATTTAGTAGATAGTAGCTTTAAGTCTCTTGCAAGTGTTGCAGAATTACAACTTACATATCCAATCTTTTCAGGTTCAAGTGTAAGTATTAATTCTACTCCTTGTTCATCTAAACCTTTTCTTGGTGGATCCACTACTATGTAATCAAAAAACTTACCTTGCTCTTTAAGTTTTAATGTTTCACATGTAGCATCTCCTAAAACATGTATTACATTTTCTACATTATTTATTCTAGCATTTTCTTTAGCAGCTTCTACTGCAGATTCTACAATTTCTACTGCATATATATCTTTTACTTCTTTAGATAAATATATACCTATACTTCCAACTCCACTATATAACTCTAGCACAGTTTTATCCTTTTCTAACTCCATTTCTGTTTTTAGAAGATTATATAACACTTCTGCTTGAAGCGTATTTACTTGGAAGAATGAATCTGCTGTAATCTTAAATGTATACTCTCCTATTTTATCTGTTATATATTCATTTCCATAAATACATACATTCTCATCTGAAAGTATTACATTTGTATTTTTGCTATTTATATTTAATACAAAAGATTTAATATTTGGATATTCTTTAGTAATTTCTTTTACTACATTATCCATTCTAGTATCTTTTGCAAAGCACTTATTTGTTACAACTAATACACACATAACCTCATCAGTATGTATACCACGTCTAACCATTATGTTACGCACATCACCTTTAAGCGTTTTTTCATTGTATCCTACAAACTTTTCTTTATCTAAAAGTTCAAATAGTCTTCTTGCAACTTTATGTGTTGTTTCATCTTGTATATAACACTCTTTGTTGTTTACTAAATCATGGCTACCTTTTTCATACATGCCAACATAGTTTTTACCATTACGGTTTAACATTGGATATTGAACTTTATTTCTGTAATAGTATGGTTTATCCATGCCAAATATATCTGTAACAAGATTTTCATCTAATCCTTGTTTCTTTATATTATTTACTACTTTTTCTTTCTTTATTTCTAAAGTATTAGCATAGTCTGTATGCATAGCTTCACAGCCACCACATCTATCATAATATGCGCATACAGGTTTAACTCTTCTTTTAGAAGCTTCTTTTATTTCCCTTAAATCTCCTAAAGCATAGTTTTTATTAACTTTAATTATTTTAGCTACTACTTTTTCATCTTTAAGTGTGCCAGGTACAAATACAGTAAGTCCGTCTTCTGTTTTTGTTACCCCTTCAAAGTTCATACCAACATCTTTAATTTTGAAGCTATACTGTTTGTTCAGTTCTAACATTCTTTTTCCCTTCTTTTTTAGCTTTACTTTTTAATTTTGTTTCTTCTACAAAATTATCTTTCATTATCTTAAATAACATTGTTATTGTTTTAACAACCATATCTTTTGTTTCTTCATCTAAGCCATTGTATGCTCCTAGTAAAGTTTTTGCTTTAACAATTGGATTTTTAACAAGTTCTTTAAATGATTCTATATTTGTTGTGTCTATTATTTCAAACACAGTTTCTATTACTTGTTCACGTTTCTTAGGATCTGTTTTCTCTAACCAATCCTTTAACGCTTTATCTATAAACTTACTTCCGTTTGTTACTTCTTTAAGTTTTACAAAACTATTTCCTTCAATTTCCCAGCTATATAAATCGTGTTGCATAACACCAAATTCGTTACTTTTAACAACTGTATATCTGCCTTCGTTATATAGCATTCTACCAAAGATTGCGTCTTGCGGAATATATGTTTCTACCTTTTTAATAATTTCTTTATATTCTTCAGTTTCAAGTATTTCTCTATTAAATCCAGGGCCTTCGTTGTTGTATACAGTAACAATTCTGTCGTTAACATCTTTACTTGCAAACATTGCAGAATATACCGCAACATTACCACCCTTAGAATGTCCGCCAACCAATATCTTTTTATCCCCAAATTCTTTAGCTACTTTTTCTAAATATTTAACACCTTCAATTTGAGATGCAACATGAGTCATAAATGTCATATTAAGGTCTTCCTTCCAACCTACTACAGTACTATCTGTCCCTCTGTAAGATACATAGATTGTATCGTTTGGCATAAGTATAGTTACAGCTGCATATTGAATATCTTTTTCTTTTATAATCTTATGGTCATATTTAGTTACTTGCATTTCACCAAATCTTTTACAAGAACCCATAGCAGGTATTAGATCCACATCATCTGGCCAAAGGATGTTTAATGTCTTTACATCGAGTTTAGAATATCTTTCACCTAATTCTCTAAATGTAACTGTTTCTCCTTCTTTCATCAAAGATTCAAAAGGAAAATATGATGCTCTAGAAAGTATTAATCCATCTACTTCATTAAAGCCATCTTGTATAACACTTAAATCCCCTCTCCATTTTATATAATCTAATACGTTTGCCATATATACCACCTCAAATTTTTACATATAATATTCTACCAAAAAAGCGAAAATGTTGCAAGTTTACTGTAAATTTATGTGTTTTTTTACACAAAAAAGAATAGACCTTTCTGTCTATTCTATATATTCTATTACATTACTTCTTCAAAATCTTCATCATTAAACATATTAAGGCTTATATAACTAACCACTTCTGAAACACGTACTATTTGAAACATTACACTATATTTATATAAATTGAATCTAAATTTCTTATCTTTAGAAAATTTATTTACTTGGTTTGTATTATATATATAACGACCATACATGCCTGTTTTTTCACCTATTAAAGTTTCAGTTTGATCTGCAAATATAATATTATATGCTCCATTCTCAAGGTCTATTATTTCTTCAACTTTTACCACAATTTCTTTTGCTTTTCTAGGCAATATTGAGGAAAACAATATATATATACCTACTACCGCAAATAATATAGGTATTACGATTAGAAAGCCCGATGTATTCCATGCACTTTTTAAGGAAATATCATCTGAACCGCTACACATAAGGAAATATACTCCAATTCCTAGACCAGCAAATATTACTCCCATTAATATTGGTATTAATCTTTCTTTCATTTTTCTTTTTCTCTCATCAGCTTCTTTACTGTTTGATTCAGTTACAATAAACACTAATGGAATAAAGAAAAACATAAACCCTATAACATAAAAAATCATACTTGTTGTATTTCCAGCAATAACAGCTTCACTTGGATTATCTGGATTATATCTTATAGTTTTAACTGTTCCATCTTTAGGTATTATTCCTGTACCATAATCTGTTGCTATATAATACTTCTCTCCATCTACTACATATTCATATTGTAAACTATATGTTGTCCCATCATAATCGCTTGAATATATATCCGTACCAGAAAATACACCTTTTGTTTCAACATAATATTTTGTATATTCTTTATTTCTAATAGTGCTCATTACTCCAGCTGCTATTAGTGTGGCACCTATTAACATTATTACCACGAATATTTGAGCAGCTCCCTTTTTATTATTCATATATTTACCTCATTATATATACAAAATACTATTACATATTTTCTTTTTTGTCTATATATATCCACGCTTTTACGCAAAAAAGAGCTAACACCTTTAGGTGTTAGCCCTAGTTTGAGACTTAAGCTTAGAAATACTTCTTGATTCCGTCAGAAGTAAGCATAACCGTTCTTCCGAACAAGAGATTGTGAGTGGAGTTCTCATCTGTCTTGTATCGTCTTACATAGTTTGTCTTAGCTTCTACAGTACCATGGTTGAAAAGAAGTGCTTTTGCATTTGTGAACCTTGCAAGGAACTCGTCCAAATCCTCAGGAGTGATGTGAGAAGAGTAATAACCGAAGTTATACATCTTACACATGAGTCTGACTTTTTCTCCCATGTAGTCAATCTCAGTACCACGAGGCAGGTTTACGATGTTTCTTACATTCTCAGGAATGTATGCTACGAAGATAAGCGTTACATTCTTGCTTGCAAGCATCTTAGAACCATACGTTACGAACGAACCTTGATAGAGTCTCGGCGATGTGCAGATAATCATCTTAGGTCCTTCTTCTGCGGCTACGATGTCGCGAGTGGTCTTATCGATGATTTGGAACTTCTCAGGAACATAGTCCTCGCCGTAAAGCTTGACATACTTGGAATGGCATTTGATTCCGAACGTGGAGTCAAAATAGATTTTGAAATCCTTGATTCCTTCAAATACATTTTCCTTCTGCATGCTTACCAGGTCAGCACAGACCTTCTGAGGTCTCTCGAGAGAGTTTGACATATACATTACTGTTCCGCGTTTCTTATATACGCTTTCCAGAATTTTAATATGTCTCTGTCTTTCGCCTTCATCATCACGAGGACCATCAGACGCTCCGTAGGTTGCTTCAGATACGACAAAGTCAATTTTTTCACAGACTTCATCAGGGATAATGGTTTCTCCGCCAGTGACAGGATTTGTCATTCCCAGGTCTCCAGTGAACAAGAAGTTCAACTCCTCATTTTCATCGTAAGCTCTTACGTGTACGAGAACCGCACCGCCGATATGAGCGTTAGGATAAAATGTTACTTCGAGACCTTCTGCAGGATAGAAAGTTTCAAAAGGTGCTACCGTGTTAACTCTATCTAAGCAGACATCAATGTCTTTTCTTTCAAAAATTAAAACGGGCATGTGAGTCACAGCCTTAGGCTTATCCTTGGTATACTCCCTACGCTGTTTATCTCTCTTGCCGCGGCCCTTCGAATCAAGCTTTGCTTTGCGCACTGCTTGTTTCTCTGCTTTGTACTTTTTGAGAGCAACTTCGTACTCTTCTTGCATTCTGTCGCACGTCTCATTCAAGATAGCGGGCAACAACTGTCTGGTTTCTTCGGTAGTGTAGATTCTACCCATAAAACCTTTCTTTACAAGGTAAGGGAACCGACCAACATGGTCAGTGTGTACGTGAGTTGCAATCGCAAAAGCGATGTTGCTTGGCGTAAAACCGAACTTCTCAGCATTCCTTTCTAAATGTTCTTTTTCCTGGAACAATCCACAATCCACTACAAACGAAAGTTCCCGACCATCCGGCCAGTCAACCTTCACATGATTGCAGCTGCCAGTGACTTCCTCAGAGTACGATGTTACATAAGCTTTGATTTTTAGTCTACTGTCCATATGCTATTCTCCTTTAATTATATTAGAGTAATTTTATATACTACTGACTTTATTTTAACATTCTAAAAAACATATTGCAAGGAAATTAGTCACATTTTGTCACATATTTTGAAATTTCTTAAAAAGCTCTAAAAAAGTAACATTTCCTCTTAGTCCACAACTAATTATTAGGGCTTGTTTTATCTCATTTAAAACGGTTTTATCTATCTTTCCAATGCGCTTTTTTAATCTGCTTTTATCTATAGTTCTAATTTGTTCTGCAAGAATTATTGAATCTTTTTCAAGGCCAAAATTCCTACCCTCTATTTTAATGTGAGTTGGTAGTTCCTTTTTTACCTTAGATGTTATAGGTAAAACAATTACTGTTTTACTATATTTATTCCCTATATTATTTTGTACAATAACAACAGGCCTAAGACCAAACTGTTCACTGCCTACCACATCACCTAAATCCGCATAGTATATATCTCCACGTTTCATAATCCACCTAATGTATTATATGCAAATATCTCCATTAAGTAAAAAAAAGAATAGACTCATAAAGAATCTACTCTTTTTTCAACGCTATTTCTTCAAATTAAAATCATAACCCCCTGTTCCAATTGTTGCTGGAATTGAAGCTTTTAAACAAACAACAGGTCTAACACTTTGCGCCCCGCTGCAGTCACCATAACTTACATAACCTGGCATCGAAAGGAATGCATAACCATTTCCTTTAGAAGAAGGTGATGCTACCCAACAATTATATTCTCCTACGTATAAACCATCACTAGTTAAGTCTTTTAAATAAATTGCATCATTTATTTTATATCCAAATGTATCTAATGAAAGTTCCATCGTTGGTGTATATTTTTTCGCATTCCATCCTGCTGCTAATAATTCTAATGTAGGCGAGCCAATTGCGCCTATAACATTGCCATTATATGCTGTCATATTAGCAAAATTTGCATAATCTTTTATTAATTGAGCAACCGCTTTGCAATTATATCCTATCTTACTATCTACTGTGTCTGCTAATGTGAATTTATCTGAAGTTCCAACTCTAAACTTATTGTATAAATTCAGTTCATCTTCTGTTAAACTCGCCACAGTTGTTCCTTTATTAAGTTTTACCTTATTAGGTAAAGTACCATTTAATATTAAAAACACATAATCATCGTTATGATAATATATTTGCCAGCTATTATATGTCTTTCCATCAACTGTTACTGTATAATCTACTAAGTCTCCGTAATTATCTGTTGTTATCATAGAACCCAAATTATACGCAGGTTTTTTAATTGTTACAGATACTCCTGTATTTGATACTGTTATATCCCACTTTTCTTCAGTTATTCCTTGTCTTTCTAGTTCTTGCTTAACAACATTTACTATATTTTCTTTTTTAATTGGATCTAAATAAGCTTCCGCCCAAACTAATGATGCTAAATCTTGTACTTGCTTTTCATCTGTAACTTGTACTGCTTGATTTGCTTTATTTATTATTCCCGTGTCAGATAAAGATATTACTACACTTGCAGCTAATATTATCATTACAATAATAGTAATAACTAAAACTATTAAACTTATTCCTCTTTTCATCTTTTGTATCTCCTTATTTATTCTACACATTTATATTATTATATATTAATTTTTTTGTCTATATTAAACATAAAAAAAGAAGATTTTACTCTTCTTTTTTTAACATATTATAATATTCATTTAAGATATTTACTACACCATCATATGTAAGCTCTTTGTTTATTCTATCTCTTGCTATGCTGCTATGTTTTAACCCTTTGAAATACCAAGATATATGCTTACGCATTTTAGGTATAGCAACTTCTTCTCTTTCGCGAGATACTGCTAAATCTAAATGTTCGCGTATTACACTAAATCTTTCTTCTAATGTTGGTATATATTCTTTACCTTCTAATATGCTCTTAAATATCCACGGATTACCAAAAGCCGCTCTACCAACCATTATGGCATCTACACCTGTTTCAAACATTCTTTTAGCAGACTCAATATCTACCACATCACCGTTTCCTACTACCGGAATATTTACTGCTTCTTTAGTCTCTTTTATTCCAGCAAGATCCGCTATACCTGTATAGTATTGGTCTCTTGTTCTACCATGTATTGTTACCATGCTTACGCCATACTTTTCACAAAGTTTAGCTACTTTAATAGCTGTCATTGTATCTTTGTTGTATCCAAGTCTTGTTTTTATTGTAACAGGCTTTGTACTTGTTTCAGTTAATGTTTTTATTATTTCTTCAACTTTATCTAAATCTTTTAGAAGCTCACTTCCATCGCCATTTTTTACTACTTTAGGCGCTGGGCAGCCCATATTGAAGTCTATAATATCTACATCATCACTTTCATTTAGTTTAAGTACTACTTGTTTAATAATGTCTGGTTCACTACCAAAGATTTGTATAACCTTAGGACTTTCATTTTCATGCATATCCATTATTTTATGTGTCTTTTTATCTTGATAGACAAGTCCACGAGTACTAACCATTTCTGTTGGAGTATACACTACACCACCATATTTATTACAAATATATCTAAATGGTAAATCTGTAACTCCTGCCATAGGTGCTAAAAACACATTATGCTTTACAGTTATATCTCCTATTTTTATTTCTTTTATATATTCTTTTAGTTCCAAACTAATTTCTCCTTTATGTTTGTTTTTCTATTCTACAAATAACGATTTTTGTCTTCTTCCACTTATACTTAAAAGTAGTCCTAAGCAAGCGAAGTTAGTAAGAAGGCTACTTCCACCATAACTTACAAATGGTAATGGTATACCCGTAATTGGCATAAGACCAATCGTCATACCAATGTTTTCTATAAAGTGGAAAAAGTACATTCCAAATATTCCAATTGCAATTAAGCTTCCAAATCTATCTTTAGATGTTTCTGCTATCTTTAATATTCTAAGTAACATTACTATATATATTGCTACAATTAATATTGATGCAATAAAACCAAATTCTTCAGATATTACTGAATATATAAAATCCGAAGATTTAACTGGTAAGTATCCCCATTGTGTTTGTGTTCCCTTACCTAAGCCTGTCCCAAATAACATTCCAGAGCCAACTGCTATTTTAGATTGTATTGCATTATATCCTGCGCCCAAAGGTTCTCTTTCTGGATCTAAGAACACAAGTATTCTTTGTTGTTGGTAATCGTTTAAAACAAAGAAATACACAATTGGTACAAGTATTATTACAAGTAATATTAATGCTATTACATATTTATAGCTTAAGCCAGACTTAAACATCATAAAGAATGTTATACTAGCAAAAACTATTGCTGTACCAAGGTCTGGTTGTAACATTATTAATACAACTGGCACTGCAAACATTGCTCCTATTACTAATATGTTTTGCCATTTGTTTACCGCCTCTTTACCTTTACCCATATATTCCATATATTTAGCTACTGCTAATATATATGCTATTTTCATAAACTCAGATGGTTGAAGTAAAAAACCACCAAGATTAAACCAGCTGGATGCACCATTAATCTCTGGCATAAAAAGTACTACAACCAGTGCTATTAGAAATATTGGATAAGCTACTATTCCTATACTTCCTGCAAGATGGTAATCTAACATCCAAGCAGCAAACATAACAGCTAAAGATATACACGCCCAAACTATTTGCTTTGTCCATTCATCGCTAGAGCTTGTACTATTCATCCCAGCACTATATATTCCGATTATTCCAATTACTACTAAGGCTATTACAAGCCCTAGTAATATATAATCGGTATTTCTAAATACATTTCTCATATATCCCCCTTATATTTTATCCCTTAAAGAATGCCTTATATGCTTTGTATGTCATATACACATCTATTACAGATGCTACTTCATAAGGAGAATGCATTGAAAGAAGTGCTGTACCACAGTCTACTACTTCTACACCTTTTGCTGCTAGTATGTATGCAATAGTACCGCCTCCGCCTTTACCAATTTTACCTAAAGTTCCTAATTGGTAAGATATATTATTTTTATCTAAAAGATTCATAACATAAGACATATATTTTGCTGATGCATCATTTGCAGAATATTTTCCACCACTACCTGTATATTTTTCAATAGATATTCCGCATCCTGCTATATTACCATTTTGTATATCGCTTAAGTGGTCGTGCATTGGATCTACCGCTGCTGAAACATCTGCAGATAACATGTAAGATTTGTCTAATAACTCTAATAAATCTTCTCTAGATTCTTTTCCTCTAAGTCTTAATAGTTTAGTCATGAATAACTCAAATCCCCACGAGTTCATAGAAGTGTTTCCTTCACTACCTATTTCTTCTTTGTCTACTATTAATGCTACCGCTGTTTTCTTTAGTAGTCTGTTTTCTTTTACTAGGTTTATCATAGCAGTAATAGTTGCATAAGCACAAACTCTATCATCTTGACCATAACCTGCTATCATACCCTTGTCTATACCAATGTATTTAGCATCAAAAGCTGGTACAAAACGAATGTCACTTCTTGCAAAATCTATTTCAGTAATACCATATTTTTTATTTAATGCTTTAAGTATTTTTGCTTTAACTTTATCTTCTTTTTCATCTAAATCTGGAGTAGAACCAACAAGTACATTTAAGTTTTCTGGATCTATAAAGTCCGATGCTTTCTTCTCAGATTCTTCACGTCCTAAATGTGGTAATAGATCTGTAATTACAAATGTATAATCTTCATTGCTTTCACCTAATACTACATCTATCTTTTCACCAGATTCGTTATATACTGTTCCATACATTGCAAGAGGTATACTTAACCATTGATATTTCTTTATTCCACCATAGTATTGTGTTTTCATTAAGGCCATACCATGCTTTTCAAAAAGGGGCATAGGTTTAGTATCTAAACGTGGGCTATCTATATGTGAACCAATGATGTTTACACCTAATGTTTCAGATTGTTCTCCAATTATTGCAGCATATATACTTCTATCTTTGTTTATATAATATACTTTATCTCCTGGAACTAAGCATCTAAAGCTAGATAGTGGCATAAATCCAGCTTCTTCTAGTTCAGACTTAATAACCTCCACACATTTATATTCTGTCTTTGCAGCGTTTAGAAATTTAATATACTCATCTGTATATTTGTACATTTCTTCTTGCTCAAATTTATTTAATTTTTCATATGAATTTTCTTTTTTGTACTTAACCATATTCCACCTCATATTTATTATTATATTCTATGTTACATATTATACCATAAAAGTGTGATTTTTCAACGAAAAACCACACTTTATGTTCAGTTATTATTTATAATTAAATTTTAGTTAAACAATTAAATATTTTTTCTTCAAGTTCTTTTGTATCTGTAACAGATTTAATTGATGCCATTAACATTTCTTCAGCTGACACATTATTAAAATTCAATTTATATCCATTTCTTTTTGCCAATTGTCTTATAAATTCTCTTATTGCTCTTCCATTACCTTCTCTAAAAGGATGTAAAACGTTTAATTCTGACATATAATATGCTAATCTGCTAGCTAAAACTTCTTTATTTAATCCTTCAAGATACTTCTCTTCTTTTAATTTCGCAAACAGTCGCAACAATTCGCTTTCTATGTACTCCCAACATGCGAATTTGAAATTATCTTTTGCTATATCTTCATTTCTAAATTTCCCAGCAAATTCGTATATTTCATCAAATAAAAATGTGTGAATGTTTACAAAATGATTTACATCCAATGTATTCCACATATTATATTTCTCTAACTCAAACAATTTAACAGACACTACTAATCTTTAATATTGTTTTAATTGTTCTTTATCCATTAAACCCAATTTATTCTTTAATACTTCTGTACCTTTATAACAATACACCGAATCTCTTGGTTCATACATTTAACTACACCTTCTTTGATACCATATTTTTTATTATTTGAATCATTTCTTGTAATGTATATTTATCTTCAACATATTCCTCTAATAGTTTAAGTTCATTTGGTGTTAGTTCTTGATTTTCAATTTTCATTGTAGCTTGTATATTCTCTATAGCTTTAATTTTATCTTCTCTTGACATCTTTTGTTCTCCTTTTACACACAATAATATTATACCATAAAATATAGAAAATTACTATATTTTAGTTTATTTTTGTTATATATTATTTATGCAAAAAGAATGAGCATAAGATAAAACTTATACTCATTCTTTATTTTACATTTTGTTGTCCTTTAAGACATCCTCGAGATTGATATTGCCAGAACCGGCAGCAACAAGCGTTACTTGCGTTTCTGCGCCCTGTCCAATCCAGGTAATCATCTCAATAGTGGTTTCGCTATCCAAGTTGATAACTACCATAAGCCTTACAAAGCCATTCTCGCTTCCTTCAACTTCAATACCACGCTTCTCAGCGCTTTGATGTACGAGATAAAAGAACTTAGAAATCTTGTATGCCCTTTCCTGATCTTCTTCGGATGCTGCGCAGTTTTCGGTGGTATTGGGATTGTCTGTAAAAAACTTATGCTCTTTTACATACTCCTTAAGCCAAGAGATATACTCAGGCTTAAGTGTAGAATAGAGACTTGCTAAATAACCTTCTACGAAATTCTTCATGCTACTCTCCTTACATTAGTAATGTGATTTATTTTTCTAACCATAAGGATTATATCACAAAAAGCTATATTTTACAACAAAAAGAAGAACCCACCTAGTGGGTTCTTTAAGATACTATTAATTCTTATTTGTTAACAGTTTCTTTTAAAGCTTTACCAGCTTTGAATACTGGAGCTTTAGAAGCAGGTATTTTTATTTCTGCTTTAGTTTGAGGATTTCTTCCTTTTCTTGCAGCTCTTTGTCTAACTTCAAAAGTACCAAATCCAACTAATTGAACTTTTTCTCCTTTTTTAAGAGCACCTTCTACTGATGATACGAAAGCGTCTAAAGCAGCTTCAGCAGCTTTTTTAGTTAATTTGCTTTCTTCAGCAATTTTTGCAATAAGTTCACCTTTATTCATATTTCTTACCTCCTGTAATAAGATTACAACTAAGTTATACTTCATGAATGGCTAAATGTCAACACTTTTTAGCAATATTTTTATTTCAAAAAAATCACATTACATATTAAGTTTCCATAATAATTAAACATTAGTGCAATATTATTAATATTATATCTCTCAACCCTTTATTTATGCGCGTTTTAGCACATTAAAGCTTATTCTCTTTATTTTTTATGTATACCAAATATTTTTTATAAATTTTTTTGCCATTTTTCTTCTTTTTACACACTTTTTAGATATATTTTTCCCTTAAATTCCCTATTTGCGTTGTATTTTTAATATATAAATAGTATAATATTTTTGGTGAAAATAATGAAAATAACAACACATTCAGAAAAAGAAACAGAAAATTTTGCATATGACTTTGCAAAAGATTTAAATAATAACAGTATAATTGTTCTAACTGGAGATTTAGGAACTGGTAAAACAAGATTTATGCGTGGTATAGCAAGATACTTTGGAATAGAAAACGATGTATCTTCTCCAACGTTTACAATAGTTAACGAATATACTCCAAAGGAAAATTTAGACAAGGTAAATAAAATATTCCATTTTGATACCTACCGTTTAACAGATGGTGAAGATTTCGAAAACACAATAGGAACAGACTACTTCCACTCTGGTTTGTGTATTATAGAATGGGGCGAAATAATTAAAGATATATTGCCTACAAATACAATATATATAACAATTACTAGAAATAACGAATTTGAAGATAACGAAAGAACAATAGAAATACATGGAGGAAATAACTAATGAATATATTAGCAATAGACAGCACAACTAAAAAAGCTGCTGTAGCATTAATGTTAAATGATACAACATATGTTAAAGAAATAGATAATGAAATAACTCATTCAGAAAAGCTTCTACCTTTAGTAGATGAAGTCCTTAATGAAAACAATGTAAAAGTTAAAGATATGGATTTATTAGCATGTACTTTAGGTCCTGGTTCTTTTACTGGTGTTAGAATTGGTATAGCTACTGTTAAAGCTTTAGCTAAAGTATTAGATAAAAAGATACTTGGTGTTACCAGCTTAAAACTTATGGCACTAAACCATTTAGATACAAATCACAAGTATATCTTATCTACATTAGATGCAAAAAATACTAGAGTATATTATGAACTATTTGAAGTTGTGGATAATAAAGAATTAAAAGAAGCAAGCATATCTGGCAACCTTCCATACGAAGCTCTAATAAGCCTTCTAAAAGAAAAAGAAATAGCAGACATATTAGTTGTTACAGACAACAAAGAAATGCTTGAAAATCCATTTACAGAGCAAATAACAGGTACAGAAGTTGTATCTTCTACTCTAGATTTAAGAAATATATTTAAGGAAGATGTAACAGATAAAAATACATATACATACGAAACATTAGACGCAATGTATTTTAGAAATAGCGAAGCTGAAAGAACTCGCGATGGTGAAAAATAATGGAAAACATATCTATTAAAAAAGCAGTTATCTCTCACCTAAATCAAATTGAAGAAATAGAAAAAACATTAGACCATAGAAATCTTTCATATGCTTCAATTAAGAAAGATTTAGAAAGTAAAAACACATATTATTTAGTAGCTATAGATAATAACACAAACAACATAGTTGGATATATAGGATGTGAGCTATTAGTAGATCACGCAGATATAACTGCAGTAGCAACACATAAAGATTACCTAAAACAAGGTATTGCTTCTACTCTACTTAATACACTAGAAAAACACTTAAAAGAAAAACAAATAGAAAGTATATTTCTTGAAGTACGAACTTCAAATATACCAGCTATTAGTCTATACACAAAATTAAACTTTAGCAAAATATCTACTAGAGCTAAATATTATGATAATTTAGAAGATGCAAATATAATGAAAAAGGACTTGTAAACCAAGTCCTTTTTATTGTTTATTAATAGAAACATGTTGAGCAATAATCATGATAATGATATGGCATCGTTCTAGTTTTTCCGTTTATTGTTATATTAGTTTCAAAACTATATCTATATAATGTTCCAGAACCAGAACCCGTACAAATATGAGTTCTATCTACTTTTGTACTTGTTCCATCACCATATTGAACTGCAAATTTATATGTTGACATTGCAGTAGCTGTACTACACGAAAATATCGAGAATGCATAGAAATCTATTGTTTCTAATGTTATATCGAATCCTGGTTCAAATACAAATTCTATATTTTTTGCCGCGAATGCATATTCATCAATACTTGTTAATGTAGCAGGTATATATAAATATGTTAAATTATTACATCCATCAAAGCAATTCCAACCTATAGTTGTTACCTTGCTTGGCATGTCAAATTTAACAAGGCTTGTACACCCTTTAAATGCAGAATCTCCTATTACTGTTACAGTTGATGAAGTAACAACCTCACTAAGCTTTGTATTCCCTTTGAAAGAATATTTAGATATATTTGTTATTCCATATTCTATAATAACTTTTTCTAACTCTGTTTTTAAACTATTAAATAGCGGTGTAGAATATGCCGCATCTTTCATTTCTCCATTTCCTGAAGTTGTATTCTTTCTTATTGTCATTGTTTTTGTTTCCGGATTATATATAGCTATTACATCGTTTGCATTTGTTTTACCAATAGCATATATATTTGAGTCCGCCGCTATTTCATCTGCTGTATAAATTTTCTTATTTGCTACTGAAACACCACTTGTTGTAACATTTATATCTAGTGTATTTGTATTTACTCCGTTAGTTGTTAATGCATTTATTACCGCATTTTCTAGCCCACTTTGTGTTCTTTCTCCATCCATAAATGCATCTGACCAAGCTAATGCTGCAAAGTCTGAAATTTGTTTTTCATTTGTTAAATTTACCGCTTGTCCTGCTCTATCGATTACTCCTGTATTGCTAAGTGTTACTACTACACTTGCAGCTAATATTATCATTACTATTATTG